>JAWXCH010000599.1:0-7099 GCA_034440595.1 Planctomycetota bacterium | reverse complement strand
GTACTTGTCTCTTCGGTCAGGCGAACTCCGTGCTCGCGCAGGATTTGCTCTAATCGCGGGCGCTGTTCGGCGGTGAGATTGCAGAACAAGATACTCTGATGCGCGGTCAAGCGGATTTCGGGAGCTAGTTCGTGGCAGATTTTGCGAAACGCGGTCTTGATTTGAACCGGACCGGTATCGTGGATCCGACCATTTTCGACATTCAGTCCGTAGAACCAGCGACCG
Source organism: Planctomycetota bacterium (assembly GCA_034440595.1). Lineage (GTDB taxonomy): Bacteria > Planctomycetota > Planctomycetia > Pirellulales > JALHPA01 > JAWXCH01. Next base: position 6,874 of record JAWXCH010000599.1, on the reverse strand, counting down.
TCCCCTTGCTCGTGCCAGCCCATGTGGTCGTCGTGACCGTGGACATCGGTTGGATGCGGATCAGGGAGCGGTTGACCGTAGTACTCTTCAACTTTCGCTTTAAACTTTTCGATTCCCCAATTGGCGATCAGGTACTTCATGCGTGCCAGCTTGCGATCGGTTCGATTGCCGTAGTCGCGTTGCACTTTGACAACGGCGGTGGCAACATCCTTCACCTGGTCAGGGCGAACGTAGCACAACCGCTTGGCCACGGCGGGAAATGTCTGCTTGTTGGCAGGGGTGACACCCATACCGCCGCCGACAAGTACGTTGTAGCCGATGATTGTTCCGTTCTCGACGATCGCCATAAACCCCATGTCGTTGGAATACAGATCGGTGCAGTTGTCGTCAGCAAAAGCAAATGCCGTTTTGAACTTGCGCGGCAAGTACGTCGGACCATAGATCGGTTCCACCGGGTCAGGCGGATTATCCATCAACTGTGGCGACGGAAGCGGCTGCGGCGGGCCAACTTCGCAGACCATCTGGTCTTCGCCAGTGCTAAGGTCCTTGACCCAGATTTCATAATAAGCACTGCTGCGCGGGGCAAAGTAGAGCGCCAACTCGTTTGCCAAAGCAAACATTTCTTCGTGCAGCGGGCTGTTGTGATTCGGGGCTGGGCAGCACATAAAGTTGCGCTGCACATCACCGCACGCGGCCAGGGTGGAAAGCTTGATTTCGTTGATGCGGCGAATCGTTTCGCGCAGGCTCCGTTTGGGAATGCCATGTAATTGCAACGATTGCCGGCTGGTGATGCGCAGCGTGCTGGTACCTAGCTCGTCGCCGATGTCCATTTCGGCCAGCAACTGCGGGCTGGTCAGGCGGCCACCAGGAATGCGCGAGCGAACCATGAAGGAAAAGTTCTTCAGGCTCTTCATCCCCTCGCGTGCGGTGCGTTCTTCGCGATTGTCCTGTTGATAGGTGCCGTGATGCTTCAGGAGCTGGATGCTTCCCTTGCCAAAGAAATCGTTCTCGTCGACCAATTCTTCGGGGATTCCCCCACGCAGATATTGGCTTTGGATCTTGAAAACTTCGACAGGACTCGGTTTTTTGGTAGGCTCAGCCATGGAATGGTCGATCTGGCACAGGTGTAGAAAAGAAACGGCGGGCCGAATTGTAAAGTGAGGCCGCAGGTGGGGAAACGGCAATTCAATGTTCACTTACATTATTTAGGAAGTTGCCATCCTTGGCAAGCTGGTTTTTTTGCGGACTTGGCGAGGCCCGTTATCGAATCTGCAAACGCCTGGGGAACTTGCTACCATACCCGCATGTCCAATTCACCTATTCCGCCATCGAGCGCACGAGAAGACAGTTCCTATAACGCGCCACGCTGGAACACGCTGGCCGTTTTTCTGGCGAGCGGTTTGTGGATTGGCCGCATACCGTTCATGCCGGGCACATTTGGCACGCTTTTGGGCCTGCCTTTGGCCTGGGGGGTGCTGCAAATCGCGTCACCGTGGTTGCAGGCGCTGGTCATTCTGCTGCTGTTTCTGGTCAGTATTCCGATCTGCACGTGTGCCACGGCGGATCTGGGTGGAAAGAAGGACCCCGGCTCGATTGTATTGGATGAAATCGTCAGCCTGCCGGTGACGTTCTTTCTGGTGCCGCTGGCGACCTTTGAACGCCCGGCGGTAATGCTGGCTGGTTTCTTGCTGCACCGACTGTTTGATATTACCAAGCCACCCCCCGCGCGGCAGTTAGAAAGTTTGCCGGCCGGACTAGGCATCATGGCCGATGATATGGCGGCAGGAGCCTATTCGTGTCTGGCGTTGCATTTGGTGCTGATGCTGGGTTGGTTTTGAGGCATATATAACCCGACGCGCCAGCGAGGAAAAATGCTAAACGTCGCTGCGCCTCGCTTGCGCGTCGGGTTAATATAATTTGCCGGACCCATCTCGAAACAAAAGGCCCTTGCTCTTGCCGCACACTCCTATATTTCCAACCGGCATCGCACTAAAATGCAGTGCTTCGCAATTCGATTTTTGATGGAACACGCATGACTGCTCAATTGCTCGACGGCAAGGCGCTGGCCAGCCAGATACAGGCCGAACTTCAACTGGAAGTGGCACAATTCACAAAGCAACGTGGCATTGTCCCGTGCCTGGCCGTAGTACTGGTAGGTGAGGATCCGGGTAGTCAGGTCTATGTACGCAACAAGCGGCTCGCCTGTCAAAAGGTGGGCATCACCGACCGTATGCACTCCTTGCCGGCCTCAACAACCGAAGCCGAATTGCTACAGTTGGTGGAATCTCTGAACCAGGACAGCGCAGTGCATGGAATTCTGGTGCAGTTGCCACTACCGGCGGACATGGACACCTCGCGCGTACTGCGCGCGGTTAGCCCGTTGAAGGATGTCGATGCATTCCATCCAGAGAACGTGGGCTTGATTGTGCAAGGGCAGCCTCGGTTCTTGCCCTGCACACCGGCGGGGATCCAACAGTTACTGATTCGCAACAAAATAGAGACTGCTGGCAAGCACGTGGTCGTCGTCGGACGCAGCGATATTGTCGGCAAGCCAATGGCCAACATGCTCGTGCAGCGTGCGGCAGGAGCAGACGCGACTGTCACGATCTGCCATAGTCGTACGGCTGACCTCCGCGCAATCACGCGGCTGGCGGATATTCTGATCGTCGCCATCGGCCGAGCACGATTCATTACCGCCGACATGGTCCGACCGGGTGCGGTGGTGGTCGATGTGGGCATGAACCGCGCCGATGGGAAGCTATGTGGCGACGTCGACTTTGACTCGGTCCGAGAAGTTGCCAGCCACATCACACCGGTCCCTGGCGGCGTTGGTCCGTTGACGGTCACGATGCTGATGCAGAATACGCTTCGCGCGGCGCAATTGAGCTGATGTAACGCGGCCATTTTACTGATTGCCGCGCAGGAGAGCTGAAGCACGCACTGCGCGAAAGGGGAGCATCTGAGTAAAAAACGTGCCGATCATAATTGCTCTACTTTCTACTCTCACAAGACTACTCTCTCAAGCGCCCTCACCCGCGGCTGATACCGCGACCTCTCCCCCATGGCGCGTTGCGTGAAGTCAAAGTCTTGCGGGTGGAGAGGTAGAACCATGGTCGAACCGCTAACTCCCACTGCGTTTGATCGTCATAACCGCTACGCGCGACACTGAATTTATCGCCAAGACGGCATGCGTATCTGTGGCGGTCACTTGGCGGTTGTCCCGGTTCGCTCGTAACCTAAGTTTGTTGAACAGTAATGACTTAGCTGCAACAACTTAACTCCAACGACTTACCTGCGGTGGAGATGCCAACACGCCGTTTCCTCTGTGTGAAATTCTCTTTTGCCGGGACGGATCCATTGCGCCTCCACTCGGGCGATCGATCGGGCTACCGGCTGTGACTCTTTTGGAATTGTTGACCCAACATGTTACAAACCGATTCGTTGACACCAACTGGCACCGACTCACTTCCAGCAGTGCCAGTGATCTATCCGCCAGATCAGAGCGATCAGGAAAAGAACATTTTGCAGCGCTGCTCTGATCTGAACGAATTGTTATTGACGTGTGGGCTGGACAAAACTTTGCCATTGGAAGGGACGCTGGTTCGATCGCTGGCCGCAACTTCGGAAGCCGAACGTCAACAACTGGTGCAGTCACGACTAGGGCTGGCACAAGGTCTGTTCATGGCACTGCGTTGCAAGCACGCCGAAACCGCCGACCACTCGCTGCGTGTGGCGATCTTGTGTTCGATCTGGGCCGCCAATAAGGGTTTCTCCGAAGCAGAGCGACAGGATATCGAGATCGCCGCGTTGTTGCACGATATTGGTAAAATCGGCCTGGCCGAGCGGATCCTGTTGAAGCCCGCCAAGCTCACCGACGAAGAGCAGATCATAGTCGATCGCCATCGTCTGATGGGGATCGAAATCCTGGCCACGTTCTGTGGATCGCTACAGGTGCTTGAAACTATCACTCATGCATTGGCCTGGTTTGACGGCTCGCGCCTGGCAACTAGCACCACCGGGACGAATCTGCCAGTCGCTGCGCGAATGCTGGCCATCGCCGATGCGTACGATTCGATCACCAGCAATCAGGTGTATCGGTCGGCGCGCTCGCACGATCGCGCGATCATGGAGCTATACGCCGGATCGGGCAGTCAATTCGACATTCAATTGATTGACGAATTCAGCGAACTGCACAAGAGCGATCAGTCGAAATGGCGCGGAGAGGTATCCCGGCATTGGCTGGAGGATTTGAATCCTCGCGAGGTGAACTCGTATTGGAAACGGGTGCATCAGGTGGCGACCCCGGCGTCGATCGCGCCGGAGTTGCTGTTTCAGCGGCGGCTGCTAGAGAACATGTATGACGGGGTGATATTTGTCGATGCGAACTTGCAGATCAACCTGTGGAATCATGGTGCCGAGCGGCTGACCGGCATTGCTGGCTCGAACATGTGCCAGCGCGTCTTTGATCCAGAGGTGATCAAATTGCACGATGAACGAGGTATGCCACTCAGCATGGCCGATTGTCCGGTCGCGTTGGCCATTCGCTCCGGTTCGCAATCGGCGCGGCGGTTGGTGCTGCACCACGAGAAACAGCGAGTGATTATCGACATGCAAATTGTGCCGGTAATTTCCGCAGAAGGGACCGTCCTCGGTGCGGCCATCATTCTGCACGATGCTTCTGGACAGGTTTCGCTGGAGGAGCGATGTCAGAAGCTACACGAAAAGGCGATTCGCGATCCAATGACGCAACTGGCCAACCGCGCCGAGTTCGACCGCATGCACGCGATGTTTGTCGATGTGCATTTGGAACGGAATACTCCGTGCAGCTTGATCATCACCGACATCGATCGATTCAAGCGCGTCAACGACACCTTTGGCCATCAGGCTGGTGATGAGGCGATCAAGAGCTATGCACAGGTGCTAAAGAGTCATTGCCGCCCGAGCGATTTAGCGGCACGCTATGGCGGCGAAGAGTTTGTCCTGTTGTGTACCAATTGCAGCAATGCGATGGCGGCCGAGCGTGCCGAGGAGATTCGACAGGCGTTTGCCGCACTAACGCAGCCCGCGATGGGAGGGGCGCAGATCACGGCCAGCTTTGGAGTGACCGAAGTTCAGCGTGGCGATACGCCGGAGACAATGCTTCGCAGGGCTGATCGCGCCTTGTTGACTGCCAAGGAGACCGGGCGGAACAAAGTCGTGCAACTGGGAGGGGGAATTGACAACGATGTGACGCGCGAACGGCGCAAATTCCGCTGGTGGCCCTGGTCTTCTCCCGAATCCACACTGGAACTGCGTCGCACAATGGTCACGGCGGTACCGCTGCGAGTTGCCATCGAAAAGCTGCGTGGCTTTGTCGCCGATCACGAAGCTGAGATCGTCAATATCAGCGGTAACGCGCTGACGCTGGAGATTCTGCAAGCTGCACCAGCAGCACGTCGCACCAATGATCGACCGGTGCCGCAGATCGCCGAGCTGAACTTCACCGAAGAGCATCTGACGGTTGGCAACTCGGCAGGCAACATTACGCAACGCACCAAGGTTGATATCGTAGTCCGACCAAAACGGGGCCGCGATCGCCGCAAAGATAGCGGGCTGGAATCTGCCCGACAAATCATGGCCAGTCTCCGGGCCTATCTGATGGCCACCGACTACGATCCGAAAGAAGATGCCAACGGCAAACGCCGCAGCATCGGATCGCTCTTGCCGAGAATGAACCGCTAGCGTAGCAGGCACGGTCGGGCGTGCCGTAGCCTTTTCAGTATGCTAGCCGCCCCGCCGGTGCCAATGCCGGAGAATGAAACCTCTCCGCCACAATTCTTCCTGCGGGAATTGTGCTGCCATCGCTCTACTGCTCACCTGTTCTACTCTCTAGGGCGCAGCCCTGCCTCCTTGTTACCAACTTGTTACACAGCGAATCTTGCTAACCCGCTACAATATCGTCTGCTGGCCGACGAATGGATTGGCGGCATTGGTGGCAATCATCTGTACAGGTGCGATTTAAAACGAAGGAGGGGGTCATGCGACGCTTATTTCTCGCGACGGCGTTTGGACTATTGGCATGCGGAACGGTTCATGGGCAATTTGGGCTGCCGCAAACAGGTCCGCAACCTTTTCAGGAAGCAATCAGTGCCGCTATGGATGCTGACCCGGCTGTTGCTGCCCGTGGAATCAAGCAGCTCCGCGATGCTGGCCCTGAAGGATTGCAGGCATTCCTAAACGCGGAGTCAGCAGTTGCTCCGCTGATGCCAACGAAACCTGTCGCACCACGTGCCGAAGGTGCTAAACCGGAACCAGAGACCGTCGCTGAAATCGAGGCGAAGGCCAAGCGTGCCCGGTTTACCCGCGCCGTGGATGCCGTCGGTGCGCAGTGCGACAACGTGTCGCGACTGTATTGGTATACCGACCTGGAGTCTGCCAAGGCAGCCGCTCGCAAAGAAAAGCAACCGATTCTCTCAATGCGAATGCTCGGCAATCTGAACGAAGAACTGAGCTGCGCCAACAGCCGGTTCTTCCGCACCACATTGTATCCGAACCATCAAGTCGCATCGCTACTCCGCTATCAATACATCCTGCACTGGGAATCGGTCCGCCCAGTACCGAAGGTGACAATTGATTTTGGCGATGGCCGAGTCATCAAGACTACACTCACCGGCAACAGCATTCATTACGTGCTCGATAGCGAAGGACGCATTATCGATGCACTTCCCGGACTATACGGCCCAGCGGCATTCGTGCGTGGGCTGGAAACCGGTCGCGATATGTATATTAGCACGCGTGAACTGCCGGAGTGGGAACGTGCTGAGACATTGCGTCTGTATCATCAGACCGCCGCCACGAAGCTATTGACCGAGTGGCAGCAAGATCTGCTGCGCAG
>JAWXCH010000598.1:0-12923 GCA_034440595.1 Planctomycetota bacterium | reverse complement strand
TCCTGCTGACGTTTGACTTGGTTGTTGTTAACCGTTAAACGTAAGCGTTTCACGCGATGGTTTCTACCGCAATCAGGCTCTTGGTGAATAATGCGGGTTAAAACATCTGTTGTTGCCATTAGTCATTGCGATAAGCATCGGCCTTGCAGGACCGGCAAATGCGCAACTGACCTTCATATCCGACAACGCTGCTGCTGACTGGCCAGGAGCAGCCCCTGTCCGCACTTCTTTTTTCCCTGAGACTACTTCAACACGCGGTGTCCGCGGAGCGCGGCTTCAAGCACAGACATTCCAGGTCACCGAGGCGATCTCTTTTGAGAGCCTATTGCTGGCGTACGAATGGGTCGGAGGATCCACCGGAGGGGATCCTTCGTTGAATTTCACCAAGATTCGTATTGTTGAAGTTGAGGACGTCTTTAAAGCGGGCCTGTATGAGTCAGGCGATGAGGTGGCAAGTCAAATCTCGGTCGCAGTCAGTGCGGAACCAGCGCCAACTCATGTATCACACTTTTATGCGATCCGACTCGACTGGGATAACACGAATGGTCCATTAATCCTGTCTCCCCGGACTGGCAATCAGGGTTACGCAGTCGAGATCAATGGTACATTTGACGGAGGTGGCAGTTCATCGATTGCACTTCTGGAACGGAATTCGGTCGACGGATCAATTTATCCGCTGGGCAGGGCTTACGAAACCATTGCTGGTGCGCCCTCTGGCCCCTTCGGAGCTGGAACCTATGAGTTTCCCCTTGTTATACTGGGAAGTTCGCTTGCGATATCTGGTGACCTCAATGGTGACGGATTCGTTGGCCAGGATGATCTGAACTCAATACTGGGAAACTGGGGACAGTTTGTTGAAAGCGGTAATCTGTTGCTTGGTGATCCCAGCGATGACGGCTTTGTGGGGCAGGATGATCTCAACTTCGTACTCGGTGGCTGGGGACAAGGGACACCACCGGAGGTTGCTCCGGTGCCAGAACCGGCAAGCATATGGCTGACTGGCCTGGCAGCTTGTGGAATCATTGCAGGCCAGGTGCGCAGAACACGGCGACACAGGCGAGTTGCTCCGTAAAAACCACCGATTCGCATATCTGAGATAGCAGTAGACAACGTAGCGCATTCTCGCTGCGCGGCTGCCGTAGATAGCAGGCAAGATACATCGCCTCTCCTCTTTTCATCATGTCAGTTGTAGTTCAAAGGTAGGTGATTGATACTCGCTGGACTCAATCGCCTACAAAATCCATGTGTTTGCTAGGTGTCGCAAAACCGTAATGCGATGACAAAATAAAGGGATGCTGCAATGCTCACTTCTGTGTATTATCAATTAAGGGAGTTAGAGTGTAGACTCCATTATCTTTTCTTGCGGTCGGGCACGTTCTCATCAGGAGAAATCCGATGACTCATCAATCACGTAGTTCAAAGCTCTGGCGCGGTGGATTCACACTTGTCGAACTCCTCGTCGTCATTGCAATCATTGGAATCCTTGTGGGCTTGCTCTTGCCGGCCGTGCAATCCGCGCGAGAAGCCGCCAGGCGAATGCAATGTGCGAACAATCTGAAGCAATTTGGACTGGCCCTCCATACGCACCACGACGCTCGCAAGGAGCTTCCCATTGGCCATCAACGTTGGAAGCGTGGGACTCCCGGCGATGGGGGAGGTGGTGGACCAAAAGGAGGAGGCTGGGCTTGGAGCGCCTTCCTACTTCCATATATCGAAGGTGGTACTATTTCGAGCCAACTTGATTACTTACTGCCCATGTCAAATTCGGCAGATACCAGTGCGGCACAGACCAGAAACGCACTGTTGATCAAATATGCCGATCCGCTGGCGCGATGCCCTTCTGACCAGATTCTTCCGACAGTCATTACGGGAGCCGCGAGCAGCCCAGCGTATATCGGCGACCCCGGCCTGGCGGCGACTAGCTACAAAGCCAACGGTGGCCCGTTCGACTCAAACTACACGGATCAAGCGACTGGCAAAGCCGTGGGGGTGTTTGCACAGGAACGAGGCACGACCCGTGGTCACGTATCATTCAGGAAAATTACCGACGGACTTACCAAGACGATTGCCATCGGCGAGACCTGCGAGAGGTATGTCAATAAGCGACCCGATGGAGATGATTTTTTCCCGTTTTACGGTGTGATGAACTGGTCCAAGGCGGAAGCCGGAAATTCATACCGAATCTTTTCAACTGGCGAATCAAAGATTAATCCCCCCAGCGAGTTTATTGAATCATTTCCAGAGCTTGCACGCGAGGCTTTCGGAAGCTTTCACACAGCTGGTGCGCAGTTCGTATTCTGTGATGGCTCAGTCCATTTCATCAACGAAGACATTCAGCATAGCAGTCGTCCTTACATAGCAGCCGATCCTTTTGATCGCGCCAACCAAGGAGCCGGTTTCGGATTGTTCCAACGTCTGCTCACTCGAGACGACACCTATCCAGCCAGTGTTCCGTGAGGAATAGCCAGGCGCGAGGGAACGAGCTGCAATGAACCTGTTTTGTGTTCGCTTCCGCATCTTTCCGTCTGACCAAATATCGCCTTATAAAGCAGGGAGCTATCACTTGAGTATCGGTCGAACCGTGTGGCTCTTTTTTCTGCTGATAATTGCCGGCTGCGACGAGCAGGGTGTCCCGTTAACACCAGTCCGTGGCCAGGTGACACTGGACGGTAAACCATTGCCGGCAGCCGTCGTAATGTTTGTGCCGAATGGTACATCTGGAGGTCCTGCTTACGGCGTTACAGACAGCGAGGGAAACTACGAGTTGCGATATTCTCCCGGACGAGCAGGTGCAGTGACCGGCAACTGCCTGGTGCGAATCAAAACCGGCGTACAGAAAATGGACGAAAATCGCAACACGGTCCGGACAAAAGAACTCGTTCCGGACAAGTACAACAAACTGAGCACTTTGCGCGTCGAAGTTGGCCCTGACACAAAGTCCTATGACTTTGCACTCAGCACGCAATAGCGATTTCAGCTTGCCGAGCAGACCTATTAAAATCCAGTGGCCGAGAAAAATCAGAAATAAGCTCTGAAGCGCGGTTGGATCGATTGGACCGTCAGGTCGATTAGGGTAGAATATCAATTGGGCATTAGGTTTTTTCGATATATTCACTAATCCCCGCTGACGTTCCTTGTGCTAAACGCAACGGAATGACAAGCAGACCATTGGATGACTTCAGCTTGCCGACCACGAGCTCACAGAAGATACCTCATGTCGTCCTCTTAATTGAAACGTCGCGGACGTACACTCGCAACCTGTTGCGAGGTGTACGGCGATATATCTCGGAACATGGCCCCTGGTCTGTCTATCTTGAGATGCGGGCGCTCGATTCGCGCGTTCCTGTCTGGCTCTCCAGCTGGAAAGGAGACGGCATCTTGTGCCGCAGTTCGTCGGTGGAAATGGTTGAAGCCATTCGCCAGACTCAAATCCCGACCGTGGAGTTACGTTCGTCCAGGATTCAACGCGGCCTGCCATTTGTAGGCGTCGACAATAGTGCATTTGGCAAATTGGTCGCGGATCATTTTATCGAGCGCGGCTTGCGAAACTTCGCATGCTTTGAGCTCGATGTCGAGCAATACTTTGAAGATCGTCGCGACAGCTTCGTCCAGTACCTGGCAAGCCGCGGTTACTCCTGCGATTGCTATCGATCACCTGACAGCTGTGAGCAACCTACTGACTGGGAAAGCCAGCAGTGTGAGCTTGCCGATTGGCTTTCCAAGCTACCCAAGCCGATTGGAATTATGGCATGCAACGATCAATTGGGATTCTGGCTTTTGGACGCCTGCAATCGTAGCGGCATCATGGTGCCAGATGAAATCGCTGTGGTGGGAGCCGAGGATGACGAGTCACTATGCGACTTTGCAACTCCGCCTATGTCGAGCGTTCATTTCCCAGGGGCCCAGATCGGATACGCTGCCGCCGCGCTCCTCGATCGTTTGATGGCAGGCGAAGCACCTCCGTCCAAGCCGCTGCTGATCGCACCTTACGAGATTGTGGTACGCAAGTCTTCGGATACAGTAGCTGTCGACGACCCCATTGTGGCACAAGCGCTTCGCTTTATTCGCAAACAAGCTCGGTATGGTTGCGGCGTCGAAGATGTTTGCCTGCATGTCGGAGTTTCCAGACGCACACTCGAACGCCGAATGCGTGCAATTGTTGGGCGCAGCCCATTAGAAGAGATCCGATCGGTGAAAGTTGATTGCGTTCGCCAGCTTGTTCTAGAGACCGACCTGTCGCTAGAAAAAATCGCTCATCTCTCGGGTTTCTCGCACGCTCAGGACGTGATCGAGGCCTTTCGTAATCGGTTTCACATGACACCTGGGCAGTTTCGTCGCTCTGTGCAGATCGACAGCACGCCGGCCGATTGAAATGTACAGCTGAGTTTACAAGCGGTCCAATTTCTGTCCACTCAAAGCTCACTCCTCTATCTGTCTGCCGCTTTCTGCTGCCTCCGCAGCCTCATTTTCCTTATTCCAGCGGCGGCCGGCCAGTTTGGGTTCGTAGTTTTCCACACCACCCAGCCGTGCAATCTCGGTCAAGAATCGACGTGTCAATAGTTCGTACACGCCAGAGACTCGTTCTTGGCCATAGTACTCTGAGATATCGATTGCCGGACCAATGTGCAGACGAACTTTGGCGGTACGCATCAAAGGGCCAAGAATCGAATCGACGCGCGGTGCCCCTTGAATGAAGCAAGGTATCACCGGCACTTGGGCCTTGAGCGCAATCATCGCAGCGCCAGTCCGACCGGGCAGCAAGATTTCGTCAGTCGTATTGAGCTTCCCTTCTGGAAAGACACCGACCAACTCTCCTTGCTTGGCGTACTGCGCTGCAAGATTGCTGGAGGCGGTGTCCGCTCCGCCACGATTGACCGGTATCGTCCCCATGACTCGCAGCAGCCAGCCAAAGGTTCTGGACTCGCAGTACTCCTTGGCAACCATCCAGTGTACGGCTTGCGGAATCAGCATCTGCACAAACATCGGATCGACCGAAGAGGTGTGATTGCAGATGATCACCGCACCCTGACCGGGACGCAGCGGCATCTTGCCAACAATTCGGGCGCGCCACAGTGTCCGCGTAATCATGTGGTCCACGATATATAGCACGAGGTGAAAATAGGTCATCCGCCAGCCCTGACGGCGATAGTAGATGACGGCAACCGTCATTACCACAAAGATCACCAGTGCCACTATGGCCAGAATCTTGATTACATCGAGCAGCGTCATTCAGTAGACTTTCTGTTTCAAACCGCTGAAGTTTTAGCCCCAATTGTACATCGGCCAGTAGTGGCCATGCCTGGGCAATTGTAAAGTAACGACCCTCTCCTCGCGATTGCTCTTTAGGAAATCCTCGCAATTGTCGCACTAGGACGACCCTGATCCGCTATAATTCTCGCGAGTTTACGATGCCCCATTGAGTAGGAGCCGGTAATGTTGTTAGGCGTGGTCAGTGATACGCACGGAAACGTCCATTTGACGCGGCGCGCCATCCGCATGCTGGAGAGTCTGCAGGTCGAGGCGGTGCTGCACTGCGGCGATATTGGGACCGCGGAAATCATCCACATGTTCGAGCCTTGGCAGACACATTTTGTCTTTGGAAATACCGACCACGATCAGCCCACCCTGCGACGCGCGATTCAGCAAGCAAAATTGACTTGTCATGAGCGATATGGAGAATTAGAACTGGCCGAGCGCAAAATCGCGCTGCTACATAGCGACGATGCACGCAAGTTTGCGGAGGTTTGCCAAAGTGGCCAGTTCGATCTCGTCTGTTACGGGCACACCCACTTGGCCAAACAAGAACGTGTCGGCAAGACGTTAATTCTCAATCCAGGGGCCATCCATCGTGCCTCTCCACACAGCATCGCCGTGGTTGACCTTTTTGAAATGCAAGCGACGATTGTACCGCTAGACTAATTTTAGTGTTCAGTGGAGTGGCGGCACGGTAGTAGCATTGACGATTCACGCGATTCTAGCCGCAGCAGGATAGTGCGCAAAACCCAGCGTTTTTTCTGTTTCTACCCTTGCAGGGCTTCTATATGCTAAATGATAATAGCGGCAAGTCTGGTCGCCTGAATCGATCGGGCACCGCAGGGGGATTCGCAACAAACTTTTCGCAGTCGGTTGCTTTGAAGTACGGAAATGTTCGTCCAACATCGGCCATCTCACAGGAGTCATCATGCAGATCCAGGTCACCACGGATAATCACATCAAAGGCAGCCCCGAGCTAACCAGCCTGGTGGAGAACATTGTCGAAGGGGCGCTGACCCGGTTTGGTGACCGTGTGACCAAAGTGGTGGCACATTTTACAGATGAAAACAGCGCCGCCAAGAAAATTGGCAACGACAAGCGTTGTGTTCTTGAGGTCCGCATTGCTGGACATCAGCCAATTGTGGTAACCAATGATGGTTCGACGATTCAAGAGGCTCTGGATGGTGCCGCCGAAAAAATGGAAAAAACACTTGATCGCACTTTGGATCGGCTCGACAAGCCCAAGGGCAGAACTTCATTCGCTGGCGATCAGTCGTAATCGCGATCAAATTCAGGCTGGATAGTATGCCACTGCTGCCAGATTGAATGCAGGTGTGCCACTGGCTCTGCCAGTGCTGTGGCTATTACGTGAATCGCATCGCGTGATTCATTACATCTAGCTGCGCCTTTTTTACCTCTCCTGCGGGAGAGATCGCGGTATCAGCCGCGGGTGAGGTATTCCCTATCGTCGCATTTCGCTCCGTCGAAATGTTGCCGCATGCCCCCTGCGTCATTCCCGCGCAGGCGCGAAACCAGTCTTGTGCACCATTCCGGTGCTTACCTGCCCTGGGGCAAAGCGATTTGTTATTTGTTATTGAAACTATTTTCCGCCTCTCTACTGCTCTACTCTCGCCTTTCTACTCTCTAGGGCGAAGCCCTTCACAACCCCTTCAGCCACACTTGCACCACCCAGCCGACTTTGGCCAGCGACAGTGCCGAGCAATTTCTCGGCGTATCATCCTCGGTATGCCACGGCGGATAATCGAAATCGATAATATCGATCGTCGGTATCTTGCCAATATCGTGCAGCTTGGTGTGATCATCCAACACCTTCACACCCTCGACGGGTATGAACTCATGCACACCCAGCCGCGCGGCAACTCCCCAGATCTCATCCACTAGCGGCCGCGTGTCGGGCCAGGTAACACTGTACCCTTCTTGATAGACCTGCAATTCCTTGTCGCCGATCATGTCGAGCAGCACGCCCCACTTGTACTTGTGTGCCGGCGGGTTATTCACGTAGTCGGTGGCAAACCGCTCCGAACCATAAAAGTACGGATCCCCCTCTTTGTAAACCAGCTCCTCGCCATCAAAGAACACAAAGTCCACGCCGTACTTGCTAGCGAACTTCGGCATCTGCTCACCAAGTTGCATCAACAGCGCCACGCCGCTGGCTCCATCGTTGGCACCCAATAAACCGCCCGCGTGGGTTGCGGTGGTCCTGATCCGGAAACGGCCGCGTGTCATAGTGGGCACAGAGCAGGATCCGCTCCTTCTTTTCAGGATGCCACTGCACCACCAGATTGGCCATCTCGACCGGTTTACCAGTCTGCGGGTGCCGCACCTTGAACTCCTGCCGCTGCACCTTGCCACCTAGTTTTTCAAAATGGTCGGTTAGCATCTTTTGCTGCTTGGCCATCGCCGGCGAACCGCTCCACCTCGGCCCGAGGGCACTAATCGCCTTCAGGTAGTCGTACGCCTGTGTACCGTCAAAAGGAATATCTGCCAGGCGGCGGTTCACACGCTGCGGACGGTCAACTTCCCTCTCGCGGGTGCGCAGGACAGGCGGCCCGCCGTTGGATTCGCTCAACAACAGATAACCGATGGCACCAGATCCGATTAATACCACGGCGAAAAGAAACAACGATTGCAGGGAGATTTTTGGCATGGATGATGTAGCAAAGAAGGCACAAGCTGTGACAGCCAGACGGACTAGTACTATCCTACCTTGAACCGGCAATCGAGCGGAACAGGAAATTTACCAGACACAGTTTGGTAGCGTGCAACCTCGAACGGAGTACTCGGTGCGCTGCACGGCACCCTACAAACTGGATTCCCGCCTTCGCGGGAAAGACGGAGACTGTACGGGGACCGTGCCTACATATCTTCCGCCATATCCCGAGCATGATAACTGCTACGAACAAATGGTCCGCTGGCGACTTTTTTGAATCCAATCTTACGGGCCATCGCGCCTAGCTCGTCGAACTCTTCCGGCGGAACGTAACGAACTACCGGGAGATGGTTGGGGGTTGGTTGCAGATATTGCCCCAGCGTCAGGTAGTCTACGCCAGCGTCGACCAGATCGCTGAGGGTGTCGAGCAGTTCTTCGCGTTCTTCGCCTAGCCCGAGCATCAGCCCGGACTTGGTGCGGATGGCGGGGTTCAGTTGCTTGACGCGGCGGAGGAGTTCGAGTGTCCAGGCGTAGTCGCTTTTGCGGCCGCGGACTTCGCGATAGAGCCGCGGGACGGTTTCGGTGTTGTGATTGAAGACTTCGGGGACGGCCTCGACGACGCGTTCGACGGCACCCGGCTTGCCAAGGAAGTCGGGGGTGAGGACTTCGACCGCGGCACCGGTCTTGGCTCGGACGGCCAGGATGGACTGGTAGAAGTGTTCGGCACCGCCGTCGGGGAGGTCGTCGCGCGTGACACTCGTGATGACGACATGCTTCAGGCCGAGCCGGTGGGCGGCCTCGGCCACGCGGTCTGGTTCGTCGAGTTCCACTTCTTCAGTTTTACCCTTGGGGACGGAGCAGAACCCGCAGGGGCGGGTGCAGACGTTGCCAAGGATCATGAAGGTGGCGGTTTTTTGCGACCAGCATTCCATGCGGTTGGGGCATTTGGCGCTTTCGCAGACGGTCTCCAGCTTCAGTTCCTCAATGAGGTTGGCGGTGAAGTGGTTGCTGTTCCCCTTGGGGATGTTCTTTTTCAGCCAGCGCGGGAGGCGCTGCTGAGATTCTTCGGCGGTTCGTTCGACAATCGGGAGGTTGGCCAACACGTGCGGTGGACTCGGAGGTGCGAGTGGGGTAGGATTTTCGAGCAGTTGGGAACGATTGCACTCAATGACGCTTGCAATCAATTTAACATAGATTGAGCGGTTGGGGGACTGGGTGCTGCGTCACAGCTAGAAACAGGGATTGGACAAATCAGCCGCATGGCGCTAGCCACCGGTTCTTACGGCACTGGACTATTTTATAGAGAGGGTTCGTCAGACGGCCAAGAGCAACGCCAAACAGGCCAAGGTAGCCAAAAAAGCCGCCGAGCGCGAAAAAGACAACGAACGTCTGGTCGCACAGAATCGTCGCGCGCGCTTTGAATATGAGGTGATGGATACGCTGGAATGCGGAATTGTATTGGTCGGTAGCGAGGTCAAAAGCCTGCGCAAGGGGACGATCACCCTGGATGATGCGTATGCGCGGATCAAGGATGGTGAAGTGTGGCTGATTGGGTGCGATATCCCGGAATACGTGCAGGCGAATCAGTTGAACCATGTGCCGAAGCGCCCGCGAAAGCTGTTGATGCACAAGCGGGAGGTGACTAAGTTTGCCGCACGGGCGGGGGAGAAGGGGCTGACGTTGGTGCCGCTGAAGGTCTATTTCAAGGAGGGACGGGCCAAGGTGCTGCTCGGGATCTGTCGCGGTAAGCAGTTGCACGACAAGCGGCAATCGATCAAGGACAAGGGTGTGAAGCGGGATTTGCAACGGGTGATGCGGAGGGCCTCGCCCTAGAGAGGGGAGCAGGTGAGCATAGCCAAGGACTGGATTCCCGCCTACGCGGGAAAGACGGGGCACTCTCACTCGTCGCTGGGGCGACGACCTCTCCCTCGCTTCGCAGGAGAGGTGAAGAAAAATGCAGCCCCCGAGCGGTTGGTGGCTTCCATCAGCGCAGCAAAAAACGGCGGAGAGTTCCGCCGTTGGTTGCAGTTTGTCGATAGACGACTTTGGTATAGGCAACCTGGTGCTGTGTGGCCGGTCCTATTGCATACCGGTTGAGCTGCGACGTTAGTCGCGAGGGCGAACCACACCAGTCAGGCCGCTATAATCGCGGCGATCGTCCAAATGCCAGAGCGGCATTCCCATGGCGATACGCTGAGCCAGGATGTCGATCTTTTCCTTCGACCCGGCTGGGGCATCGGTAGCGACAAAATCGTCACCGGCGACGGGAGCAAAGTCCTCGTCGTGACCGTACTTCAGAATTGTCTCAAACACGTTTCGAACCTGACGCATAGCTTAAAAACTCCTCATCCAGAAGGAACCCACGGCGGCGTGCCAATAATAAACCTCCCGATCCGTTCATTCCTGGATCGAGAATAACACCAGATCAACGGGAGGTCACACGCTGGGCCTGAAAAATAATTGTCTTGGCGATGTATTTCACGTATGCACGCGACTGAATTGGCGGTGATATCCTTGGCCGGCCACGGTGGGCACGCGGTTACCAAGTACGCTGATATGTCACTGCCACAACTCAGTTTTAAGTAAGCTACCCATTATTATTGAATGGTGTCTAATGTCAAGCAAGTTGGAGCTGAAATGGAGTGCTTCTGCCCCGTTGGATTACGCTTAAACGGGGTTGTAACGGCTATCTGGGGCCATTAGAGGGGTAGTGCGTCCCCTCAACTGGGAGGGACAGATTTACGTGGTCAGAACTGGCAGCACGGGAGTGGGTTTTTAGACGAGGGAAGCTGTCTAGGTGAAAACATTGTGAAAAAAGCCACAAACTCCGGGGTTTTGTGGTCGGAGGCACCTTGAGTTGCCGCCGCTGACAGGCATCGTTCAGGACCAAAGTGAGGTTTGTGCGCGGTCCCCAAACGAAAAAATAAGCGTTCACTTATATATGGCGAAAATATTTTTGGATTCATGGCAAAAAAGTTTCGGGAAGTTGTTTTTCGCTCGACACTTTGCGCCGTGGGAATGAAATCGGGCCGTCTGACCATTTTCGCAGCCATATGATCGATTCTGACAGGAGCAAGGCTATGAGTTGGATAAATCGCACGGTGAGGCTCGCCCCGCGACCGCGAGGGATGCATTTGATTACGCGTGAGGTGGTCGAGGCGTTGCCGGAGCTAGCAGAATACGAGGTCGGGCTGCTACACGTGTTTATCCAGCACACGTCGGCGTCCTTGGCGATCAATGAGAACGCGGACCCAGACGTGCCGCTGGACTTGGATACGTCGCTGGATGAAATAGCCCCGGAAGACTTTCCATACCGGCACACGTGCGAAGGGCCGGATGATATGCCGGCGCATGTGAAGTCGATCTTGATTGGGAGCTCGCTGAGTATTCCGGTGCATCAGGGGGAGCTGTGCCTGGGGACCTGGCAAGGAATCTACCTGGGGGAGCATCGGAATCGCGGTGGGGCGCGGAGGTTGGTTTTGACGCTGCAAGGGACGCTGCGCGAGATCAGGTGAAAGTGGAACAGGTGAGCAGGAGACGGAAGACATTATGATTGTCTGCCGTTTGAACTGCTGCTGAACTACATACTCAACTTTCGCATTCCCCTCACCCGCCGCTGGGGCGTCGACCTCTCCCGGTGGGAGAGGTGAAAAATGCAGCGGGCACTACAACAGTTCAATTGCTGCCAGGCGGCCATGGGATAGGTCGTCGGCCCAGGCGTCAAGGAGGATCGACTGATTGGCGTTTCGGTCGACATGTTGAATCGCTTCCAGGCAGCGGTCGGCACGGGCTGCGGTAAGGTCCATGTCGACGGGCTGTTTGGCGGCAGTGTCCAAATGCGTTCGCAGTTCGGTGTCGACACTGCTGTGTAGCCCCGCTTGCCGGCGGAGTAGTTCTCGATAGAACTGCGCAGCAAAGCCAAGAACGAGGCGCGCGCGTGCGCGACGCAGAGGGGCTTCTTTGCCAGCGGCTTCGACAAATGCGGCGACGGACTTGCCTAGTGGGACGCTCTGCATGCGGGGATGCGCCAGTTGCCGAAGCAGGTCGCCGCGAAACGTCCAAATTTCGCGGTCGGTCAATTCCACGGCACGGGTCAGGCTTCCTTCGCTGAATTCGGCCAGACGGCGCGCCTCGGCCGGGTCGTCGAGCATTTGCTTTTCAACCAATATCCGCGCGATATCGGCGACTTCGAGCGGCTGGAAGAGAATTGTCTGAGAGCGCGAGCGAATCGTGACTAGCTGCTTGTCCGCACTGGTGCCGATCAAAATGATGAGCGAATTGGGGGGCGGTTCTTCGAGTGTTTTCAAAAGGCTGTTGGCGACTTCGGCACGATTCAGATAATCGGCGTCGTTGATGAGCGCGACCTTGCGACCGCCGAGAAACGGTTTCAGCGAGATTTCATAGCATAGCCCTTCTCGCATCCGTTTGTCCTGCGAACCGACGAGTAGGTCGATGGGGATGCTGGCTTTCCCTTCGGGCAGCCCGACTTGATGCAGATCCGGGTTCGTACCGGCGTCCATTTGTTGGCATGATGGACATTTGCCGCAGGCATCCAGCGCGGCATCCGGGCGTTGTTCGCAGAACAAGCACTTGGCAAGTGCCAGGGCAAAAGTCCGTTTGCCGATTCCATCCGGCCCAATAAAAAGATAGGTACTGCCGAGCCGCCCGCGCGAAAGTGCGCGGCGGAAATTGTCAACGATTGCGTCGTGTCCGTAGATGCCTTGCCACATGGGTGTTTGCCGGAAGTACGTTTTGTTAGATGGAGTGAATGGCTGGTGGCAACGTGTTTATCGGGCCGGTTTTAATTGAGTGACTCGTTGTGCGTGCTGCACGATCTCGGCGTGAACGGTCTCGATCGATTGCGTGGCATCCAGCACGATGATCCGGTCGGGCTGCCGAGCGGCTTCGGCCAAAAATCCACTTCTTAGGCGCGAGGTAAAGTCGTCCCCCTGCTGTTCCATGCGATCCAACGGGCGCTGAATCCGCTGCTGGGCATGTT
>JAWXCH010000597.1:0-2713 GCA_034440595.1 Planctomycetota bacterium | reverse complement strand
ACCTCTTTTTTTCCTGCTTCGACCAGCAAGCCACCTTGCAGAAATCCATACGTGCCGATTGCAGACCGCTCTGCCCGACCGGCGTATTCTGCCAGTTGCCGCGCGGATAGCGTAGGAAGGCCATAGAACTGACGCAGTCCGGCTACAAGCGCCAATGAAAGCTGTGTCCCTACGCCAAGCCCGGTGTGCTGTCGCGGCGCATGTAAAACGTGGATAGAAGGGTATTGTGAGACGCTCTCGTCGCGAGTTGCCAGCTCTTGCTGGATCATCGGCAGCGTCCGTTCGATGATCTGCTGAGCACGCGCGGCCAGCAGCCCAGTTACTACCAGCCGCTGGGCCGGCGTGATCAGGATCGAAATCCCTGGCTGTGACACCATCGCTCCCACGCCACCAAACTGCCGCACATCGCTATTTCCAAACGAAAACATGCCAAAGTGCAGACGGCTGCCTGTTTGAACAGAAACTCGATTTGGGACGGTGTTGGACATAATCTGAACTTACTTGATTGGCCCGTCGCTCGATTCAGCAATATACTTTTGCAGCAGATCGAACGCCTGATGTTCGCGCTCATCCCCCGTTTTCTGGACCAGTACCTTCAGTCGCTGCATATCGGCCGCAATCTCATCGGCGGGCAACAGATGAACTCTCGAAGCCAGGATCGCCGCTTCAATGACCGCGTGCCGGGCACGATTAAAGCCGACGAACTCCCGCAGCACCCCCCGTTCCACAACGCGCGCCTCGATATGCGTGCGCTCGGCAGAGTCGTCTAGAGTCTCGACCTTGAACGCATACCAGCGGCAAGCATCGGCGATTATGAAACGCGATGGATCGCCGGTTGGCAACATCGCTGGCACTGGCTCAATACCTCCAACTATCGCCTGAGCAAACAACAGCACATCATCCGTTACATGAAATACACCGACACCCGTTCGCTTGAGATTGCGATAGGTTGTCGAAGTCTGATAAGGACGCAGCGTCAATCGCGACATGGGCTCATCCACCACCGGCCCCATCGGTGAGATGTTGGCCGTGCCATCTTCATTACAGGTGGTAACGATGCCTTCAAGGATCATGAAAATTCATTTCAAACCAGTTAGGATTGCAATACGCGATCGGCCTCTCAAAATGTAACCGGTCGCAGCGGCGGCGAAAACCGGTCAACAGTCGGGGGCAACTCACTTTCCATCAGATTTGCCACATCGACAGTCGGTAGACCTGCCAACTTCAGAAAATTGCCGAGCAACCGATAGCCATGCTCCGTCAAAATCGACTCCGGATGAAATTGCACGCCAAACACCGGGCACCGCGTGTGTTCAACGGCCATGATTTCGCCGCTACTCGTACGTGCCGTGACTTGCAGCTCGGGGGGCACATTCTCATCAATCGCCAGCAGCGAATGGTAACGACAGGCCACCATCGGATTAGGAATTCCAGCAAACAGTCCCTGCTGCGAGTGAAAAACCTGTGAGACTCGCCCGTGCATTGGCTCCGCAGCACGGACAATTGCACCCCCCAACGCCTCGACAATGACTTGGTGCCCCAAGCAGACGCCAAGAATAGCCAGCTCGCCGTGAAGTTCCTGCACCAGCTCGATCGAACAACCGGCTTGCAACGGTGCGCAAGGACCAGGTGACAGCACCAGCGCCGTCGGACGCAAATTGCGCACGGCAGCGACATCGATCGCATCATTGCGAACGACTACGGTCTCTTGGCCCAATCGCTGAAAGTAGCGAGCCAGGTTATGGACGAAGCTGTCGTAGTTATCAATGAGGAGGATCACGCGCTGGCTTCTCTGGATCAATGGATGACAGATTTCTTATCGCAATGCACGAATCAGTCCCTCGGCCTTGTGCCAGGTCTCTTCCAGTTCGCGCGCCGGGTCGCTCTGTGCGACAATACCACCGCCGACCGAGAACTGCCACCAACCTTTGGCCGCAACGATGGTACGGATCAAAATGCTGCTATCCATCGCTCCATCAAAGCCAATGTACGCCAGTGAACCGCAGTATGCCCCGCGTGCCGTCGGCTCTAGTTCGGCAATGATCTCCATCGCACGAACTTTGGGAGCACCGGTGATCGAGCCACCAGGAAACGCAGCCTGCAGCAGATCCAATGGTCCGAACCGGGTGGCCAATTTGCCCTGCACCACCGATACCAGATGCTGCACAAATTCATACGTCTCTAGTTTACACAACTCGGTCACACGCACACTATCGGCCTCACATACGCGAGACAGATCGTTCCGCAGCAGATCGACGATCATCACGTTCTCGGCACGATCTTTCTCGCTTTCCAATAGCTCATCCCCGGCAAACAGGTCCGCCTCTGGGCGTGCCGTGCGCCGCCGCGTACCTTTAATCGGGCGTGCCTCGACCTCGCGACTCCGCACCTGCAAAAACCGCTCGGGTGAAGCGCTGAGGAGTTGGATCTCCCCCAGGTCGCAATACGCGGCAAACGTCGCCGGATTTCGTTTGCGCAGCTTCAAATAGAGATCAATGGAGTCGCTTGTTGCCCGGTGCAGCAGCCGCTGTGTCAGATTAACCTGAAAGATATCCCCATCCACGATGTACTGAATCGCCCGCTGAACTGCTTGAAGATACCCTTTCGAAGAAAAATTACTGGTGATCGGTAGCTCGGATTCTATGGCATACTGATGGACGAGCAGTTCCGCAGGTAACTCGGTCACACCGCCAGCCAGCGATCGGGCAGGGGT
>JAWXCH010000596.1:0-9540 GCA_034440595.1 Planctomycetota bacterium | reverse complement strand
GCACAATACTAAGCGGAAGCAGAAGCGGCTGTTTACTGAGAACGAAGAAGGCAAGCTGGTCACTTTCTTGTCGCATGCCACGCAAAAGGCCGAGACCGACTGGATCGCGCATAAAATTGCCGCCGAGGTTGGCCTGGGTCGCCGCCGCCCGCGTGATTTCGCGATCTTCTACCGGATGAACGCCCTCTCGCGTGGGCTGGAGCATTCGCTCCGTGAGTGCGGCATACCGTATCAAATGATCAACGGCGTGGAGTTTTATCAGCGCAAAGAGATCAAGGACATCCTGGCCTACTTGCAGTTGATCAATAACCCGCGCGACAACGTGGCCCTGGCGCGAATCATCAATACACCAATCCGCGGCATCGGCAAAACGACCATCCAGCACATCAATCGCTATGCCATGATGCGTGGCATGACCATGCTGGACGCTGCACGTCAGAGCGGCCTGATTCCCGAACTTCCCAAGCGTGCGGCGGTTGCCGTGGCCAAGTTTGTGCATATGTTTGATCGCTTGCAGGCTGTGGCAATGGCGCCGGTCGAAGAGATCATGGGCCTGGTCCTCAGCGAGACGAAGTATGAAGAGATGCTCAAAAACAGCGGCAACGAGGAGGAAGAAGACCGCCTGGCCAATATTCAGGAACTGCTGACGGCGGCGCGCGAATTCGACGAACAGAACCCCGGCACCGGGCAGTTGGAGGGATATCTGGAGCAAGCGAGCCTGGTCAACGACACCGACGCCTGGGAGGCCGAGACCGATCGCGTGACGCTGATGACGCTCCACGCCGCCAAGGGACTGGAATTCCCGGTTGTGTTTATCACGGCGATCGAAGAAGGCCTGCTGCCGCATGAGCGGAGCCGCGAGAAACTCGATCAGCTTGAGGAGGAGCGACGGTTGTTCTTTGTCGGTATCACGCGTGCCCGCGAGGAACTGAATCTCACGATGGCCAAGTACCGCTCGTTTCGCGGGCAGACGCGGATGGCCGTGCCGAGTCCGTTTTTGATGGAGTTGCCGACTAGCGAAATGGAGGTGCAGGACAACACCTGGGTCGAGCCGGACTGGATGCAGTTTGAGGGAGACGCGCAGGCAGATGGCTGTTCGGATGAGCCAGAAATCGCGCTGGATCATGGTGAGGCACACGAGCATGAGGGGACTGAACAATTTGATGACGCTGTCGAAAACTTCGATCAGCCAGATTCCTCTGTCGATGTGGATGGCGAGTCCTCGCTCGCGGGCCTGTCGAGTCAGTTTCGCTTGAAGACAGCCGCGGAGTTGCCCGTTCCGACGGACGATGCCATCACTACCGCCACTACAGCAGAGATTGTCGATGAACCACGCGCCGCCCCGGAGGATTTCCATCACGGGCAACTGGTGCGTCACCCAACGTATGGGCTGGGCAAAATTATCTCACTCTCAGGGAGCGGCACCCGCCGCGGGGCAACGATTGCCTTTGTGCAAGGTGCCGGCGAGAAACGCTTTATCCTGGCGCATAGTAAGCTGCAGCCGGTGAAGGGCGGGTAGGCGGGTGCCACGGCTGGCTTGCCCAGCCGTGTCTTCTTACTTGCCAATGCTCAACAATACCGCGCCGGTGCCGGCCAAGGCAACACCCAGCCAGCCGACCGGGCTGAGTCGTTCGCTCAATAGCACCGCGGCAAAAATCGCCACGAATACAACGCTTAACTTATCCACGGCGGCGACGCGCGCGACCTCGCCCACTTTGAGCGCGCGAAAGTAGCAGGCCCACGAGGCACCGGTGGCCAAGCCCGCCAGAACCAGATAGATCCAGTTGGCTGTATTGAGGTCTGCAAACGCCCGCCACTTACCCAGGGCAAGTATCGCTGCGCCAATCGCCAACACGACGACCACCGTCCGCACGAGCTGGGCGATATCAGAATCTACCCCGTGCAAGCCCAGCTTGGTCAGTATCGCCGTCAGCGCAGCAAATACGGCAGAGAGCAGTGCCCAGAATAGCCAGTGGTTGGTCATGGGGGTGCGATTGGTTTTGATAGGCTTCAAGTACACTAGAAGCACGCAGGTGACACTCACCTGATTCTATCGCAATCGCTGGCCATTGCAGCAAGAAACTTTGGTTTGATGGTACTACCTGCCGGGGGTCTCGAGGAGAAAAGTCCGGCGTTTGAGTGTGCGAAGTGCCAAATACGCGGCCACGCCACAAACCAACAGCGTCCCCCAGAAGGAATCGATCACTACCTGGTTTTCAATGACCGCATGCTCTAGTATTTCGATCGAAACATGCAAGAGAACCACCACCAACATTCCGGTGTATTCGCGTTTCAGAACATTCCGAAAAGAAAATGGACTGGTCGCACTGCGCCACCCGGACAGTCTCGGTACAAACGCTGGCGTTTCTGCTGCCCCATGATCAAACTCTGCACCGAACTTTCTCCGCAGGAACGCTTCTTCGGCATACATAATCCGTTCGTAGTACAGCCAGAACCCCATCACGTACAGCACCGGCAGCCACCACTCGAACGGGACCATCATCGCACCAAGGACAATGAGACAATTACCCAAGTAGAGCGGGTGTCGCACGACCGAATAGATGCCCGAGGTGTTCAGCGATTCGGCGACTTGTTGCCTGGTGTTTCTACCCGAGGTGCCGGCTGGGACATACCCGACCACGAACGCGCGAATAAATAGCCCGCTGGCCGAGATTCCCAGGCAGACATATTCCCAGAGTTCATGGAAAGAGTGACTATCAAATGGCCACCGCTGCATGCCTATCAACGCAACGGCCAGGACCGGGACGAATGCGAAAGGGAGATAGCTCCTCCAGCGAAAGAGCCACACCCCTTGCGATTCCAGCTCGGTTTGCAGTGCCATGAGAGTCTCCATTGCGCGGCGAGGTATCTGAAGGAGCAGCAGAGCGTTGTTCGCTGTGATACCTATCCGGTAAATCGTCAAAGCTTGCCTGACCGCATGATGAGATCCATGATTACAAATCAGACAGAATCGGCCTGATCATACCTAAAATGGCGGGGCAGAAGCTTGGTGAGATTGGTTCTCAGCGCGGCGGCATGCTATCGCTGCGCGAGAGCAGGAGTAAGCCGAGCCGATGTTGCACCCAAAGCGAGACGACAACCGTTGCTCAAAGCTGCGCTGCTGAGGAAGGCGGCGCGGCTGATACGGAGCGTTTCACAAATGTGAGCCACCTTAAAACCTCCTTGCTGTAGCTGAGCGACAACCGGATAAACATCGGCTACTCTTGCTGGCTGAAAATGGCCAAGGCTTTTTTTAAGATGTCTCGTTCCCGACGGGTACGGACCAGTTCATCCCGTAGCTCGCTTACCTGGCTGTCGAGGACCTGGGCTGCCGGGCCGCCAAGACTCAGTGCCTCCGCTTTCCAGCGATAGAGCACATTGGCGTTCTTCTTCCCCAGATTCTTGGCAATGGAAGCAGTCGAGTGGCCATCCAGCGTCATCTGGACCGCTTCCTTCTTGAACTCTGCAGTGAACATACGCCGTCCTCCGCTTCCTGTTTGACCCGTCTGCTTAGCCATCTCGGCTCTCCTCTAGTAACGCTCCGAAACAACCCCTATCTCAGCAGTTACCCTGTCCGCGAAACCTGGGCCACCTCAGCCAAACTCGGATTTGATCAAGAAAGTTCGCAGCGTCAGAGTTGCTTCACAAACTCTGCTCCCCCAATAAACGTCCGTTGCACCTGCAGGTCGCGTGACAGGACCACAATATCAGCCAGCTTGCCAGGCTCCAGGCTACCTCGGTCGGTGGCCATGCCAGATCGTTCGGCGGGTGTGAGAGATGCCATCCGAATGATTTCTGGCAGAGTCGCTTCCGTATCGCGCCGCATGACGCGGACCATTTCGTCCAGGGCATAGATCGAACTAGCCAGCTTGTCGGTTCCGGGCAATACACCAACCAGTCCGTTGTTTTCAATCGGCTCGCCGCTGTCGCGGTGACCTAGTGTATATAGTCCCCGTGGCATGTCGAGTGCCCGGCTGCTGTCGCTGACCAGACAGAGTCGCGCTGGCCCGATCATGCGATAGGCGAACTGCAACATCTCGGGGGCATGATGATGGCCATCGGCGATGACTTCGGTACTCATCTCCTGATGATACAGAACAAACTCCGCCATGCTGCCGCGCTGCGGTGTGCCCAGTCGCCGCCGGATGGAGTCCGTGCTGCTCATCGCATTCCAAAAATGATCGACGTGCCGCATGCCGGCTTCGTAGACCGCCGCCATCTCGGGCCACGATGCATTCGAGTGCCCACACGTAACTAAACAGCCGGCCGCGTGCGCTGCGCGACAGAATTCCACTGCGCCGGGCAACTCGGCAGCGCAAGTGGCCGAGCGAATGATGCCCCGTGCCAGCGCCGGTTCATACTCCGCCGGATCGGGATGCCGCTCGTGACCTTTGGGATGCGCTCCCACCTTGTCTGGCGCAAAGTACGGCCCGTACCAATGCACCCCGGCAATCCGCGCACCGTCGTTGATCGTCCATACGCCGGCGACCTGCTCTGTCGCGTTTAGCATCGCGATCAGTTGATCGGCCGTACCGGTGGTTGTCGTCGGCAAGACGGTCGTTGTGCCATGCCGTGCATGCGCGCGATTCGCCGTGCGCACCGCCTCGGGCGTGCCATCCATGTAGTCGCTGCCAGCGCCACCATGCAGATGGATATCCACAAAGCCGGGGCTGATGTAGCCGTCGGCCGCGTCAATCAAAGTCACATCGGCAGCATCCGCCGGCTGCGCGATCTCGCTGGCCGGGCCGACAGCGACAATTCGATCATCTTCAACGACTACGACACCGTCTGGCAGCAACTCATTTGGCAGAATGACGTTGCCGCGAAAAAATAGCCGGGGCATTTGGTACTCATCTGGCGTGGCGAATCGAACTGAATGGTGGATTTCACTCTTGTCGCACAATGCGACCCGTTTGTCCAGCAACTCAGATCAAATTCAACGCCACGTGTTACCAGGTATACGTCGCACCGAACGTGAAGCCCTGATAGAACAGGCCCCCACAATTGATCTCGGCAACGGCCGGTACAGCCAGTGCGTTGACCGTGGTTGCCTGCTCGCCGGCCAGAGCTACGCCTTCGATGAACATCACCTGATAGCCCGCGTCCAGGCTGAACTGCTCGGTGACCTGCACCGAACCATTGAAACCTAGTTCGCCAACAAACGCCACGCTCCCTTCTGAATCTCTGGCCGTATCGTTGATTAGGCCGGGAAATGCGGTGTTGGTTAGATCCATACTTGCATAGTAAACGCCCGCCTTGCCAAAAGCGTGAAGTTGAAACGGCGAATCACAGCGGTCGATTATTGCACGCTCTGTACCCCACTGCCAACCATATAGGTCATTGGTGGTTTCCAACCTGTCGGTCGGCTGATACGCGCCCACCAGGTTAAAATCGAGTTGTTCATCCAGTCGCAAATAGCGAAAGCCGCTTGAACGACGCCAAGGGTCGCAGTCGTCAAAGCATAAGCAAGTGACTTCGAGGCTATACAGATCCGAATGGTAGCGAAATTCCGCCGGGCCGGCGTAGACGTCCTGCAGGTATAGTGTCGGAGCAACCGCATTGCCATTCAGCGTGTCGCCAAAGTTGAGCTGCATGTATCGCACATCCCAACCGGGCCGGCGTGCGTGCAGTTCATAACCCCAACCATAATCGCCGTCCATATCTGCCGCCGAGAGAACCGTCGTTCCCGATCCAGCGTCAATCGTGATCGGCGCATTGTTGTAATCGCGCGCCATATAGAGCGCGCCGAAGGAAAACTGCCACTGCTCTTCGTAGCAGCAATCGTCACAACAATTATCACAGCAGCCACCCGTGCAACAGCCATCGGCGCAACCACCATCCCCGCAACCAATGCTGCTCTCGTCACTCGGTACGCAACCTGCGTCCGAATACTCCGCCGGACCATCCGTGGCCAAGGCGCTTGCCGGAAAAACATCGGGCAGAGTTCCGTCGTTTGACAGAGCTTCAACTCCATGCGCTGCGGCATGCCATGAAACAAGCAACGCAATTCCAACCGCCAGGAGTTTCGTTTGCATAAGTCCAGTCCCTAAGAACAGGTCGAGAGATCAGTCAGACGAGACATTCCCCCAGATTACGAAGACAGCGAACGCCGTCCTTCCAGTCATCGGAGGGAGCCTGCCGGTGCAATCAGAAAATGCAGATCCTCAGGAGCGACCGCTAGAATCGGTACAGTTTGACACCTGAAACCGAGGGCTGAGGACGCCGCCGAAACTCTTAGCGGGAAAGGTAGATACCGCCGCGTGCTAGCGTGAACACCGGGCCGGCCATGTGTTCATAAGTGCATGCCGTAGGACAGTTTCCAAAGTACAGAATTAGCCCAAGTAATGCCACGCAGCCTAGTTGGTGCTTGGCATTATCTCACCAGAGAAGCGTCCCGCCGAACATGAACCCTTGGTACAGCAGGCCGCCGCTGTTGACCTGGCCAAACTGGGGAATCGTGTTCGCGCTGATGCTGGTTGCCTGCTCCCCGGCCAGAGCCACCCCTTCGATGTACATCAATTGATAACCCGCATCCAGGCTGAAACGCTCCGTGATCTGCGCCGATCCCTTAACCCCCAGTTCGCCAATAAAGGCCACTCCATATTGCGAGTCGTTCACCGTATCGTTGTACACGCCGGGGTACGTGATATTCGTGAGTCGCGAATCCACAAAGTAGATCCCCGGCTTGCCAAAGAGGCACGCGCTAAAGATCGAGTCCGATCGTGGCAGCGTGCTCCGCTCCAGACCAAGCTGCCAACCGTACAGGTCATTTTCAACCTGCAGGTTGTCTGTTGGATCCCCAAACAACGTAAAGTCGATCTCCTCATTAAGACGCGCGTAGCGAAACCCGCTGGTCAGCCGCAGCGGATCGCTCGTTTCCGACAGCAGATAATTCACCTCGCCGCTGTAAAGGTCCGAGGTATATCGAAACTGAGCATCCCCAGTGTAATAGCCACCCAGATAAACCATCGTGTTGATTGCATCCCCGTTGAGAGTGTCACCGAAATTGAGCTGCATTTAGCGCACTTCCCAACGATTGCGCCGTCCTGCAATCTCAAACCCCCAGCCATACTCGTCTTTCAGGTCGGTTAGCGAGAGATCCGTCTGACCGCTCACCTGATAAATGGTAATCGGGGCGTTGTTGTAATCGCGCGCCATGAATAGCGCTCCGGCAGATAATTGCCAGGGAGCTGCACAGCCACAGTCATTACAGCAGCAATCAGCACAGCCAGAGTCAGCACAGCAACCGGCATCCGCTGCGCAGCCGCAACTGGTCGCGGCACCTGTGGCCAAGCTATCCGTCCCCATTGCATCGCTCGACAGAACCGCCACGCTAACCGGGAGCACGTCAGGCAGCGCGCCATGTGCCGATAGCATCTCCTGCGCATATACTGCGCCGCTGGACGAAAATAGCGCTGCAATTCCCATCGCGATCAGCTTGAATCGCATTAGTTCAGCTCCGTCCGAACAGGTTGCGTTGCCTCGAAAAGAGTGGATGCCTTCCTGCTTGCTGCGGACGGGCACACTCCTTATCACTCATCGGAGGGAGAACGGCGTTTCCACCATTACGCTTGGCCGGACTGGTGCGACCTATAAAGACGGCACCGCTTACCGGTCGCGTCCCGTGCGTTCGACCAGGGCTTTCGAGCAGTTGGCATAGCTACCCGGCATTAGCCACCGAACGTCAAGCGAATCCAGCTAATCTACGCAAACTGTAACGAATTGAATCGGCGTTTTGTTTGCTGTTTGCGACCAGTTCCGATCCGGCGGCACCGAAGAATGCGGCGATCATAGCAACGGCAACGCAAAACTTGCGCCTTCTTGATCCAGAAGTTTCTGGAGGCTCGCTATCCGACCACTCCGCCGTGGCCTGCGAAGTTGAGCTACGCTGGTCGAGCAAATAGGCTTGTAGGGTGCGGTGCAACGCACCATAGTATTCCTCACGCTCCGCGTGAGGTCACTGCGCGGTACAATTAAAACATTCCCGCTTGGCGCTCTAGCATTCCGAAGCGGGCCGTTCGCCTTCTTTATGCCGAAGGCATTACATACCACAGCCCAAGGTCGCGCAGCGCACCTTGGGTTATCGATCCCAACGCATCCGGTTACGCTGAAAGCGTTACACAAAACGGCAAAAACAGACCCTGTAGGGTGCGGTGAAACGCACCGCGAAAAACGTTCGGCGTTGCGCAACCATTGCATCTCAATCATTGGGCAGTCGTTGTCAGCCAGATAGTCCGGTGCGTGGAACCCACCAGAACCTTGCACTTCACTACTTGCTCACCGTGGCTCCCGTCACCTTCTTCGCCGTCAGCAGAAAATAATGATACCGGGCACTATCTGCTCCCCCTTGCAACGACTGCGTCGAGCCGATCAGCAGCGAGTGGCCGTCTTCCAGATCGAATCGCCCGCCGGTAAACATTGCCTTAATGCTGGGGATAGGAATCACCTTTCCTTCCTCCCGGACAGTCGGTGCGTTTGCCATGTCCGCCTGTCTCAGTTCGATGCGCGTATCCAGCGGAATTTGCTTCTGATCCTCTGATAATGTTGGTTGCACTTGCAACTTTGATCCTACCTGGAAGCTCTCGGCAGCACCCTCGAAGCCCTTCATATTAGCCGTGAGCGGCAACTGCGTTACGCTTTTGAACTCACCTCCCGTTCCGTTGAGTAGAAGCTGCGGCGTAGCCGCCACGGCTGAATTGCGCATCTCGGCGCAGTCGATTGCTACTTTTGCCTGATTTGGAGACAACAACGCATAGATAAACGGCGGTCCACCAGGTTTTGGTGATTGCGCCCAAACTTTCTGGGGTGCGGCGGCGGGAGATTCGAAGGGATCCGGAGCTACATAAGTATCCTCCATCGCCGATAACATCTCCTCTTCGGGCCACTCCACCGGCATCCGTGTGGCAATGTTCTTCCATTCAGCGGCAAGCTGCTCCGTTTCGTTTTTCGCAAGCGACAAATATCCTAGCTCGACCCGAATCTGAACACTCAGTCCTGCCGATTCCCAAAGCTTGAGCTTCCTTGTCAACTCGGCATGCGCGTCTGGAGTGCCTGTTGCCAGCAACTTGCCCTCTCTAAACTTAATTCTCTTGACGGAGTAAGACGACGGTTCCGGGTGAATCTGTTGAATCGCTGCGAGGAGCAACTGTTGAGCCTGATCAATTGAATGGCCATCGCCCGTCAATCGCTTCATCATCGTAGCAACGTCGTATTCTTTTCTTTCCATGATGCTTGAGGAAAGAGGGGCGAAAATTCCAGGTTTTGCAATTCGCAACTCGTCAAGATTGCGGTAGGTTTTTCCATCGAACTGAATGCTCTGTGCATCTGAGGAAACGGAAGGAGGTTCCTCCGGCTTGGCATTAGTCAGCCCGCAGTAGGAGAGCAGAAGTGTAAACAGTGCAACCGTGGCGACTTGCCACCATCCGCGACGAACGGCCGCACGGGGGAGTGCCCGTAAACGTGCCGCGACCGCACGCCGTCGAAGTGAACCAAAGAAATAGCCCAGCAATGGTGCCGATAGGCGCACCTTCCAACCCGCTC
>JAWXCH010000595.1:0-5077 GCA_034440595.1 Planctomycetota bacterium | reverse complement strand
CGGCGAATAACCCGGGCGTCCGCGCGATCCTCGTGGCACAGCAGCGGCAGATCGCCGGGCAGGACAATATTGTGTCTGAAGGACGCGACCAAGGGACGGTGGTTTTCCCACATGCCGAGTGCAAGATATATTTGACGGCCAGCCCCGCGGAGCGTGCCAAGCGGCGGCAACGGGAACTGGCATTGCAAGGTGAGACCGTCGACTTTGAAACGCTGCTGGCTCAGCAGAACCAACGAGACGCCAGCGACACTGGCCGCGCCGTCGGGCCACTGGCTCAGGCGGCGGATGCAATTGAAGTATTGACCGACGGTTTGACGCAGAACGAAGTCATCGACAAGCTGGAGAGTCTGGTCCGCGCGCGGATGTTATCGTCAAATTAGTTTATCCTGTCGAAAAACCATAACTTCTCGACTGCTGGCAATATTCAACTTGATGTCGCCGATGGGCCAATGAACATGAACCTAGAATCAGGCAATTTCGGATCAAAGGATCCACATCCAAATAACGAACCACAGCCAAATCACTCCGAATCAGCGGATGCTGCAACCGCGATCCCGCCTGTCACGGTCGAGAATCGTACTGCTGCGACCACCTCAGCAGCAGCACGCTCAGCGCGGCGGGCCACCAACCCTGAGGCGGCTATCCATCGTCGTAGCATTGGCACACGTTTACACTACCGTATCATCTGGTGGACTGCGCGGATCATCCTGTTGGTATTCTATCGCGTGCGTGTCCACGATCAGCGACTGGTGCCATCGACCGGTGGGGCGATGCTGCTGGCCAACCACCAGAGCCATTTTGATCCCCCCAGCATCGGCTCAGTCACGCTACGGCACTTGAATTACCTGGCACGCAAGACACTCTTCAAGCCGCCGCTCAGTTGGCTGATCGGTTCGCTCGATGCCATTCCGCTGGACCAAGAGGGGCTTGGAGTTGGCGGAATTAAAGAAACTCTCAAGCGGCTAAAGCTGGGCGAGGCGGTGCTCATATTTCCCGAGGGAGCACGTTCGTGGGACGGTGTGATTCAACCGCTGATGCCAGGTTTTTGTGCTTTGGCGCGGCGGACGAAGGTGCCGCTAGTGCCGGTGGGAATCGCCGGCGCTCACGAGGCCTTTCCACGCGGGGCCAAGTTTCCCAAACTATTCGGTGTGATTCACATTCAGTTTGGCGAGCCGTTCATGCCCGAGGCGACAGCGAAGTGCGACGATGCGACACTGTTGGCCGAGGTCGATCGCCGCATCCGCGAATGCTACGAACTGGCCAAAGTGAAACGTCTTCGTGCAATGCAATCCTGCTGAACGTGCCGTTAACTGTCAGCTTCAGCAAGAAAGTTTTCTAATGGATTACGACGTTGTTGTTGTCGGGGCCGGTGCCGCCGGGCTGGTCGCTACCGAACGTGCTGCCTCGCGTGGGCTGAACACGCTCCTGCTGGAAAAGAACCGCAAGCCGGGCGTCAAAATCCTGATGTCAGGGGGCACACGCTGCAACCTGACGCATGCGACCGATGCGCGTGGAATTGTGACCGCATATGGCACGCAGGGTAAGTTTCTGCATTCGGCACTGGCGGCACTTGGCCCGGATGACGTGGTCGCGCTGGTCGAAAACGAAGGAGTCGAAACCAAAGTCGAAGAGACAGGCAAGATTTTTCCCGCCAGCAATCATGCAACCGACGTGTTGGCAGCCTTCATGGCACGGCTGCGCCGGACGAGTTGCGAGATTTCACTGGATGAACCGCTGGAGCAGTTGCGGCGGTTGGAGAGTGGATTTGAACTGCAAACCTCCAAGCGGACGATCACGTCGCGCAATCTGATCATCACCGTGGGGGGCAAATCCTACCCCGGTTGCGGCACGCGCGGCGACGGCTACGCCTGGGCACGGCAACTTGGGCATACTGTGATTCATCCCACGCCGGCACTCGTACCACTGACGACCGGTGAGAGCTGGATCCATGATCTGAAAGGGCTGACACTGCCGGACGTGCGTGTGCGTGTAGTGGAGCGAATGGAGTTATCGCTATCAGATAGCGCAACCGGTGGAGCGGACGAACCTGCACAAGCTGCGGTCGCCGTTTCAACGAAGCAAAAAGGAAAACGCACGAAACAAGGTCATCCGCCCGGCGTACTGGATGAGCGGCGTGGGTCGTTTTTGTTTACACACTTTGGATTTTCTGGCCCGGTGGTTCTAGATGTCAGCCGGGCCGTGACCGTGCGAAATAACTTGCACAACTTGATGGTCGAGTGTGACTTTGTGCCCGCGATTTCGGCTGCGGAGTTGGAAGAGTCGTTCAAGACGGCTGCGGCGAATGAGGGAAAGAAGTCGCTATTGGCCATACTGCCGGATGTCCTGCCGCGACGCCTGGCCGAAGTATTGCTGTCACGCGTCGGCCTGACCAGTGAGACACGTGTGGCCGAGCTGAGCAAAGCGGGGCGTGCGAATCTAGTGGCTGCGTTAAAGGGCACACAAGTGTCCGTCAGCGGCACACGTGGCTTTGAAAAGGCAGAAGTCACCGCCGGAGGTGTTTCGCTGGATGAAGTCGACTCGCGCAGCATGCAAAGCAAGCTGGTGCCGGACCTCTACTGGGCTGGCGAGGTGCTGGATCTAGACGGCCCAATCGGCGGCTATAACTTCCAAGCCGCGTTCAGCACCGGCTGGCTAGCGGGGATGAGTGTGTAAGTCCCCATCATTGGACTGTCTAGCGATAGCATTTGGCTTTTCTTGTTGGCAGCACTGCATTTCCCTTGCGTTGCCGTAACGAACGAAACTAGAATATGCGATGGCATAACCCGTAGAGGCGCGAATTCTTTGCGCTGATACGGGTCACTTTGCAGCCGCCGACACGGGGGCCGGTGAACTGCAAAAGGCCAGACGGACTCCTCTTTCAGTGAGGCAACTTATGCGATTCTCCCCGTTGCAACGCGCGGCATTGTTCTCCATTGCCGTTCTACTGCTCACCGGCAGTACCGCCTGGGCACAGCCCCCACTGAAACTGCAACCGGTGGTCACCACTGGGTTGACGAATCCCATATATGCCACGCCCGCTCCTGGTGTGCCGAATAAGCTGTTTGTTGCCGAACGCGGCGGGGCAATCAAGATTGTAGATTTGTCGAGCAGCGCCGTTACCGGCACATTCATGACGTTGTCTCCCGCCCCGACAACCGTCGGCGAGCGCGGACTCCTCGGTTTGGCATTTGATCCCAACTACGTCAACAACGGCCGATTCTATACCTTCTCGACTGGCCCTACAGGGTCGAATGAAGGGGACTTGCTGATTAATCGCTATCAGGCAAATATCTCCGGCGGAAATTACCTGAACTCCACCACTGCCAGCAATACAGCTACGAATTTGCTGACGCTGGACCGACCGAACACCTCGCTAGATAATCACAACGGTGGCTGGATCGGTTTCAAGCCGGGTACCAGTCACTTGTACATTGGTACGGGAGATGGCGGCGGTGGCAACGATGATTTGCAGCAATCGCAGAATATCAATTCGCCGCATGGCAAGATGTTGCGGATTGATGTGAACGGAAATAACGCTCCGGGTGGCAATTATGGCATTCCTGCCGGCAACCCATTTGCCGGAGCCACGCCCGGTGTAGACGAAATCTGGTCGATCGGTTTGCGAAATCCGTTCCGCAATAGCTTTGACCGGCAGACTGGGGACTTGTGGATTGGTGATGTCGGTCAGAATGCCAAAGAGGAGATCGACTTTCAGGCTTCCAATGCTGCGAGTCTGATCAACTACGGGTGGTCGTTCCGCGAAGGGACGGTTGCTGGTCCGAAGGCTCCTCCCGGAACGATATTGGGAACCGTCGTTGATCCGGTGCATGAGTATGATTCCGGAGCAGGTAGTCATTCCATCACAGGTGGATATATGTATCGCGGGGCCATCCCTGGCCTGGACGGAACCTACTTTTACGGCGATTACATCACCGGACAAGTCGGTTCGTTCCGGTACGATGGTGCAACGAAGACTGACATTGTAGATCGAACCGCTCAGTTGGATCCTCCCGGTAGTCTGAGTAACGCTTTTAACTTGGCCTCATTTGCCGAAGACAACAACGGCGAGCTGTACATGGTGCTGCTGGGTGCAGGGGATATCTATCGGATTATCCCGGAGTTGGAAGGCGATCTCGATAGTGACGGATTCGTCGGGCAGGACGATTTGAATTTGATCCTGAGTAACTGGGGACAGACCGTTCCTCCCGGTAATGTGTTGGCAGATTATGATGGCAGCGGCAGTGTCGGCCAGGATGATCTGAACGCCGTACTCAGCAGTTGGGGCCAAGGAATCCCTCCAGGTGTCGAAGCTGTGCCAGAACCATCGTCGGTACTGCTGTTTGGCTTCGCGGGGGTCGGTCTTGCCGCGTTCGCCTACTCGCAAGTCGGCCGAACGGCTGGCGTATTACGTACTGCGCGTCGAGGAATTTAGCAGCCCAGTTAGTGCGTCATTTGGCGCCCATCGACCATGGCATTAGGCATTGCCGGAATGGTGGCTGCGGGAATACTGGTCTCGAAGAAGGGACGTCGCCGGGCACAGAGCGATTGTCCACCGTCGGTGAACTGCTACACTGAAGTTGTCCATCCAGCGCGGCTCTCTAAAAGGAGGCACTCTATGACTACTTCAGCTACCACCACCGATCTCGACGCGATGCACCACGTGGCGATTGCCGTGGACGATATCGCGGCCGCCATCGAGTGGTATCGCGCAAATTTTCGATGCGAAGTCGCTTATCAAGATGCGACTTGGGGAATGCTCACCTTCTCGAACATGCAACTGGCGCTGGTGACCAAGAGTCAGCACCCACCGCATATTGCGTTTTCTTCGACCCAAGCGGAGAAGTTTGGCCCACTGAAAGCGCATCGCGACGGCACTCGCAGCACGTATATCGCCGACCCGAGCGGCAACCCGGTCGAGATCATGGCAATTGACGCGCCCTAGTGCTTTGTAACAAGTAGTGTTGTGTGCCACTGGCTTTGCCCATTGGTATCTACACATCTATGCTAGCTCAAGGTGGTTGCGGACGCGAGAGGATGAGGTGCCCTAGGGATTGGATATCGTTCACAGTATAGTGAT
>JAWXCH010000594.1:0-3850 GCA_034440595.1 Planctomycetota bacterium | reverse complement strand
TTCAATAAGAGAGCGATGTTGTCCGGCGGCTTCGAGCATGCGCCGAGTCCGGATGTCCGTGACCGGCCCGAGCCCATGGACGCCTAGACGCAGTTCGACTTGGCAAGCGACAAGATAGTCAGCATAAAGCCGCGGCCTTGCCAACAGCGGCAGCAGGGCTGTCGCGAAGTCCGCAGTAATCGTTCTTGTGCTGGCACCGTCGAAGGCCCGGACCGCAATGGCACGGGCGCCGCTTGCCAGCCGTCGCGAGCCCTCTGTATGGCCTTCGAGTTGATATGAAAGTGCGATGGGGGCTCCGGTCAGAGATGACGGTGGCGAGGCGAACGGGGTGCTAGTCATTGTTAGCCCTCTGAACTGCGTCATTGATGATTGCCCAGATTTCATGCCTAGGGAGATCGGCAGGGTCCTTGCCGCATGGCAGGTCCACGCGAACGACCCGACGGTCGCCAGTGCTGACCATACGCAGGCGTTTCAGTTGTTGCTCAATTCTGATCGCTTTTTCGTGTGCATCACCATCAAGCAGGATTACAAGCGGGCGGTGTGAAAAGTAATGCTGGATAAGCATCAACTGGTGTCGGCTGGGAAGGTTGCTCCCTAGTAGTGCCAAGCCTCCTGCTCGCAGTCGCCAAACGTCTGTGGCGCCTTCGACGATGGCAACGGGACCGTCGACCGATAACGCTTGCGGCAGGCCGTACCAGAGCTCCGATGTCGGCATGCCGTCGGCTGAATAGTATTTTGGCTCACCCGCCGGCAATTCGTCGCCGATGAATCGAGCCTGCCAGCCAGCGAGCTCCCACTCGACTGGGCCGGACCCAAAGTCTCGCCGCGGACGCCAAACCGGAGCGACAATTCGATTGCAGAAGTTCGGCACTAGATCGAGATTCATTTGGCAGTAGCCGACGCCCCACACATTCGCCAGCTCCGGGATGTCGAAATGTCTGACACCGGCTAGGTACTGAATAGCGGGGTGATTCGGCACGAGATCGAGAATGGTCCGCCCCTCAGGCAACCGCATCGCCGGACGAGACGTTGCTGGGGCTACGGACGCATTCACCTCCGTGCTGACGGAGGTCTCGAGACGTATGTGGGGCCGGCCCAGCAGGCTCGCGAACGCGATTTGGTAGCGGCCCTGATTGTGGCAATGCGTCTCGTTGTGGCAGCACCAAAGGCGGTAGTTTGGGACGGACCTGCCTGGCTCCACCGTGCCAAAGGTATAGCCAACAAAGAGTCTTCGATGTGTGTCATTGCAGAATCGGCAATTGACGGCGTATTGCTCACCGCGCTGCACAGTTTCAAATCGCCTTTGTCCACCGGGGCCGACTACCTGCCTCATGACCCGTCGCTCGCCGCGGTGAACCACCCGGACGTGGCCAAAACGAACCTGTAACAACGCAAAAAGGACGGGGTTCAAAACATCTGAAGAAGTAGATGCTGGAATAGTCGACGTGGGGGACATCGTGGTGGTCATGAGTCTGCTTCCTCTGTTGGTGGCTAGCCGCTTGGTGTCTGATCGAATCGGCCGATTAACTTTGCGAAGCTACTGAGTTGCGATGTGTGCATAGAGCTTCGCCAACCATCGATGGCGACATGACGACTCTCGACGAGGTCGCATAGCGTCGCAAGGAAGATTTCGCAGGCCTGCTGCTCACGGACACACCCCAGCATCTCGTTGCGTAGCGCAATCAAGTCTTGGTTCACGAACTGGTTGAGCTCACTCTCCCAGGCAGGCCAAACGTCGGCCAAGTACTGCGCCATCTGGCCAAACGCCGCGGCTAGCATCGCGAAATTGCCGGCGATGCGAATATCATTCTGCTGACCGGCGATGTCGCCGTAGTAGAAGTCTTGCAACCTGTTGAGCTCGCGCTGGAAATCTGGAATCCGGTCCTCCGCGCGCAAAAATCGAACGAAGTCGGCTGTCACGCCCGAGTAATT
This sequence comes from Planctomycetota bacterium, assembly GCA_034440595.1. Taxonomy (GTDB): domain Bacteria; phylum Planctomycetota; class Planctomycetia; order Pirellulales; family JALHPA01; genus JAWXCH01. The sequence continues at coordinate 1,918 of JAWXCH010000594.1, read as the reverse complement.
TGGCCGCTCTGCCAAGCACCTCGCCCCCCGTTCGAAGTCTATGCGAGTTGCTCGCATCGGGAGCACAATGCTTCGCGCTATTGAGCTAGCGCTGTGGTCAGGAATGCTCTCCGCGGTACATAGCATCCACCCGCGGATTTCCCGTGTGGTGTTGGTCGTCGCGTCAGCGTTGAGGCGCCCACGGCCTGTGGAATCCCCATAGAGTGTCCGGCACGCGCCCACGTTCTCATCAATGGGGTCGTTAGATAGGATTTCCAAGAATCGAGACCCTTCTCATGAGTTCTTGGGACGAGGTCGGATGCTGAGCCAGGCAGAGTCAGTGCAACACTGCCCAGCTCTTGAGCGAATCGGTCGATGAAACCGAAGCGCAGCCTAACGATCCAAGCCCAGCGACGGCAGCCACGAGGCGCGCCGATTGCAACTGCGATGGCCCGCCGCCGTTCGCTGCAGCGCATGGTTAGGCGGCTGGTCACGATAGTCGCGATCTGACCGCCCGGACCTTTGACTGTGTTGCTCAACACCAGCGTTTCTGCCGACCGCGTCCGCCCCTCCGCCCGTTGCTCATTAATTCCCCGTGAAGTTGACGAACTTCGTCCCATCGAAGCGGTACACACCTCCCGAGCAACCGACCCACAGGCGACCAGCCCTGTCCTCAAGGATGCTCTGCACCAGTGGCCAGTCCAAGCCTTCTTCCTCGCTAAAAGTAACAAAGGATTTTCCGTCGTAGCGGCATACGCCTCTACCACCCGTGGCGAACCAAAGGTTTCCGCTTTTGTCTTCAAACAATGTGTGAACAGCATTACTTCTCAGGCCGTCTTTCTCGGTAAAAGTAGTAAACGATTTTCCATCATAACGGCTCAACCCTCCGGCACGACGGACCAACCCTCCGCCCCCATCGGCGAACCAAAGTCTGCCGGTCTTGTCCTCCAAGATGCAACTGATATTATTACCGCCCAAGCCATCTTTCTTCGTATAGGTGGTCAAGGATTTGCCGTCGTATTTCCGGGCGCCACCTCCATCCATGCCGAACCAAATATTCCCCTTTTTGTCTTCAATAATACTCCAAACCACATCCGGGTTGAACCTGGAGTTATATTCCACATCCGCCCGGGGAATGGGAAAGCGGGTGAAGGTGTTTCCATCGTAGCGAGAGACCCCGGCCGTGGTGCCGAACCAAAAGTTTCCTTTGCTATCCTTTAACATACCCCAAATCGTATTATCGCTCAGGCCATCCTTCACTGTAAAATTGGTAAAGGATTTCCCGTCGTAGCGGCTGACCCCGCCGCCAGTGGCGAACCAAAGGTTTCCGCTTTCATCTTGCAATATGCGGTTTACCTGCTTGTCAGTGAACCCTTCCTTCATCCTGAAATAGGTCAAGGATGTTCCATCGTAACGGCACACGCCGTACTCGGTGCCGAACCAAAGGTTTCCGGTTTTATCCTGAATCATACAGCGGATGTATTGGCTCACCTGCTTCCGGAGTACGTAGAACTGACGCTGCTTGTCTTCGAAGCTTTTCGGCAGCGCTTTCGCGGGGTCTTCGAACGCGGACACGGTCAGTGTCCCGTCTTCAATCTTGAAGACAGCGACGACCACTTTGTTGGTGGTGGAATTCTGTGGTGGCGGATTATCTTGGATGATGGTGGCGCGTAGCTGCTGTGGGTCTGTGCCTGTAGGCAATGTAAATGTCGCCGTAAACGAATGGCCCGTCGGCGGAGAGTAATGGAGCGAGTTGCCAGTGATGGTTATTGAGCATTTGCCTCCCGGCCCTTCGCCTTGCCAATAGCCCTGGAGACCTCCTAGTTCTGCAGCGGTTTGCGCCGCCGTGCTTCGGCAAGGAGTGAACAAGGCCGCTAATGACAAAGCGAATGCGCCCAACAAGAACTGGCCGTTTGGTGCTTTCTTCATAAGGTACTCC
>JAWXCH010000593.1:0-9420 GCA_034440595.1 Planctomycetota bacterium | reverse complement strand
GTTGGCAACCGGTCGCGAATACGGTTTCCGCAACGCGCAGGCAACGGTGCTGGCCCCAACCGGCACGATCAGCTTCTTGATGGATTGCGATACGACTGGCATCGAGCCAGATATTGCCTTGGTGAAGTACAAGCAACTGGCCGGCGGTGGCATGTTGAAGATCGTCAATAACACTGTCCCTGCCGCACTGACCAAGCTGGGTTACGATCAACCGCAGATCGAATCGATTCTGGCCTATATCGAAAAGAACGACACGATCGAAGGAGAATCGGGCCTGAAGGCAGAGCACCTGCCGGTGTTTGATTGTGCGTTTCAACCGCGCAACGGAACAAGGTCGATCGCCTGGCGTGCTCACGTGTCGATGATGGCGGCGGCTCAGCCGTTTTTGTCGGGTGCAATCAGCAAGACGGTCAATATGCCGCGTGATACTACGCCGGCTGACATTGCCGATGCCTATCTGGAAGGGTGGCGACTAGGACTGAAAGCCTTGGCGATTTATCGCGATGGCTCGAAGGAAAGCCAACCGTTGAATACCAGTTCGGAAGCGGACAAGGCGGCGGCCAAGATTATCGCTGCACCACGCCGCGAACGCCTGCCGGATACGCGTCAGAGCGTCACGCACAAGTTCAATGTAGCCGGTCACGAAGGTTATCTGACCGTCGGCTTGTACGAAGATGGTCGCCCGGGCGAGTTGTTCATCACGATGGCCAAGGAAGGAAGTACCGTTGGCGGTCTGATGGATTGCTTTGGAACGGCGGTCTCGATGAGCTGGCAGTACGGCGTGCCGCTGGAAGTCTATGTCAACAAGTTTGCTCATACGCGATTTGAACCGATGGGTCATACCAAGAACCCTGACATTCGCATTGCCAAGAGCATTGTGGACTATATCTTCCGCTGGCTGGGGATTATGTTCCTGCCGGGCTACAAGGAAGCCAATCGCGGTTTGATCGGTGGCGATGAAGGCTCGTCGAAATCGGCCGGCAGTTCGGAGGATGGACTCACAGAGATCAAGCCCGCCGTCAAGAAGACTGGCGGGCCGACAGCAGGGCATGGAGTGAGCCAGACAAATGGTTCTGCCGCGACGGGCAGTACTGCAACAGCCGCTGGTGCGAAACCTTCCAACGGTCAGCCGGCGGTGGTGAACCGGCTGAGCAATGGCAGTTCGCCAAGCAAGAGCAATGGTAGCAAGGAGGCGAACGCCGCCATGCTGCAACGCGCCGGTGTGGCGATGAAGCTGGATACCTCCAAGGGTCTGGTGAACCGCGATGAACAGTTCGCCAGTTTCCAGTTGGATGCTCCAAGCTGCGACAATTGCGGTGCCATTACGGTTCGCAACGGTAACTGCTACCTGTGCCACAACTGTGGCAACAGCATGGGCTGCTCGTAGTCTGCGATAGTTAGAACTTGCTCTGCTGCATCTATTTCATTGCGGCAGTGCAACAGATTTCAGCCGGTGTCGAACGTGGCCGTCGACACCGGCTTTTTTCGTCAGCATATCTAAACACGAGATGCTGGAAATTGTGCAACTCAGTTCACCACTGCAAACTGACGTTCGCATAGAACCCACTCAGAGTGAAGTCACTTGGCGTGTGCCGCATGCTATTGGTCGACAGCGAACCAATATCGAGCGGTAACACATTGGTACTTGTTTCATAGGTAGAGAAGGGGTCGATGAATACGGCGGCTTTGAATCCCGACTCAATCTTCAAAAGCGAGCCGTTATCCAAGGTGTGCAAGTAGCCTAAGCCAAGTTTCGCATCGCCGGTGTAGACCACTTGCGAAACCCCGCTACTGGAAATCTGCTCAGTATCGACAGCGTCGACAAAAACGCCCGAGAAAGAGTATTCTGCCGGTTGCATCCATCCTGCCAGTATCGCACCACTCAGCTCTCCCACGAACGTGAATCGATGAGGTAGTTTGTTTCTGGAGCTAATACCAAGACGAGGTCCAACGCCCGAATAGGTGGAAGTGTTATCAAGCTGAACATAGCGAAGATTAGGGTCGGGGATGGCAATGACAGGGGGCACCGGCACGATGTTTGGGTTGTTGTGAAACCGGGAGATTAATTGCTGGCGCAATTGGACATAGCTGACACCCAGGTAAGGGCGAAGCTGCGTATGAGGGCCGACATTCACGGTCTGCCCAATCACGAGATTGATCATGTCGTAATCGAACTCGACTTGTCCATCTGCCGATTTCAGGTGGAAAATGCCAACCTCATTGGCACTTTCAGAAGTGGACGGCCCTGTTTGATTGAATGGAGAAATCCATTGCGTTGACAAGTCACTTACGGCCACGGAGCTTGAATCGCTGGTGCGAAGATGCTCCCAGTTGACCTGAATGTCTTTCCCCACAGACGACGGCAAGGCATACGCCGCACCGATGGTAAAGCCAGGTTGATATTCTGGCTCTAGCGTTTGAACAGCCCACTGCGGGTTGGTAAGCGGTAGAAAGGTCGTGATGGTTGCGAAGCCGAGATTGTCTGCTCCTGGTCGGAGATACAGCAGGTCAGCGCTAAATTCAAACCCGGGAACCAAATTCGGAACAAAGACATTGACCGGTGCGCCGCCGCATTCTGGTTCGTCGTCGCAGGCATAGGCACAGGATGGCACCTCGGGTGCCTCGAACTGCTGATCCAGTACAGCGTGATCGGCATCCGCCGCACCGGCATAACTTGGTGCAAGCATGCAAACCGCAGCTAAGGTAAGTGTCAGCCATCCATTACGCTTCACCGTGAACTCCTCGGCTTGCTCGCCATACGTGGATCATTAACGAGAATTCTCGATAAATACCCCATCGGCAGGAGTGGGCCGCAAAATCCACATAATCGATACAATCGGTAAAGTCGCCGCAAGCAGCGCGAGAATCACCGTAAATCCCGAAGGACTAATAATTAGGGACAGAGTAATGGCCAACTGTCATTGAAGCTCTTGCATGCCGACTAACTAATAGCACCCGAACAGGCGATAATTGTCGTTCGATGCAATCGACCGAGATTATCCAGACAAGAGTCGATTTACGACGTATTTTTCATAGGGAGCAAGATTTGCATCAACTATTTTGAACGACACCACTGCGCGTTACCGCATCGCGATTGAAAATCGATCGACGACTGGCGGCCAGGAGTTGTATGAGTGACCAATCCACTGCTGCTGATCGGATCCCGGCATCACTGCCAGTGCAGAACGCGCTTGCAGCCGGTCAGGCAGCGGATCGGCGGCAGAATCCCCGCAGCACTCATCGCGTGTTTCAGTGGATTGCCCCCTGTATTGATGGGCGCTTACCGGATCAGTCGATGTTCTATCAGGTGCGCTGCCTGGATATCTCGACCGGTGGCCTGGCCTTTCTCAGCACGCGCGAGATGCGCGATGGCGAAGAGTTGATCGTGGCCCTGGGAACGACCGACGACGCTGTGTACATGCGGTCGCGCGTTATCCAATGCCAGCCGTTTGAAGACTCTGTTGCAAATCTTTACCGCATCGGCTGCGAATTTGTGGAGCGATATCAGGCTCGTACCAAAGAGTAGGCCAAGGCTGTTGCGCTGCTTGCTGCTCTAAGCGATCTCGTTTCTTACCCCTCACCCGCGGCTGATACCGTGACCTCTCCCCGTGGGAGAGGTGAAAGCCTCAATTCTACTGCTTGCGTTGGCGACTACTTTTCTTCTTTCGTCGCCGCTGGTTGTGCCTTGCGATCCTTGATTCGATGCCATTTTTTCGCTGTAGCAGACTTGGATACCTCGGCAGGGCGCTGATTTGCGTAGTGCTTGATTGCGGCGGCTAGCTTGGCACGCACCGCCAGTTGTTCGGCAGTCGGATTATCCACCGGCACCGGATCGGCGGCCTCGTTCGCCGAATAATCCAAGAGCCTGCCATTACTATTCAGTTGCAATGTCTGCGTTCTCGCATGCACATGCGCTGGATTGTCCCCTCCATCACGTGCATACCAGCAATAGGTCCACTCTCGCGGGGAGTAATCTCCACCGGTTAGCAATGGGTAAAGACTGTGGCCATCGATGGTCAGCGACTTGGGAATGGAAATGCCAGCCGCGTCACACAGCGTCGGAAAGAAGTCCGTAAAATCAACCAGATTGTCGGTGGTCTGGCCGGCCTTTAAGCGGGCTGGCCAACTGACAATCAGTGGCACGCGCATGCCGGTATTAGTGGGCTTGGCTTTGCCCCCTTCGTACGGCTTGCCGCGAAATTGCGATACGGTCTTCTTGCCAGTACCGTTGTCGCCGGTGAAAATAATCAGCGTGTTATCACGTATGCCCAGCGAATCCAGTTTGGCGGTCAGTCGTCCCATGATTTTATCCGTGTAGGCGACCATGTCGGCAAAATGTTTCGGCGCGACGTTGACTGCTTCCCCCTTGGCTTTTGGATCCCAGTTTTTGCTATCGGGCGTTGGCTGATACGGATCGTGCGTCAGCGTCAAGGGGAAGTACAGCAAAAATGGATTGCTTTTGTTCCGTTCGATAAAATCCAGGGCGTACTTGGCTTCCAAGTCAGGCCCGTACTCGCCGTTGGTGTAGTCGACTTCCTGGCCGTCGACCTCGTGACCGGGGTTGGCATAGCGTGGCGGGCGTCGGTTGAGCTGCCACAACCGGTATTCATCAAAGCCAGCCTGCGTCGGGCGCTGGAATCCCTGTCCAAGCTGCCACTTGCCAACGATGCAGGTTTTGTAGCCCGCTTTCTGAAACAACTGTGCAAAGGTGGTCTGATTTGGATTGAGCCAGCCAAAGCGTTCATAGTTTCGGATGTTGTACTGGCCGGTCATTAGCTGCGCACGAGTCGGCGTGCATACAGGTTGCGCAAAGCAGTATTCAAAACGCATTCCGCTCTTGGCAAGGCGGTCGATGTTCGGAGTCTGATAGCTCTCGCCACCATTGGCCGTGACGCATTCATAGCCAAAGTCATCGACCATCACGAAGATGATGTTCGGACGACTGGCTGCTGCCGACGTTTTCTCGTTGGCAGGTGCTTCTGCCGCAGCCAGTTGTGTGAAGGAAGCGCCGGACAATGCGCCGAACAGTGCGAGCAGAAAACCAGTACCAACCAATAGGACAGCTCTAAGGCGCATCGAGAATTCTCCGCTTTCACATGCCAGTGGTGCTAATCGACCGAGGATCCCACCTTAGGCCGGATCTCAATCGTTTCCGTAGTTCTATCATAGTCGACAGCGGACTTGATAGTTACTGGTATTGCTGGCGAAAATTCCGCGGAGTGACCTTCTTCCAGCGCAGGAACTGCCGGTTGAAATTCGAAAGATTCTCAAAACCGGAGTCGAGGCTGATCTGAGAAATTGATTCGCTCGACTCCGCCAGGAGCGTGCAGGCATGCTTCACGCGGACCTGATTCACATAATGCACGAATGTCAGTCCGGTGACGCGGCGGAACAAGCGGCTGAATGCCGCCGGGGTCATACCCAATTGATCGGCTAGTTCACGCTGCTCGATCGGCCGGCGGTAATTTTCGTGAATAAATTTACATGCGCGATCAATCCGACGCTGAGCGACGCTCTTGCCGCGTGGTCCAATCTGCAGGCTACTCAACTGCGTGTACTCTTTACCGCGACTGAGCAAATCGAGCAGTGCCAGGAACTTGGTCAAGCGCGGAACGCCCGTGAGTGTGGCCAGTTCTTGCATCATCACGTCCGCCAGATCGCGCGTTTTTCCATGAAACTGAATTCCATGTTGCGAAACTTCCAGCAACCGACGGATGTGAATCAGTTCGGGCCAGTCAAAGTAGTCGGCTTCGCGGAATTGTAGAAAGACTGCGCGATGTTTTTCACGTTTCTTCCCTGGAGCGGAATGCCAGGTGTGAGGCAGATTGGAGCCGACCAGCACCAGATCTCCGGGGCCGTATTCCTGCACACTATCCCCGACGTAGCGCGTCCCTTGGCTTTGCACGATCAGATTCAACTCGTACTCGGCATGATAATGCAGACGATGAGCGAACTCTTCTTCATTTCTAGTGCAAACACGCACCGAAGAGCCAAAATCAGGAAAAAGGACTTCAACCGCTGCCCGCATGATGTGGCCTCCCTGGGACTAGTTTTACTAAATCGTAAACTATTTTCTCCGATGATCGAGGGGAATAATGCGGATTCAACAAAATAGTATCATGCTACGCCAACTGACAGGTAGCGACTTTGGTAACCTGTGACTATTGTGTTAGCTGTGGTGGATCTGTGCGCATTTTGGAAAATCGGAATTGATGTCAGGCTCTGTGGAAGCTCGCCAAGTGGGCGCTGGCGGTGTTGAAGTATGATAGCTCCATTATTGCCGATAACAGTTCAAATTTACACTTGGTTTGTCTCTTAAGGTTAAATATGTATTGCTTTTTGACAACGGGCAGGTAGCGTGAGTGGGCTGGTTGTAGCTAATGTTAGGTTATCGCTAGTCGTGGTGGAGGGGGAGTCGCGGCGACCAATCAAGACGGCCAATAAAGTCGGTCAGTCAAAACCGGCCGTGTTATATCCTTGCAATTCCCAAGCAAAGGGATTACAATCGCTCAGGGGAGCGGGGTTCAACTGCAATTTGAGCATGGTGAGAGTTCGACCAGAACTTGCCAAGTATTGTCCGCAGAAAAAAGAGGGCCCGAGGCAGAGGCAGCAGCGTGTCCATGTGTACTTTGTGCGCATGTGTACATTTCAAATGTTCAGTGAGTAGGGTTTTTCAAAGGAGTTACATCGATGCGAGTAAAGTTTATGAGAACGCTATGCCTCTTGCCAGCCGTTATGCTGGCGATGCTGCTGCTGCCGAGTGCAGCACAGGCGACGATGCTGATTGGCAACAATCCAAATTTCAACAATGGTGGCTTGAACACCGCGGTTCCTGATGCGGACTGGACGCCAGCCTCGGCACTGCCAGCACCTTCGGGATTCGGCGTTAACAATGATCGTGGCGGTCCAGATGGTGGCAACATAAACGTTTCGGGTAGCGAAGGTAGCGGATCGAGCGCTCCCTATACCCATTACCTTGTGAGCGAGGAGTTCGCACCACCGTCGGGGCCTGGCCTGTACGACGTTGACGTATCCGGTTGGACGAAGTCTTGGGCAGCATGGTGGAGCGGCGAGAACTTCAATTGGAAGCAAGAAGCTCATATCGAGTTGTGGATTGACAATGTGATGGAGTGGTCAGGAACTTCCAACCAGTCCAATTGGGACACCTGGACACAGCACGTGCACTCCGGCCAATACCAAGTCAATACCAAAATTGGCATTGCACTGAAGACCGTTAAGGGCAACGATAACTTTGGTGCCGGTAACCTCGGAGCCATCTTCTGGGCGAGCAGTTATGACGACATCAGTCTCGAAGCCACTCTCGTCCCAGAGCCATCGTCGATCGCTCTATTGGGACTCGGTGCTCTCGGCATGGCGGGTGCCGTTTGGCGTCGCCGCCGCAAGGCCTAGTCAAAAGCTCAGAAATGCATTCGTAGCATGCGTTTCTGATGTTACGACCGATACGGATTAACCTCTGAAAAGTGGGGTAGCTTCCTAGCGAAGCCACCCCGCTTTTTTTGGTCATTGGCCCGCTGGCCTGAAATTCGCTCGATTCTCTCCTATCGATCTGCTATACTGAGCTGCGCCCTGCCGTTACCCCATGCCTCTGCGAACATTTTCCCTCCAAGGATCGCAGCCAAATGTCCCGAGATCCATCCAGCGAAGTGCCGCAGAACTGTCCTGGGCCAATCGGCGGGCGTTGTTCGAGTTTGTCAGCATCACAGCAAGGCAACTCGCAGGGCAACCTGCCTCGCCGCGAACTGCTGCGATTGGGGCTAGGTGGTTTTGCCAGTCTGTCACTGATGGACTTGCTGGCAATGCGAGCAAATGCCGCACCGGTCGAGGCGAATGGGCCCGTCGCGAAGGCTTCTACTGAAAAGCCCACGGCGATTATTCTGGTCTGGCTGCGTGGCGGCATCAGCCATCTAGATAGCTTCGATCCCAAGCCAAATGCTCCCTCCGAATACCGCGGACCATTCCAGGCGGTTCCCACCAATGTTCCCGGTATTCACGTGAGCGAGCTAGTCCCTGAGTTGGCCAAGATGGCTGACCGCTACGCCATCGTCCGGTCGCTAGCACAGACCGGTCCTGGCCATCCATCTGGCACGTTGCAGATGTTCTCTGGCGATCCGGATGCCCCGGACAAGCTATTTCCGCGCTATCCAGATTGGATGTCCGTGGCGAGCAAGCTTCGCTCTGGCCAGCCGCGCGATTTGCCGATCCATGTTGCAGTGAATCCGATCGACTATTACGACAATTTCAAGATCGCCGGATCGACCTACCTTGGTCCACAATATGAACCGTTTGCGGTCAAAGGAGATCCCAACCTGCCGAACTTTGCGGTACCCAATCTGGGCCTAAGTCCCGGTACCGATGCGTCTCGAATTCGCTCTCGTCTTCAATTGCAGCAACAACTGGACAGCATGAAGCGCGAGGTCGACTATCTGGACCGGATGCAGGCCATCGACAAATTGCAATCGCAAGCGGTCGACATGGTTCTCAATCCGCGCGCCAGTGAGGCGTTTGATCTGACTCGCGAGAAAGATGCTACGCGCGATCGCTATGGTCGGCATACCTGGGGACAACAATGCTTGCTGGCGCGCCGTCTGATTGAGGCCGGAGTGGAGATTGTCACCACAGAGTTTGACGGCCCTTTGTGCGGGCGTGTAAAAAACTGGGATGACCACGCCGTCAATCACCACGTTTTCGATGCCCTACGGTATCGCATGGCCCCCTTTGATCAGGCGGTTTCGGCATTGATCGAAGACATCTACGCCCGTGGCATGGATCAGCGGGTGCTGGTCGTTGTCACCGGCGAATTTGGTCGCACCCCGCGAATCTCCTATGACGCCAGTACCGGCGCAGGGGTCTGTAGCGGTGCCGTCGGCGTGATGCAGCCAGGGCGCGACCACTGGCCTCAAGCTGGCAGTATGCTGTTTGCAGGAGGGGGTATCGAGACCGGGCAGGTGATTGGTGCGACCGATGCCAGGGGCGAAGAAGTGATTGAAGGGCGCGTCGGTCCAGAGGATTTTCTGGCCACCATCTACCGACATCTGCAGATCGATTACAACAAGCACTTCTTTCATGACTTTGCCGGCCGGCCGACGCCGATCATCCGCGAAGGGAAGGAAATTGCGGGGTTGGCGCGACGCGGTTAGTGCTGTGGGATGACGGTTCGCCTTTGCTCTCCCCTCTTCACGCATCAAGCTATGATTTCACCCTTGGCCACAGTCGCATTTCGCTCCGCGAAATAGCGCTCTGCTGGTACTCGAATTGGTGTGGCGCTCCTCCGAAAGTGCACTTTCACGGAGTGAAAGGCAACAGTCGACCTCTGGCGCAAGTGGGAGAGGTGAATAGAACGATTCGCAAGTGATTGCAAATACCTACTCTCCGATGCGCTACTCGCCGATGATTTTCACC
>JAWXCH010000592.1:0-2766 GCA_034440595.1 Planctomycetota bacterium | reverse complement strand
TTCCACTGCCGCCAATGCTAGCAATACCACATTTAGTACTTGCTAGCTGACCAAAAACACAAAGTGACCTTGATTCGTCAAATTGCAAAAGTCCAGTTATAATTGGTAGGTCGAGTTTGCGACATGTCCCTTTAATCGTTAATCATTGAAACTGCGAATCGTTCGCGTCGGTATGAACTCATCAGGCTTCGTCGAACCGCCGCATTCGCAGCGCTATCCCCCGCTGCTGGTTTTTGCAGATGACTGGGGGCGCCACCCATCCAGTTGTCAGCATTTGATTAGCCGACTGTTGGACCGATATTCGGTGATCTGGGTCAACACCATCGGCACGCGGCCACCACGACTTGATTTGGCGACTTTACGGCGGGGATTGCAAAAGCTGCGAAGTTGGTCCGCTTTGGCACCAACCGCCGTAGCCACTCACCCTAATCTTCGCGTTGTCAACCCACGGATGTGGCCTTGGATCAAGCGACCATTGGATCGGCGGCTGAATCGTGCTTTGCTGCTGCGAAGTCTAGATCGCATTTTGCAAGAGTACTCTGAGCCACCGATCGCCATTACCACATTGCCAATCACCGCCGATATCATGGGGCCGTTGCCGGTTGCCAAGTGGGTGTACTACTGCGTTGATGATTTCAGCGTCTGGCCTGGGTTGGAGCAACAGACGCTGAAGGAACTGGAACGGCAGGTAATTCAAAAGGCGGATGTTTGTATTGCCGCTGGTAGTTCGCTGCAGCAACATTTGGCCGAGCAGGGACGTGTGGCCGAAGTGGTCCGCCACGGTGTGGACCTAGCACACTGGCGGAATGTTGCAGGCACGCCTGATTCTGTCGCATGCCTGGCGGAAGTCTCGGTTAATTTTCCGGCCCCGCTTGTCATTTTTTGGGGATTGATCGACCGTCGGTTGGACCTGGAAACATTGCGAGCAGTTTCCAACCAGATGGATAAAGGAACGATTCTCCTAGTGGGACCGGTCCAGGATCCCGAACCATTACTTTGGAGCATTCCAAAAGTCGCGCATTTGCCTGCCGTATCGTACGAGCAACTGCCGGCATTGGCACGTTCCGCCGCAGTTTTGATTATGCCGTACCAGGACATTGAAGTTGTTCAGAAAATGCAGCCGCTAAAGCTGCTAGAGTACCTTGCTACTGACGCACCGGTTGTAATGCGCAGCTTGCCATCAACCACCGCGTGGTCTGATTGCGCAGATGTCGTTGACAGCGCCGAGCAATTTGCCGCCGCGGTACAATCTCGGCTGACGCTCGGGATCAGCGACGATCAGCAACGCGCTCGTCAACAGCGGCTCAGCGCCGAGAGCTGGGAGGCCAAGACGCTCCAATTTGAGGCGTTACTGCATGGGAGCAACTGCGATAGCCGACAGGATGGTAGCTTGCAGCGCGAAACTACCTCTGTCGCTCAGATCGGAGGAACCCGATGATCGAAACGCAGAACGAACAGGCACCCGGGCAGGGGAACACCCTCGAATCGGAGCTGAAGCCGAGCGCCAAGCACACTGTGTTGGAAGTCCGCGTTGTGACGGGCACAGGTGGTGGACCCGACAAAACGATCCTGAATTCGCCACGATTCTTGCGGCAGTACGGCTATGAGACCATCTGTGCTTATATGCGGCCGCCGAATGATGCTGGCTTCGATGTTTTGCGACAGCGAGCCAAACAGTGGGATGCACCGTTGATCGAAATCGATGATCGTGGTCCGCTGGACTATCGCGTCTTTCGTTCGCTGTTGCAAATCTGTCGCGAAAATAACGTGACGATCTGGCACGGGCACGACTACAAGAGCAACGCCATCGGGGTGATCTTGCGGCGATTCTGGCCGATGAAACTGGTGACCACCGTTCACGGCTGGGTCAGGCGGACAATGCGAACACCGCTGTATTATGCCGTTGATCGGCTTTCGCTTCGCTTTTTTGACAAGGTGGTTTGCGTCTCCGAGGATCTTGTTGAAAAGAGCGTGCAGGCAGGAGTACCACGCAGTAAGTGTGTATTGATCGAAAATGCAATCGACACGGAGTACTTTCAGCGAACGATGTCGCGGGAAGAGTCGCGCAAGAAGTTAGGCGTCGAACCGTCTCGCCTGTTGATCGGCGCGATGGGGCGGCTCTCTGCGGAAAAAGGCTTTGACCGTTTGATTCAGGCAGCCAGTCGATTGATTGCCGACGGCATGGATTTTCAACTGGTCATCGCTGGCGAGGGAGCGGAGCACGATAAACTTGCCGAACTAATCCGCGAATCGGGACATACCGATCGCATTCGATTGCTAGGTTTTTGCCAGGATACGCTCTTGTTTCACCAAGCACTCGATATTTTTGCACTGAGCAGCCTGCGCGAAGGGCTTCCCAATGTGGTGCTAGAATCCATGGCGGTTGCAAATCCCGTGGTTGCTACACAGATTGCCGGCCTGCCACGATTGATTCAAACGGGCAGCGAGGGGATTTTGGTTCCCCCGGATGATGTTGATGCACTTTACCAATCGCTAAAAGAGCTGATTGCCAGCCCGGAAACTCGGCAATCAATGGGTGCCTGTGCCCGATCGACGGTCGAGCAGCGCTTTAGCTTTGCTCGCCGTATGGAGTTGTTTAGAAATCTGTTTGATGAGATGCTTGCTGTACAAACTACAGCCTGACACGCTCTCACTGTTTAGCAAGTTTGAAATTGTGACCGCAGAAACGTTGACCACCGACACCATCACAATCGTTGAGCATGAGGACTTTTCGTCTCGCATGCGAGAGTGGAGCACATTTGTGGC
>JAWXCH010000591.1:0-10420 GCA_034440595.1 Planctomycetota bacterium | reverse complement strand
CGGCAGTAATTCTCCGCTACGCAGAATATCGCGGTTGTAATAGAACAAATCTTCGGCGCGATCGGGATTGCCAAGGTACTTTTGCGCCAGTGCCGTCAAACTATCGCCATCAACTACCTTGTGTTTACGCTCGACGGGTTCGTGCGGCCAGGCCGCACTGCCACCATCCGCGCGGTTGTCTTCCAACTCGGAGGGATCTTCGGCGCGGAATTGATTGCCGTATTCGCCCGTCGGCTGACGGACAGGGTCGTTGTTCGCCTGCGTACTACTCGGGTGTTGCTGGTCCACCAATCGCTGATTGGCAGGCCGAAAGGGAGTAAACTCCGTGGGAGCTGACGGTCGGTCCAAAACGGTCGGTCGCGCACCATCCGCATCAAGTGGTTCGATCGTCCCGGATAGACGCGGTTCGACACTGTATTGCTTGAAAGTGCTTGGATTAGTACTGGGTGATACGGTACCGCCGGGTGCGGAATTTTCGCGCCTGGTAGTCGTGAACGGCGTGGCCGAAAAGCCGGACGAGTCGCTTTTAGCGGCGCTATCGCGCTCGGCTTGCGACAGGTGATTAGCCGGCTGCATGAATAGCATCGCTAGCGCCAGACCGATGCCCATCACAATGGCAACGACGGTCAGTTTTTGCTTGCGCTGCATAAGCGACCTGCTCGATCACTTGGGAGAACCAGATGGGTTCGTCGAACGAACCGTCTCCATTGGTATCGAGTGTCGCTACTACACATATACACCGGAAGCGGGCGGATCGCGGAAGTATCCAGCATCTCGCGCCGCGCGAATCGCGCAGCGCGTCACAGATTAGCCGTGTTGCCCAGATTCCGCAAACCGGCGACGCGCTGTTTACTTCACCAGCTTGCGTTTCAGCTCGTTGTCCAGCTCGGTGATATGAATGCCACGATTGATGACCTTGCCGGTGTCATCGACCAGAATCATCGTTGGCAGGGTCTGAACCCCCATCTCATTCGCCAGGCGGCTATTCAGCCCACCCGGTTCATAGACTTGTGCCCACGGCAGGCGGTTGTTGCTCAGGTAATCGACCATTGGCTGCCGTTCGTCATCCAGGCCCACGCCGATCAGTTCAAATCCTTGCTTGCCATATTTGGTTTGCAGTTCCTTGAGCTGTGCCAAGTCGACCTTGCAAGGTTCGCACCAGGTGGCCCAGTAATGGATCAGCACGTGCTTCCCCTTGTACTGGCTCAAGTCGACTGTCTGAGTACCGTTGATGGCTGGCCCCTTCAGTTGCATGGTCTTGCCGACCGAATCCAATCGGAAGATGGCTCCATTCGCTTTCTTAGCTGGATCCGTTTCAGGGAAGTTGGAGATGATCTTACCGTACCAGGCCTTGGCCTTGGCTTCTTGTCCTGTGTTTTCTTCTGCCAGTCCCAGTTGCAACATCGCTTCGGCGGCGTCGTCGGCCTTGGGGAAGTCGTCGGCAAATTTTTCCAAGTTCTCCAACCACGTCGCTTGGATCTTAGCATAATCAGCGCCCTCCTCCTGCAACTTCAGGCCGTAGTCGGCTTGCAGGGCACGGTAGCGGACATACGCGGCCAGATTCGGATCTGACTTCTGCAGACTTGCGAACAGCTTTTCAAGTCGCTCTGGTCCTTTGGGATATCCACCGGTCTGCGTGGCGGCGCTGATCGTGTCGGCAAAGTTGCGAATCCAGCTATCCCGGTCCTTGGCATCGACCTCCCCAATGATTTGCATTAGCAAATCGGCACGCTTGTCGTTCAACTCGGCTTGCTTTTCCGGGGCAGCGGCAGTGATCTTCGCATCCATTTCTTGCGCATCTTCGATCAACTGCTGCGCTTTGGGAGTGGATCCAGCGCTGGCCAGTTCGGCTACAGGATTCGGCTTCACGAATGGGATAAAGTAAGTGCCTCCTAGAGCGCTA
This sequence comes from Planctomycetota bacterium, assembly GCA_034440595.1. Classification (GTDB taxonomy): domain Bacteria; phylum Planctomycetota; class Planctomycetia; order Pirellulales; family JALHPA01; genus JAWXCH01. The sequence continues at coordinate 8,517 of JAWXCH010000591.1, read as the reverse complement.
TCAGTAGAGCGAACTCCCGGAGCGGCTAATTCAAGTTGTGGTGCATCGATCAACCGCCAGACATCGCCCACCTTGACCAGCGCTCCAATTGGAACTTGTCCATCCTTACCATCGCTGTCCACCATGACCACGACATTCTCGTAAGCGATAATGTCGGCCGTCGAGCCTTCAGTGCCGGCGGGCACCAGACCGGGCCGTGAACCGCCAAAGTGTGTCCACTCCGTCTTAGATCCGACTGCCGTTTGTCGCGCCATCATCTTTTTGAACGACTCGGTTGCGCCGCTCAACTTTTCGCCAAGGTCCTTGGTCTTTGCTGGGCCAAGGCCAAGTGCTTTGAGTTCGTTAGCCGTCACCAACAACCGGGCAAAGCGCTGAGGATCGCGATCGCGCAGCGCCATCACCAGTTCGGCCGTGGTTTCTTCTGGCGTAATGCTCTTCCAATAATCGATCTGGCCATCTTCGGACTTGTCCACACCCCAGCGCGTGCCAGCAGTATTCAACCAGCGGTGGTTATCCGCCTTGCCGTTAAAATTTTCGTCGATGTCGCGGTAGACCTCGATGCCGTTCTTGTAATAGGTCCAGCGGTCGACAATGTTGTCTTTATTGGTATCCAGGAACTCGCGTAAAATGGTGCCGCTGCCGTCGCGAACAATCCAGCCGGTCTGGCCGTTGACCTTTTCAGCCTTGATCGTGCATGCTGCCGCATCTTTTTCCGAAGGCAGGTCGTAATCGACATCCTTTTGAATTGGCATCAGCTTGAGCGCTTGAGAGGCAGTAGGACTTTGAGCCTGTGCCTGCTGCGACATGACTCCGCTTGTCACAACCGTTCCCAGGACCAAAGCCGAGGTTGCTAACCGAAAAGCGCCAGAAGAAAGTGCCATCGAGCGGTCCCTTCATACAATCGTGAAAAGTCATCCTTGCCGAAATGCGCCATCAAACGGCGCTGCTATTAGTTTCGGCCTGCCGGGCGGTCGATCATCAGCGTATCGTAGCGAAGTGTCCGATTATAGGGTCGTTTCAGTTTTGCTATCTTACCTGCGCTATCAGCCGTTGTGCGCTAGCACACGGTTCCTCCGGCTGCGGTTCACAAGCGCAAGGTGGAACTAGCACGCTCAGTCGCTAGCGACACGCCCCAGGCCATCCACAACCAGCGTTTTCCCATTTTTCCACAGCACCCCGCGGTACATCGCCGGGCTGTTGAAAGCGATTGCCGCTTCGCCCGCTTGATTCAGCAGAATCGCACCCCCTTGTCCGCCGAGCGGTGCGAGGTGGTTCGTCAGAAATTCGGTGACGGCTTCAACCAGTGACAAACTCCGGTACTCGACCAGCGCCGCCATCGTTCGTGCGGCGACAGTGCGAATGAAAATTTCGCCGTCCCCGGTGCAAGAGACTGCGCAGCTTCGATTGTCGGCATACGTGCCGGCCCCAATCAGCGGCGTATCGCCAACACGACCGGGTCGCTTTCCAGTAATCCCGCCGGTGGAAGTCCCGGCTGCTAGGTTGCCAGCGCTGTCGAGCGCCACCGCGCCCACAGTGCCAAAGCGATCGTATGGCTGCGCAGGTGCAGGGGCGTTACTTTGAAGCGTGGCACTGACCTCACGCAGTTTCGCTTCCAAGCTTCTTAGCCGCTGCGGGGTGATAAAGTAACTCGGATCGACCGTTTCCGCGCCATGTTGAATTGCAAATTTCTCCGCACCGTTACCGGCCATCAACACGTGTCTTGACTGCTCCATCACCAACCGCGCGGCAGTGATGGGATTCTTGAGCGTGGTGACATTGGCCACGGCACCGGCATGCAGGTCCAGGCCGCTCATGATCGCCGAGTCCAATTCAGCAGTGCCATCGGCGGTAAGTGCAGCACCTTTGCCGGCATTGAACACCGGTGAATCTTCCATGACTCGGACCGCCGCTCCGACCGCGTCTAGGCTGGTGAAACTATTACTAGCTAGCACTGCATACCCAGCCTGCAATGCCGCTTGCAACTGCCGCTGCGCTTCATCCTGCATGGCCGGATCGCATTCCTCGCGCCCGACAACTCCCGCACCGGCATGCACAACCAGCACGACATCACGAAACTCAGCGGCCTGGATTGTGGAATGAGGAACCATTTGCGTCAACGATGCAGTGAAAGTGGTCGGATCATTCTGTCGGAGGAAGCACGACCGGTTGCACCACCGGTTCTATCGCGGGCTGCGCCTTCGGCGTCTTGCCATCCAGCAAACAACTAACCGTGACATCCCCCAGCACGTTGATCATGGTTCGGCAGCGGTCCAAGAACCAATCCACTGCCAGTAGCATAGGAATGTACTCGATCGGCAGATTCACCGCGCGAAAGACAAGTGCCATGGTGACCAAGCCCGCTTCGGGGATTCCAGCAGCTCCAACCGAGGCGATAATCGACATGAGTACTACGATCAATTGATCGGTAAGTGAAAGTGGCGCAGGCAGGACGAGCTGCGCAATAAATAACGCCGACATCGCCTCATAGAGTGCAGTGCCGTCGTTGTTAAAATTCGCCCCGACCATCGCCCCCATGCTGGCCGATTCCTCGCGCAGGCCCACTTTATCGCGTAACGTCTCGTACGTCAGCGGCATGGTCGCTGTCGAACTGGCGGTTGAAAACGCCATGAAGAGTGGGTCACGCATATGCTTGAGCACCTCCACGGGCCGCGCCCAGGATTGAAAGTAGATGCGCAGCAGATAGTACGTTGCTTGCAACGCCAGCGCCAGCAGCACCGCCACGACAAAGTAGGCCAGCGCCTTGAAATCAGCAAAACCCTTCGTCCCAACAATGTTGGCGATAATCCCCAGCACCGCCAGCGGCAAGATATCCACAATCCAGTGCAACACAATAATCAGCGTCCGCATGCCGACATCCAGCAGATCCTTCACCGGGTGCATCTTCGGATCGTGACGCAGCTTGCGCAGCGCAATTCCAAACAACAACGCCAGCAGCACCACGCCAATGACCTTGCCATTGTCCCCAAGCGGTCCCAGTACACTGCGCGGGATATTCTCCAAAAACTGCGCCAGCGGATCTCCTTTCAGCTTTTCTAGTTCTTCCGTATGTGTCGGCGCTGGCCGCTCAGAAAGCTCGCCCGGTTTTAGTAAGTTCGCCACAGACAGGCCAATCAATATCGCGACCAGCGTATTGGTAACGAGATATCTGAACAAGCGCCACCCAGAGGCCCCTTGCAGTTCGGTCTCAATGAGCGCCTTCACCACCGCAATCAGAATTAGCGGCGGTGCCAAAGCGCTAAGCAACTGCAAAATGAGCTTGCTCGGGATGTTCAAATAGAACAATAGCGACGCACCGCTCAGCCAGCCGGGCAGGTTCAAATCGTCCCACCGCCACAGCCGCGACGACTCAGGGCCAATTACCAATTCCCTTTGGCTTAGGACGATACCTAGCAGCAGACCGATCACCACCGCGATGAGAATTCGCAGATACAGCGGCGAGGCACTCCAACGGCTCCAGAGGCCGCGGCGTCGATTCAGTGGCAATTGTCCCTGGACTGGCGGGGCGGTTTCCATGCCGGACGATCCTCACACGATACGAATAACGGCTGACGTGGCAACGGCCAAACGGCACTGTGCGGTATTGTGACGCACATCGCGCCGGGGTGCTAGCTTCGTTTTTCGCTTTTGAAGAAAACCGCCACGCCTGTTACACTGCGTCGCACGGGGTTTTCCATCGAATGCACTGCAAACACATCGACGAATCGCCTAGCATGCGGTTCATCTTCAGCGAAGGATATCCAGGCAATGGAGCGACATTTCAAAAAAGGGATCATTCTGGCCGGTGGGTCCGGCACACGGCTCTACCCCGTCACACGTGCCATCAGTAAGCAATTGCTGCCGGTCTACGACAAGCCGATGATCTACTACCCGCTGTCGACGCTCATGCTGGCCGGCATTCGCGAGGTGCTGCTGATCTCTACCCCGCAAGATATCGGTGGCTTCGAACGACTGCTGGGCGATGGCTCACACGTCGGCATCTCAATCAAATATGCCGTGCAGCCCAAGCCCGAGGGACTGGCTCAGGCGTTCATCATCGGGCGCGAATTTGTCGGCCAGGACAATGTGGCACTCGTCCTCGGCGACAATATCTTCTACGGCATGGGCTTGCAAAACCTGCTGGCCAAGGCCGCCGAGCGCAAATCGGGTGCCACCGTATTTGGCTATCCGGTGAAAGATCCAGAGCGCTACGGCGTGGTCGAAATGGACAAGGAGGGCAAGGTCGTATCGCTGGAAGAGAAACCCAAAGTGCCAAAATCGAATCTCGCTGTGACCGGTCTGTACTTTTACGACAATCAAGTTATTGAGATTGCCCGCGATTTAAAGCCCAGCCCACGCGGTGAGCTGGAAATCACCGATGTGAATCGCGAATACGCGCGGCGAAGTCAACTGCACGTGGAACAGTTCACGCGCGGCTTTGCCTGGTTGGACACCGGCACGCATGAGTCACTCATTCAAGCGGCCAGCTTTGTACAGACGATCGAGGATCGACAAGGTCTAAAGATCGCCTGCATTGAAGAGGTAGCGTTCCACCAGCACTTCATCACCGCCGCGCAGCTCAAGGAACTAGGTGCCGGCATGAAGAACGAATATGGAAAATACCTGGAGCAGTTGGCCGAAGCGGGGGGGTAGTTATGTAGGGGCCGTGAAACGCACCGCGCGCTCCGTTTGACTTTTCGCACCGCTGCGGCATGATGAATGAATGACGCCGTACCACAGAACGCCGGTGCGTGGAACGTACCAGGTTACGTTTGACTTGGCGACCACGGGTCCAGACGGGTCAAGGTTTGTTGCCGGCTCTGCAAGAGACGTTCAGAATCAAAGTTCAAACGAAGGGCACATTATGAAATGGCAACTTGTTCCATTCTGCATTCTCTTGACCCTTATTTACTTGATGCGGTGCGAACAACTCTACGGCGCTGAAGAATCTGCCGCTGCCTCACAAGATCCCCGCCTAACCAACGCCCTCCAAGCCTGGACCAAGCGTCAGCAGCAGTTCAAAACGGCAAAATTTCGGATCGAAGGGTCCGTCTACGTTCCCAAATTGAGCAGAACACATCCCCGTACCGTGGGTCGCTTTCCTGCTGAGGACCATCATTCGCCGGTGAAGATCGAACTGATCTTGGACTTTGCAAACCATCGCTGGCGACACAGCTCACAGTATTCAACCTACCATCTGACGCACCATCGATACATAGAGCGGTATTTGATCGTTCTGTTCGACGGAAAAGAGTGTCAAGAATACCGCCCACAAAAGGAAAACCGGGCGATTGACCCAGACTATCCAAAAACGCAGCCGGAGTTGGTTATGGACAGCACAAGCCCGCACGCGTCGGCGATTCAGCCGGAAACAGTTCCTCTTTTCATCGGTCTTGGGTTTGTACCAGTGAACATCACTCCACAGTCGCTTGAGCCTGTCAAACTCGATCCGAGTCATTTTGAAATCATTGAGAAGCCGACGAGCAGCAAATCGATTTTTGTTGTCCGGGTCAAACTGCCGGATAGCCGACCAGGTAAGTTTTCCGAAGTCTGGGTTGATGAGAACAAGGACTTTTCGGTCGTGCGTGTCGTCGAATACAACAATGGCTCCGCGTCTTGGCAGGCAGATGTTGACTTGGAGAAGCGAGATAGTAGCTGGATACCCAAAGGTTGGCAGACTCGCAGTCTGTACGATGACAACCAGCTCGATCGTGAAAGCAAGTTGAAGGTAACGGACGTTCGATTTAACGAAGAGTACCCAGCCACGCTCTTCACCAAGCAACCCGAGCCGGGCATGATTATACGGCGGGCGGATAAACGATTCATTGTTGGCAGGGCAGGGGAGAAGGATATTCCGGTGGATGGTAATCCGGCGTTTGAGAAGCAGTAACGTCGGCAGGGACTTACGCGCGTACCTTCTTAAACGCCTCCACCGCGCACTTTAAATCGGCTTCGCTGTGAACGGCGGAAACCTGCACACGAATCCGCGCTTTTCCTTCTGGCACCACCGGGTACGAAAAGCCGATCACATAGATCCCTTCGGCCAAGAGTTTTTGCGCCATACCAGCGGCCAGATGGGCATCTCCTAGCATGATCGGCACGATGGGGTGCGTGCCCGGTACAATGTCGAAACCGGCAGCGGCGATCTTCTGACGGAAGAACTTTGTATTCTGCTCCAAACGGTCGCGCAGTTCAGTCGAGCGATTCAGTATCTCCAGCGCCGCCAGCGTCCCGCCGACGATGGCCGGCATCAGTGAATTCGAGAACAAGTACGGGCGTGAACGCTGCCGCAAAAGTTGAACGATCGGCGCTCGCCCGCTGGTGTAGCCGCCGCTGGCACCGCCGAGCGACTTACCGAGCGTGCCGGTCAGAATATCGATCCGCTGCATCACGTTGTGATGCTCATGTGTCCCACGGCCAGTTGCACCCATGAAGCCGGTCGCATGGGAGTCATCAACCATCACCAGCGCATCGTACTTGTCAGCCAGATCGCAGATCGCCGGCAAATTGGCAATCGTCCCATCCATCGAAAAAACTCCGTCGGTGGCAATCAGTTTAAACCGTGCATCGCGACACTGTTGGAGCTGCGATTCCAAATCTTGCATATCGTTGTTCTGATAGCGGTATCGCCGCGCTTTGCACAGACGAACGCCATCAATGATCGAAGCGTGGTTCAGTGCGTCACTGATGATGGCGTCTTCTGCGCCAAGCAGCGTCTCAAACAGTCCCCCATTGGCATCAAAGCAGGACGAATAGAGAATCGTTTCTTCAGTTCCCAAAAACTGGCTGAGTGAATCTTCCAGTTGCTTGTGCGGTTGTTGTGTGCCGCAGATGAATCGCACCGAGGCCATGCCGTAGCCCCAATCGTTGATCGACCGCTGCGCCGCGGCAATGACCTCGGGATGTTCGGCCAGACCGAGATAATTATTGGCGCACAGATTCAGCACATCCGCCGTGGCGCTCGTGTCAATGTGTGCTCGCTGCGGCGTTGTGATGACGCGCTCGGCCTTGAATGTTCCGGCAGCGCGAATCTCGGCTAGTTGCGACTGGAGATGCGATTGAAAGCGATCATTCATAGGAGTTCTACCGTTTCATTTTTACCGCAGAGTCCGCGGAGCAGAACGCAGAGATGAATCTACGTTCTATCCATCCCATTCATCATTGTTTATACTTATTGTTCAAGTTAATTTAATTTACAAGGATAGACAGGATGCACAGGATAAGGTTTGAATTAGAGTTGGCGCCTGCCTCCAACCTCTGCGCGTACTTCGCGCTCTCTGCGTCCTCTGCGGTGAACAATCCGCGTAGGCGTTTCGAGTGGCCGTGATACACATAATTCAGACTCACCCTTCACTCCAGACCAGCACGACTTTGCCACTCTGCCCGGATTGCATGATGTCAAAGCCTTGTTGAAAGTCGTGATAGTCCAGCCGGTGCGTGATGACCGGTTCAATGTTCAATCCTGATTGCAGCATCACCGTCATCTTGTACCAGGTCTCGTACATCTCGCGCCCGTAGATTCCTTTGATTGTCAGCATGTTAAAGACGACGGTATGCCAATCGATTGCCATTTCTTTGGAAGGAATCCCCAGCATGGCGATTTTGCCCCCGTGACACATGTTGGCCAACATATCGCGAAAGGCCGATGCATTGCCGGACATTTCTAGCCCGACATCGAAACCTTCGTGCATGCCTAATTGCCGCTGCGCATCGGCAATCGATTGCGTGCGAATGTCGAGGGCCAGCGTGGCGCCGAGTTTCTTGGCCAGTTCCAATCGATACGGGTTCACATCGGTCACCACCACATGCCGTGCCCCCGCGTGCCGCGCCACCGCAGCCGCCATGATTCCGATCGGGCCGGCACCGGTCACCAGCACGTCTTCGCCGAGTAGATCAAACGACAGGGCAGTGTGGACCGCATTGCCAAACGGGTCAAAGATCGCCTGCACGTCCCGGCTGATCGACAAATGCGGGTGCGAGATGTCGTGGATCGATTCATGGACCCAGACGTTGGTTTGAGGCAGAGATAGATACTCGGCAAAAGCACCAGGGCGATTCACGCCAACCCCTTTGGTGTCCTTGCACAGATGCCGTCGACCAGCCAGACAGTTGCGGCACCGCCCGCAGACGACGTGTCCTTCGCCACTGACAATATCGCCGGGGTGAAAGTCATGTACGTCGGAGCCGACTTCGACAATTCGTCCAACGAACTCATGCCCGACGACCATCGGGACAGGGATGGTGCGTCGTGCCCAGTCATCCCATTGGTAGATGTGAATATCAGTACCGCAGATCCCGGTCCGCAGCACCTGGATCAAGACATCGTTGATGCCGATGGTCGGCACCGGCACATCGTCGAGCCAGATTCCAACCTTGTCATGCTTTTTGACGAGTGCTTTCATACGGAGTACGGAGATTAGATTCCTGTCGTTGAACTCTCTACTCACAACCTTTGACTTCTTTGCCCACCCTCAACCGTCGCTGGGGCGACGACCTCTCCCGCAAGCGGGAGAGGTGATT
>JAWXCH010000590.1:0-11994 GCA_034440595.1 Planctomycetota bacterium | reverse complement strand
AAGGCCAAGTGTTCGACGGCAATGCCAACGAGCTCATCATGACGTTGCTTTACCTCCAAAGCGACAACCGCAAGAAAGAGATCCACTTTTACATCAATTCGCCCGGTGGCAGCGTCACCGCCGGTATGGCCATCTACGACACTATGCAGATTTTGACCTGCCCGGTCTCGACTTATTGCGTCGGGCTGGCTGCTAGCATGGGTGCAGTTCTGCTAGCTGGCGGAACGAAGGGAAAGCGGTTTGCTTTGCCTAATTCCAAGGTGATGATCCATCAGCCGTATGGTCAGGTCGGTGGTCAGGTCTCGGATATCGAGATTCAAGCCAACGAAATCATCAAAACGCGCGAATCGCTCAATCAGATTTTGGCCGGGCACACCGGTCAGCCGATCGAACGGATCCAAAAAGACACCGACCGTGACCGATACCTGAGCGCTGTTGAGGCCAAGGAATATGGCCTGGTCGACGATGTGCTGCAAAAGCCCCCGGTCGAAGTCGAAGATACCGACGATTAACCGACGGTACGGTCCTGGGACACGACCTTTGGATGGATTCTGGAAAAACCTGGCAGTTTGGGTAAGTAGCGAACAGTTGGCGATTGGCCGATACCGTGTGGCTGCTTCGGATAAAAAATCTCCCAAATTGGCCGAAATCGCTAGCGGCGATTCCGCGTGGTTCTGCGTATAATCCCGCCGCCGTCCAAAGATCGGTGCGGCGGTTGTTCATCACAACCTGAAAAATCTAGGCCCTGGTGTCGGCAACGGCACTCGGGCGGGAAATGATCCACCTATGCCTTTGATTCCTTACGTCATTGAAAAGAACGGCCGCGAAGAGCGGGCGATGGATATCTACAGCCGCCTGCTGAAGGATCGCATCGTATTCCTCGGTTCGCAGGTCAACGACGAAACCGCCAACGTCATCGTCGCACAGTTGCTGTTCCTACAATCCGAAGACCCCAAAGCGGATATCCACTTATATATCAACTCCCCTGGTGGCAGCGTGACCGCCGGTCTGGCGATCTATGACACGATGCAGTTTGTCACATGTGATGTGGCGACCTACTGCATTGGTCAGTGTGCCTCGATGGGTGCCGTGTTGCTAACCGCAGGTGCCAAAGGAAAACGCCGCGCGTTGCCGAATGCACGCATTATGATTCACCAGCCGCTGGCCGGCATGGAAGGCACCGCCGAAGAGATCATGATCCATGCCAAGGAATTCAAGAAGATCAAGGAGCGGCTAAACGCGATCCTGCTCAAGCATACGGGGCACCCGCTCGACAAGATCGAAAAGGACACCGATCGTGATCGGTTTATGACCGCTGACGAAGCAATGGAATATAAGTTGATCGATCAGGTGATTGAAAAGATGGAAGTGAAGCCGACGACGTAATTGTCGTCGGTGTTGTCGCCAAGAGTTATTGAACGTCGGCTTATCGAATTGAATGGTATTGGCCGAGAGGCGTTGTTGACGATTCGCCAGCTTGCTCATGGATGAGTAGGCCTAAACTAGCGCATGAGGCGCTCTGATGCCAGAAAAACTGCCACACACGTTTGGTCACCGGATTGCGGTCCGGTCGCAGCGCGCCGTGGTGCAGTTGTTTTCTCTCGGGCTCATGTTTCTGCTTTTGCCAAGTAGCGGCTGTAAATCCGATCCAAATCGCGAAATGCGCGAACACGAGTTACGCCTGCTGGAAGACGAAATCTATTACTTGCAGGACGCCTATTCAGAGGCCTGCGAAAAATTAAAATCCACGCAGCGAGAAAACGAGGCCTTGAAGAAGGATCTTGGCATCAACGATCCTTCCGGAGCGCCCTCCACGCTGCCACCTCCGAAACGAGTTCCTTTGAGTAGTTCGGAAGATATCGGCTCGCCCGATGAATTGCCCCCCGCACCGCGTGAACGGCGACAACCGACCGACCCGGATGATCTAATCCTGCCCAAGGTCGAGTTGGAAGGAGAAGTGGACCCGCTATTGCCAGGCGGCTCGTCCCAGTATCGTTCGCGACCTTCGACAGGCATTCGTGCAGTGTCGGCCCGCGATGATTTGGACGGAGAGCGATTTAATCGATCGAATGTGCCAACCAGTGGTGCCGTCAAGATTTCGCTCAACCGTCGCCTGACCGGTGGTCACAATGTTGATCGTATCGAAGGGGATGAAGGAGTGATGGTTGTCTTTGCCCCAAAGGACCAGCAGGATCAGCTTGTCGAAGAACCGGGCGAGGTGTCGATCGTGCTGGTCGACCCTGACATTAAGGGTCCGGCGGGCCGTGTTGCTCGCTGGAATTTTCGTTCGGACGAAGTTGCACAGCATTTCAAAAAGACGACGTTTGGCGAGGGCTATCATTTTGAACTACGTTGGCCCAATCGGCCGCCGCAGTCGGAGCGACTGGTGCTGTTCGTCCGTTTGACGACATTGGATGGCCGCCGCCTGGAAGCCAATCAGACCATGCTGATCCAACTGTCGCCGGGTGCCAATGTGGCGCGTGGTTATGCAAGCTCGCGAACGGCCAGCATGGCGGTTGAACGTACCACACTAGATCGGTCGGCGAGTGGAAGTTCAACGCGAACCGGCCAACGCCAATCTAGTTCAGGTCAATCGAGTACTGTGCTATCGGACGAAAGTCGCGACGAAGCGGCTCGTTTGAATGAAGAGCGATTGAGAAGAGCGCGCGCAAACTGGGTTGCACCGAACCCCAACCTGCCGAATTCAAAACCACCGAGTGCACAATTGCCATCGCTGCGAGGTGCCGGCCCCGTGGTTGAACCAGGCCGGCTGAAGGATACTACGGCCAGCCCAATTCAGGACGCACCAGTGTTTCCAGATCACTCCACCGCCACAATGTCTGGCGATACGGTGAGCACGTCTGCATCCTCCAGTGACTCAACAAGCGATTCCTCGCCAGTGTCGAGCTTGCCTAGTCCGATGGCGATTCGATCTACCTCAAATTCTACCGGTGATGGATCGGCGCTACGCAGTGTCATGGTTCGTCCTGGCAGTTCACGAACAGCGACTGCCCCTCGCGACGACCGGCTGGACTGGACTCCTACGCGGTAGCGACTGGTTGCGGCGAACTTGCTTCGCACTGCCCAGAGTCGCTGACGACCTGGCAACAAGCAGTCATAGTCTATAGTCCCGCTGGCAGTTTCTCTCCGGCGGTTCAGGCTAGCATGCAGGAAACTGCCAAAAAACGTCACCGTTGCCACAGCCACTCAAAAATACTGTAAGTATTCGCCCCTCTGAGCGATACTTTCTCCCACGGCTGGGTTTACATTCCTTAGCCTCGCACAGAGCGTGCGTTCTTGGGTGCGTCGGATCAGACGCTGTTGATCGCGAGTGTTGCAGGGGGAAGCTGCTGGCAATAGAACGGAGGGTGTCGTCTGTTGCCAGCATGAGACTTGTTACCGTCGTGCAAGACGCGATTGATTGTTCAAAGATATAGCTCCTCCATTCGAGACGGAGCGATAATTCATTTCCACGTTCGGAGGATCGAGTACATGTTGCTCAGACTATGGCGATCAGGATTTACTACGCTGGCCATCGCGCTGGCACTTTGCACCGTGCAATTTAGCACGCTGCAGTTTAGCGCAGCCCGTCACGACGATGATTCGCCAGGGGATAAAAAAGAATCATCTGCGAAAGACGATGGAAAGAAGCGGGACGACGACAAAGACGACGATAAGGACGAAGCTGGTGATGACGATCACGGCAAGCGTGGTCCAAGAGATCGCGGAACCCGAGATCGTGGACCAGGCGCAGAGCGTGGTGACCGGGAAAGAGGCTTCGGTCCACCGCCTGGGTTTGGACCGGGCTTTGGTGGTCCTGGCCCTGGTGGACGTGGTTTTGGCGGGCCTGGATTCGGTCGCGGACCGGGCGAAGAACGTGGGCCAGAAGGAGATCGTGGACCTCGTGCGCGTCGGCCTGACGGAGATCGTGGGCCACGCGGCGGTGTTCACGAGGACGACGATAAGGCAGATCGCGACAGTAAAGGCCCTCGTCCAGAACGAGGTGGCCCAGATGGTGGACCCGATCGTGGTGGACCAGAAGGTCGACGTGGTTTCCGCGGGCCTCCGCCCGGTCGAGAAGGATTTGGACGTGGAGAGTTTGGACCACGCGAATTTGGACGCGGTGAATTTGGACGCGGTCCTGGCCCACGCGGCGGGCGGCCCGAGTTTGGCCCGCGTGATCGCGATGGCAAAGATGGTGACGGCAAGGACCGCGATCGTAAAGAGAACGTGTCGCACCGTCGCGGCAATTTCTCGCGAGGTCAGTTCGCCTTTGGCCCGTTTGGTCCAGGTCGGTTTGCGGCCATGCACCATTGGATGAGCCGTATGGGTGGAAAAGACGACTCAATGCTTAGTGGCCGTCGACACGGCAAACAGTTTGCTCATGGCGGACATCGCTCGCACTGGCGTCATGCACATGATGGCGATCGAAAAATGGCGGGTCACAAGCCCGGCTTTAAGCGTCACGGTGGCCATTTCGGCCCACCGCATCGGTCCATGCACGCCGGAGGTCGACATTCTCGTCACCACGGTCAGTTCGCCGCAAACTGGTCGAAGTTTGGTGGACCACATGCAAAGCATTGGGGTGGTGAACATCGTGGCCGAGGGCACTGGAGTGGAAGGCCAGGACGTTCCAGCAGCGATTTTGCAAGACGCATGCATCGCCACGGTTTTGGTCGCGATTCCGGCCGCCACGAGTTGGCTAGTTTCCATCGCGAACGATTTCATCATGCACTCCACGCCAGGGCATGGAAGCAGTTTGCCAGCGAACGCAAAGGTGGCGATCGTCCAGCGCCAAAGCTAGCCAAATCGCGATCTGACTTCGGTCCATTTGGTGCAAAGCCGGGTTCGTTTGGCCGTGGCCCACAAATGGCTCGTGACGGCTGGCGTGCATTCATGGCACGCGGCATGGCAATGGCCGGTTACCATCGCGGTGGCGACCGCGACGGTGGTCATGCAAAGCATGACGCTAAAAACAGGCACTATGGCAAGGTCCACAAGCACCATGATGGCGACAAAGAAACGCCGTCGAAGGGCAAGCCTTCTAAGACCGACAGCGACAAAAGCTCCCAAGGTGACATCAGCGAGCGATTGGATCGGCTGGAACACAAATTGGAACGCGTCGTGCTACAGCTACAAAAACTAAGCAGCAAATAACTCGGCTGCCGCTTGCGATGCCAGGGTCGAATCGAGCAGGGTCGCATTGCTAACTTCGGTTGCAATGCCTCAGCTCGGTACGACCCTGGCTTTTTTGTTTCTATCTCGGCAATCACCCCGGAATTTATATTCAAGGCAGCCTTGAATAAGGAGTCCGTTCAAGGTCCATATTCATGGTAGCCTTGAACATGAAAAAAGCCTCTAAAACAACCGCAAGTGCTTATCGGTCTGGGAGATAAGCAATCACAGGGCGAGTTTTTCGAGACTCGGAGCGATGCGGCAACGGAAGCAATTCAGGTAACGCCAGCTACTCCGGCTGGCTCAGCTTGTTCAGCCGCTGCTTAAGATCGTCCAGCCGATGAATTTGCAACTGGTGATCCTGGCTGGGGGTCCCTGTTTGCCCGGCCAATCGTTTTCGCTCGGCATCAATTTGCGTGTGCAGTTGAGTGATCTCTCCCTTCGGTTCGCGCGCCGTGGAAAGCAGTTTCTCTTTATCTTCGGCTGAGAGCAGCTTCTCATAAAGCAGCAGGGTATCTCGCTGCGTCTTGAGTGATTCCAAATCGGTGACCAAGGCATCCAGCTCTTCAACATTTAGCTGCTGCTCATCCAGCAGCACAGATTGCAATGATCGCAGGCCGACTTCGTAACCCGCGGCGCGTGCAGAAATTTCCGTCGTATCGATCGCTGGCTCCTTGGCAGCTTCCCCTTGCGGTGCCACTTCAGGCCGAGGAGCTGGCTCTACCGGCGCTGGCGCAACTGTTGGAGGATCAAACGGTGCTGCGTCGATCTCAATCTGATCGACCTTGCTGGTGTCAGTTGTTTCTGCTTTAACCGCACGTGCCAACTCGGCCGCCGGATCGGCAGGGGCTGGCATTGGCTTCCAAGCCGGTGCCTCGCCTGGATCGACTGCGGCTTGTTTTGCAATTGCTGGTTCTGGTGTTGTCGGCAGCGCTGTCGCTGGATTCACAGCAGCGGACTCGCCGAATGGATTTTCGATCGGTTCGCTTGGGGCTGGTTCAGATGGAGTTGGCTCAGCCCGGTTTTCCTCTGCCGGTGACTGGAACGGATTGTCCGACAGCGCCTTCGGCAGGCTCTCAGCCGCTTTGCCAAGCTCCTTCACAAACTTCTCATCATGTTTCAGCAACGAAGGTGCTTGTTTCTCTGCTTCAAACCCTGGTGACAATTCGGCGGTAATGCCCGACGGAACTGGTCCCTGTGGCGCAAATGGCTCAGCTTCGGGCTTCGCATCAGGATTGACGGTAATGGTCGTATCAGCGCCGTTCGGTGCCTGATATAGCGGAGCTTCGGCGGAGTCACCCTGATTGTCGGCCCAGGGGTTCTGTGCGTCGTCGGCGCTGCCCGGTTGATTCAGCACCTCTGGAATTTGAATCGTGACATGGTCCCCCTCACCACTTGGCACATTGCTGGCCAATTGGCCGAACTCCGGCACCGGTGGCAGTGAAGCAAACTGTTCTGGAATGGAATGGAGAGTAGCCTGACCCAGCCAGCTCAATAGCACGGGCTCATCGGCAGTGCGGCTGCCGGCCTGAACCCAGGCCTGGTAGACGGCGTCCCAAGCGGCGCGACGCCGATTGAACTCGGCGCGATCCGTGCGGAACGATTCATAGGTTTGAATGCGAAAATCACGTGCCGCTGCTTTCAGTTCGGCAGTCATTTCAGGTGCCGAATTTTGCTTCGCAGCAACTGCCGCTTGTTCTTGCGCAGGATGCGACAAAACGGCCTGAGACGCGGGCGAAACACCAACGGTGGATGCGGCCAATACAGCCGCGAGCATGAACGACGACATATTTCAGGTTCCTTGAATAGGAATAAGTGGGCAGTGAACGGCCCTTGCCAGAACTGGCAATTTGGACCTGGGAATCAGCCCGACGGAACGTCGGTATCTGCTCCAGGCTAAGCAAAACTAGGTCGTCAATTCAGAAGTGTCAAAATTAGCGCGGCGACACGCTAGATCGCGTCGCATAATTGACATAATCGGACCATCTATGCTTTTGTGAATCACAGCCGATTGAACCATGGGCTAGCGCCCAATGGCTGATGGCGCAATATCAGCCGGCACGCGCTAGCGTCCGGTTCATGGCGTGACTCTAACTCAGCCGCAACAGGGTCGTGGCATGACTCGCCCTACAACACGCGGCAGATAAAGCACTTGAGATACTCGGTCTCCAGGCAGGTAGCACTCACCGGGTGATCCGGCGAAGGGCCCCGTTGCTCTAGCACCTGAATCGTCCGCTCGGTCCGCTGTGCCACCCCGGCCAGCATGTGCAAAAAGTCCTCGCGCGAAACGTGCCCCGAACAACTGCATGTGACCATAATCCCGCCCGGTTCCAAGAGCGTTACGGCTGTCCGGTTAATGCGATGATAAGCGGCCAGGGCGTCGTCCAGATTGGCCCGACTCCGTGCAAACTTCGGAGGATCGAGAATCACCGCTCCAAATCGCTGCCGTTCGTTCAATAAGCGGTCTAGCACCTCAAATGCGTCCCCTGTTTCAAAGTGCATATTTGACACGCCATTCAGCTCGGCATTGCCGCGCGCCAGTGCGATGGCTTTTTCGCTGGAATCGACTGCCAGGATTTCTCGCGCTCCTCCTAGAATCGACTCGGTCAGTGCGAACCCTCCGCTGTAGCAGAACATATCCAATACGCGGCGATCCATCAGGTAACTGGCTGCCACGCGGTGATTGTTGCGTTGATCGACGTAGAACCCGGTCTTCTGCCCGGTGGTCAGATCAACCCCAAAACGAATGCCGTTCTCTGTAATAAAAATCGGGCCGTCCGGTGCTGCGCCCCAATACGGGCCTTCTGGCAGATCGATTCCTTCCAGACCGGGCAGGCCCCGTTCATTGCGGATCAGCACCCCATGAGGACGCAGCAACTCCACCAGAATCGGCACGATCACGTCCAGTCGGGTTGCAATCGCCAGCGCTGTGGGCTGAATGGCCAGGTAATCGCCGTAGCGGTCAACGATCAGCCCGCTCAGGCCGTCCGCTTCACTAAAGACCACGCGGCAGGCATCCGACGGCTCCAAAAAACCAAGCTCGCGGCGAAAGTCGACGGCCGCTTCCAGCTTTCGTCGCCAGAATGCGTCGTCCAGCGGTTCTGAAGGGGACCATGTATATAGTCGCACGCGGATCCGGCTATGACTGTTGTAGATGCCACGCGCAATGAATTTCCCTTTTTCTGTCAACAGGTCCACGATCTGACCGTTAGCAACTTCTCCAACGATTCGGTCGATGGCCGAATCGAGAACCCACGGGTGGCGGCCAAAAAACGGTCGCGCCTTACGCGGTTTGAGAATCGCCTGCGCCAGGCCTAGCCCAGGAGCGGTCTGTCGCAAGGTGCCAGTACTGGCTGCGGCATCGGTTGCGGCGTTGTGTTCGTTGAAGTCAGAGGAATCGGATTCAGGCATGTTCATATCAAACAGATTTATTGAGCGGCATTAAGTGCAGCAGGAATTGAGCGTCGGCATCCTGGTTCCCCCCAGAACTGGCGAATTTCGCTCGCTGCGGAGCACTATCGATCGACGTGGTTTTGCAAAATCGGCACCGCAGTGGCACCTGTCACGATAGTCCGCTACAGGTGGAAACGGAAGGGGGCGGCGCAATTGGAGAGCCATTGTCGGCCCAAAACACGGGCCGAAAGCGCTGGAATTTGCAGAGAAGCAAGTTTCAAAGAGAGTTTATCAATAGAACCGCCGTGGTGACCTCGCCATCAGGATGGGGCAAAGTCACCACGGCGGATTTGGCTTTTCTGACGGTGCCTTATTTGGCACTTTCGCCGACCTTCGATCAGCAGCCAATTGAACTTCTAAAAAGTCCAACCAACCGCTGGCCGTTGGAAATTAGTTCACCATCACCGGGCCAGGGATCACGTTTGGTGCCGAATAAATACCTGGTGCCGCCGGAGCACAGTTGTTCTGCTGTTCGCAGGCGTTGCAAGCCGGCTCGGCCATCACGGGCATCGCAACTTCACGTCGCAATGGATTGCAGCAGTTGCATCCAGTGGCGACGGACATCATCATCGTCGCAGCGGACAAGATCAGTAGCTTTTTCATGGCAGACATACTCCGATCAAAAACTCGGCGGGTGATTTCGGTCGCGGTCATCCCGAGGGGAGGGAGGACATAAGTCAACGGCGCGGCACCTGTTCAGGATGACCAGTACCGCGCCTGTTGCTTAGGGACAACACGCGACTTCGAGGCGGTGGGCTGAACAACTCTACAACACTCCTGATGATGTGCAAATGCAACGTCGATTTTTTTCTGCACGCCACATCCGCTACAATCGGAATCAATGGTTTGCAGAAACGCCACATTGAGAAATGCCACATTCTGGCCGAATGTTACTGTGATGGATTTTCGGTTGCCAATGCAGCCCTGAGTCTCTTCGCGACGGAAGCGAAGTTCATCCCGCCGAAGGATCGGCCGCATCGCGGCAACCTAGATCCATTCTTTTTGGCATATGCAATACACTGCAAACTTCTGGCGACGGCTGATACTCCAAAGCGGCTTATTAGCCATTGCCTTGGCCACCGCCATCAACTGCGCAAGCGCCGCAGCACCGGTCAGTGATTCAGCGATTCAATTGCCGACCACGTCGGAAGCGACCGCGCTGCCAGTACTACCGGCGTCAGAGCCAGCCAAAGTCACAGACGACACTTCTACCGTTTCCACCGTTGTGTCTGCACCAGTCAACTGCACCAGCGGTTGCCGACCGTTGGATCAGATCTGGTTAATCAGCACACGCTCGCTCGGCTGCGCCTACGAGCGAGACCCTTCCCAAATGCCAAATCTGACCATTCGTCAGTACACCGAGGATCGTCGTTGGGAATCGGCGACACTAGAACAACTGCTCGCGGCCGAGCAACCTGATGTCGACACTTGCGTGGTCGTGCATGGCAACCAGGTCGACTGGGGAACGGCCATCAACTACGGTATGAGGGCCTATCGTCAGGCTACGCGAAACCTTCCCCCCGACCATCCGGTTCGTTGGATCATCTGGTCGTGGCCCAGCGATAAAGAGCGTGGACCAATACGCGACGCGCGTAGCAAGGCGGCCCGTACCCCTAGCGACAGCATTTACCTGGGCCAGTTCTTGAAGAAACTCAACCCGCAGATTCCGGTCAGCTTGCTCGGGTATAGCTACGGAGCGCGGATTTCAACCGGTGCATTGCATTTGCTCGGTGGAGGGACGCTGGCCGGCACAACGCTAGGGAAATATCCTGACGGTCATGCACCCTATGGTGCCGTTTTGGTGGCTGCGGCACTGGACAACGATTGGCTGATGGAAGGCCATGCAAACGGCCGAGCGTTATACGTCGTCGATCGGATGCTCCTGATCAACAATCACTGCGACGCAGTACTGCGCCGTTATCACTTGCTGGACCGCTGCGGTGACAACGAAGCACTTGGCCTGACCGGCGTGGCCGGTCGCTCGCCACTGTATGACCGCATACGACAGGTCGATGCTTGCTGCAATGTTGGCAAGACGCACAGTTGGGAAGCCTATCTCAACCGCAACTATTACGGTGTCTTGATGAAGCCGTACATGACCACTGTAAACAAGATCCCCGTAAACCAGATCACTGCGAAATAGCCTAAAAATGCAGCAAGCCGCGAGACCAAGGTCTCGCGGCTTGATTGCATAATCCAGGAATCCCTTCCTGAGCGGCAAGCGGCCCTGCTTGCCAGGAGTTTCGCAGGCGAAAAAGTATCTCGCTGAATCGTCTGCTGCTTCACCGATTCGCAGCACGAGAACAGACTTCCTGTCCTAGCACTCGGTCGACGAATATCGATTAACAGACCCGACTGTACGGCTAAGGACAGCCGGGCTTGTCAGAACCGCTACTTAATAAACAAAATCTCACGATAAGTCGGCAATGGCCAGATGTCATCGGCGACAATCTGCTCCAATTGATCGGCGATTCCACGCACCGCCAGCATCGCCGGTACAACATCGTCATAAAAATGCTTGGCCTCGGCCAGCAGGTCATGCGCACCCTTGTGATTGATGACCTTTTCCAGGCCGGCAATCTCTTCTTCAAACTTGGCCACCAAATCGGTTAGCGTATCCAGTGTGCCAAGGTGAGGATTTTTACCGATCGTCTTCAGTGAGGCGGCAATCGTTGCCAACTCACCTTGGTAGCGGTAAGCCGCAGGCAGCAACATCGTCTGAGCGATGTTCAAAGCGGTCAACGCTTCGGTGTTGATGTCTTTGCAGTACCGTTCCAGGTAAATTTCCAGACGGCTCTTTACCTCACGCTCGGACAACACACCATACTTCTCAAACATGGCGATTGCGTCTGGCTTGACCAGCGATGGCAATGCGGCAACTGTGTTGCGCAGGTTTGGCAGGCCACGCTTCTCTGCTTCGGCGTGCCATTCTTCGCTGTACCCGTTGCCATTAAACAAGATCGCCTTGTGATCCTTGGCAATCTCGGAGAGCACCGACTGAATTGCAGAATTCAGCTTGGTCTTGTCCCCTCCCATCGCTGCTTCCAACTTGGTGGCAATATAATCGAGACTTTCGGCGACGATTGTATTCAGCACCACCAGCGGGCCGGCAATCGACTGGCTGGAACCAACTGCGCGGAACTCGAACTTGTTGCCGGTAAAGGCAAACGGGCTGGTTCGGTTACGGTCGCCGGCATGCTTTGGAAGTGGCGGAAGGGTGTCGACGCCAACCTTCAGGATGCCGCTCGCCTTGCTGCTGGTGGCCTTGCCACTCTCCAACTGCTCAAAAACATCAGACAATTGCTCACCGAGAAAGATCGAGATGATCGCCGGGGGTGCTTCGTTTGCACCCAGTCGATGATCGTT
>JAWXCH010000589.1:0-8683 GCA_034440595.1 Planctomycetota bacterium | reverse complement strand
CTCCACTCCTTCGAGTTCCGTTCTCTTTGGGTGGCGGCTCGGCGTTCTTTTCGGTTTCGACGTCCGCCCAGATCGAGGCTTCTAATGTGGATTGCGGTAACGTTGGCGGTCGTTGATTTTGCCGGCTCTGGGCATTGTCAATCGAAGTAGGGCTTGGCTGCGGTTTCACCACCACCGACACGGCGGTTACGGCGATCTGCATGAGTTCAGCCTTAACCCTTGCGTTTTCCGATGAGACCGCCTCAATGATCAAGTCCACATCCTCGGCGGTCTTCCGATGGGCGCCGGTAACACGAAATGATGACTTGGCTGGAGTATGCGTCATAGGCAAAAGGGCGTATCTAACCTAGGCGAATGTGGAGGAAACGATCAACGGATCATACCGTCTTCGTCATCTCTTTGTCTGCCGACAGAATGCGTCCGCCGGCAGAAGGCATCCCCTTGGTTTGGATCACAGGATATGGATCAGACGATTCCTCATGCGTGAGTTGGATGTTATTGCTATTCTGTGATTAGCCCTGTCGTTTCCGGAGTGACTCACAGAATGCCGCGCGATTTCACGAAGAATCCGTTTTTGATCCTATGCGTTTCGGCTGATGCCGAGATGCCGGAGATCAAGCGAGTGGCGCAGCGCAAGTTGATTGCGCTTCGGCTAGACGATCGTCCGTCGCCTGATAGCACCCGTCGGATCGAAAAGGCACTGGAAGCGCTGCAAGACCCTGTCCAGCGTTTCGAGTGGGGGCTATTCTGGCCCGAGCTGACTCCAAAGGAGGCAATCCTATTCCAAAATGAGCCAGTACTTTCGACACTGGTACAAGATCCGTGTCAGAATAGCAGTGCCGCGTATGTGAAGATCACGGAGTCTGAGTCCTTGGAGGTTGCCTCGCACAACATCGGCGTGCTGGCTCTCTTGCGTGCCGTCGCCGTCACGGAAAAAGCTCAGAACGACACTCCAGATGATATTACCGATGATCTCGCTTGCGTTCCGCTCTGGAGAGAAGCATTCGACCACCTCCGACGAGGTATTGAGTCAGACAGTTTTTGGATGCGGCAGCGACTCCGGGCCAAGGAACTTCACGATCCCCGACTCAATGCCGCGCGCTTAGAGGAAATTCGGGCGGGGTTCCTTGCTGAGATCATCGCGCCCATTGGGAATGTCATCACATCAGCTCTACTGGCTGGCCACGCTAAGGTCGCCACGGTTTACGTCGATCTGCTGAGACAGTCCGGTTTTGCGAAAACAAACATCGAGAAAGTACTCTCGAGTGTGTACAAGCCGCTGGCGGACCGGGTTGAGTCTCATGTCACTGACCTCAAAGCGAAGCTGGATAAAATTGGCGTGGTCACAGCCGTTGAATCCGACTACGCCCGTCTTCTGCGTGCCTTTGAACGCGATGTCAGCGGGGATCTGAAGGTGATGCTTGAAGTTGGCGACCTGCCGGGCTACGCGGAGGAGCACGCCCGAGACAAGGCCGCCGAGTTTCTCCGCATGTTGAGCATTAACGCGTGGAACGACGCCGACAGCCAAGCTGTATCAAAAAGAGCAATTCAACTGGCTATGCAGATTGCCGACGCAAATTCACTGAAAGAGAGATTAAGCAGCGACCTGTCGGACCTCACAACTGCCCATCGGAATAATGCAAAGTCGGCAGAACTCGCCCCGCTGTATAAACAGCTAACAGCAGCACTTGAAGCTAAGAAATGGATCGAAGCATTAAGACTCATCGACCAATTGATCGCAGCAGACGCCCGCGATCAGAGCGAGTTACGGACCTTGCGCACTAAGGTTTCATCTTGCATCGCGACGGAATGGTTCAACGAGGCAATCGTACAGGCGAATAATCGCAACTTTGGGAAGGCCCATGAGTTGCTAGACGGTGCAATGCGATATGAGACAGACCCAAAGGAAAAGCTGATCATATCGACCGTGCAAGCCAAGATTCCGCGCAACAGTCCGGGCTGCCTGGCGGTGATCCTTGTAATGATTGCGTCGCTGGTGCTCGCCGGTCTTGCAGGAGGGACGGTGTATGCTTACATCACATGAGAGTACGAGTAGTAGTGCCGAACTTCATTTCCCCGTCCAAAAGCGACTGTCGTTTCTGGCTCGGCTGTTACTCCCGCGAGAATGGAAGTTGCTTCATGGTCTGGACGACTTGAGCCTCCCGCCTGATCCCGTGGCTTTTCTCCAAGAAGAGTTGAACAGGTACGAGTCGGCAATCGCCGCCCGCCTCATCTCTGAAAATATCAAGCGTGATCCAGCCGCGATCGCGATTTCGGAATCGGACCTAGTGGAGTTTGCCATTCAGACCTGGAGGCTTCATCGACGCGTCGAAGGTATGGATCCTCAGAAACATGAGCGGGAATACAAGCAGTTCGCCGATTCGGTGCGGCGGTTCGTTAAGTTTCTTGAGCGGTTTGAGGTGGAGTTCGAGGACCCCGTGGGGAAGCCCTTCACGACAGGCTGGCTCGAGGTCGAAGTTGTTACTTGGGACGAGCCAGGTGATGAAATACCTCCCGTGGCTTCGGGTGCATGGGTTAAGCAGACAGTCTCTCCCATCGTTCGACGGAAGGGTATTACAATCAAAGCGGGTCAGGTGATTTGCGTGGAACGTGATTAGCGCGAACGATTAATGTAAAAGTACAAAGGGTCTTATATGGCGCGAGCAACAATTGACTTCGGGATTGATCTAGGCACAACCAACTCGGTCATCGCTGTGGTTAATGAAGGCCAGATCGAAGTCATCAAGAATGGCCTACACCAGATTACGCCATCGGCGGTTTACGCGGACACACGGGGCACGATTTATCGTGGCAACGCGGCGATAAGTAAGTTTCTAACCGTAAAAACTGCGAGTGATGTTCAAGTCGAGTTTAAGCGAGAGATGGGGCAGAAGGTCTCGCGCCAATTTGACGCCGCAGGGTTATCAATGAGTCCGGAGCAGTTGTCTGCCGAGATTCTTATTGAACTCCGGCGAGCAGCAAAGGAGAGATTTGGAAGCGAGCCAAACGCCGCAGTCATCACAGTTCCGGCCATGTTCGAGTTGCCGCAGAACGATGCAACGGCACGAGCCGCCAAGCTCGCTGGATTCCAGCACTCGATGCTCCTTCAGGAACCAGTCGCAGCCGCAGCTGCGTACGGTTTTCAGAGCGATGCGAATCGGGCGTACTGGCTCGTTTACGACCTGGGCGGTGGCACCTTCGATGCCTCCATCGTCGCTGTCCGGGATGGTCAACTATCCGTGGTTCTGCATAGCGGCGACAACTACCTGGGCGGGGCGGATTTCGACCGTGCGATTGTCGATCAATTGATTGTGCCTTCGCTACGAGACAAATATGACTTGTCCGGCCTCGAACGGGTAAACGCGGCTAGGGACAAACTGACCAAAGGACGGCTGTCCAAACTGAAGGTCATTGCCGAGGAACTGAAAAAGAATCTGAGCCGTAGCGAACTGGAGCAATTATTCGTCGAAGACGCGTTTCAGGACGACAGCGACGATCCTGTTGATGTTGAAATGAAGATCACCCGGTCAGTGTTTGAAGGACTGATTCACACCCAAGTCCAGAAGTCGCTTGATATCACAGCTCGGCTCATTCAGGACGCCGGCCTTCGGCCGAAAGACATCGATAAGGTGCTGCTGGTCGGCGGAAGCACTTACGTTCCTCTGGTCCAACAGCAAATCGCCACTCTGGGTATTCCCGTCGATCGTACGCTTGATCCATTGACGGTTGTTGCACACGGAGCGGCTGTGTTTGCATCGGCCCAGCGCATGCCCAAGGCAATGACCGGCTCGGTTCCGGTTGCTGTAGGCACAGCACGCGTCGAGCTGGAGTACGAACCTGTCGTCAAGGAGCTTACACCTATGGTCGGGGGTAAGGTCACCGTCAGCAACATGGCTCCTCCTCCGGGAGCGGTCGTCACCATCGACCGTGACGATAGTCGAGGTTGGACCAGTGGAGACATGCCCCTTGATGTGAAGGGTCGCTTCTTCACGACGGTGCAACTACGTGAGAAGGGACAAAGTGTTTTCAAGTTGAATGTACGCGATGCCGCTGGGACTTCGCTGCCGTGCTCACCTGACCAATTCGCGATCACATACGGTACGACGGTGGCCAAGGCATCGCTGCCTCAAAGCGTTTCGGTCGGCTTGGCGGATGGAACCTCAGTTGTCCTGCTCAAGGCTGGCGAGACGCTGCCGTGCATTTCTGAACGTGTTCAGAAGCGCACGATTCGGGACCTCAAGAAAGGGAGCAAAGACTCCTTACCGATTCCATTCCTGACCGGACATCATAAATTATCCGAGCTGAATCAAGTGGGTATTCTCTTCTCTCTGAACGGTGCCGACATCGCAAGAGATGTACCCAAAGGGACTAAAGTCGAGATTGTCGTGGAGGTCGATACGTCTGGAACCGCCAAGGCGACAATCACTATTCCGTTGCTTGATCAGCAGCAATTTGAAGTCAAACACGATTCCGAATTGCGCCACGAAACAGCAGAGGTTATGCGTGATCGAGTGCAGGCGATTGAGGCGCGACTTGATGAGCTTGCCGAGAAGGCCGAAGCTGCTGGCGAATCAACTGCGGGACGAGAAGTGGCGGCATTCCGCGCTGCTGCTGTTCTTGAGGAGATCGAGCAGAAGATTGAATTGTGGGATAACGGTGACGCCGTTGCCGCCGGGCAAGCGCGTAATCTTCTCGTTGATGCCGCGAAGAAGGTTCATGAACTGGCCGCAAAGGTTGAATGGCCAGCCCGGGTTGCGGAGTATGAGGAGCGAAAGGCTAGCGTACGCCGATCTGTTCACGACCATGGTGATCCACAAGATCAACAAACGCTGGCCACACTGATTGATGAAGGCGATCAAGCTGTCCGTGCCAAAGAGCCCCGTATGCTTGAATCTGCCGATCGACGTCTCGCCCAGCTTGGATACGCTATGAACCGTCGGGACCCGGCCTTCCTCGCAGGTTTCCTTGCATATCTGGCGCAACAAGAAGCGAACTTCCTCGATCGCCGACGGGGGCAGCAACTTCTGGAGGAAGGGGCGATCGCATTGCGTAGAAAGGATTCGGACGCCATGGCGAGCATCATTCAAGAATTACTGAGCCTACTGCCGCCAGAACAAGAGGCAGCCGCCCAATCTGCGATCCGATCAGGCATCATTTAACGAGTGCAAGGACCACTGTTGTCTCTGAATAAAGCACAATCCGCAGTACGGCCTAGCCTTGCTCCAGGTACACAGGTTCGTGATACTTATACAGTAGTCGAGCACCTTGGCAGCGGACGTTTTGCCGACGCGTATCTGGTTCGACACCGATACATGGGAATGCAGGTGATGAAGCTGTTGGTCGATGGGCTAAGTGATGCTGATCGTGTCGAGAGCCTGTCAGAGGCATTTCTACTTTCGAAGATTTCGCATCCGGGGATCGTACGGGTGTTTGATGCCAACCGGATCGATGAGCAACTCGGCGGGCATCCATACATCACAATGGAGTATGTTGCTGGTGGTACGCTTGAGTCGATGCTGAAAAACTCGCCCGAAGGGTTGATACTCGATGTGGCGCTCGAACTTGGCCGCCAGATCGCTGAGGCTTTGGGGCATGCGCACGACCTTGAGTATCCCGTAATTCACCGCGACATCAAACCCGCGAATCTCCTGCTTGAAGAGATTGACAATGGTGAACTGGCGGTCCGCATCGGTGACTTTGGTCTGGCTTGTCGAGTGGAACGCTTCACCAAGGTTGCGGAGGCGGGAGGCACAATCGTCTACATGTCACCTGAGAGTATTCGAGGTTATGAGGTTGCCGCCAGTGACGTTTTCTCGGCTGGGCTAGTCTTATACGAAATGCTTACAGGCACTTTGCCTTACCCTAGACGGACGATATCTGAATCGCGAACGGTGCCCGAGTTAAAGCTGGCCCTTCAGTCGCTACATGAAAACGGGTTAATGGCACCTTCTCATTTTGATCCACAAATCCCCGCAGACGTCGATTCAGTTGTCATGCGGTCACTTCACGTCGACGACCAGTTTCGCTTTCAATCCGCCACATCGCTCGCCCACGCCATTGCAGCGTGTCAGCACAGGCTTCGCAGCTATCCGCAACATGTACAAACGGCAGATGAAAACGTAAAGTTAAAGCACATCTTTTCGGCAACCTGCCAGCCAGAGACTACAGAGCAAGCAATCGGCGAGCTTGATTCGCTTATCAGTGGACGGCAAGAACTGGCTTTTGCGTATGGTCTGCACTTCAAGCACCTGCGAATCGAGTGGAATCGCTACTTACGTGAGAAAGTCTAATGACACATCAGGACCCCCTCTACTCGCTCTCTGCACGTGCGTATTTCGATCGGGCGGTAAGACTGGCTATTGCCCGGCAATGGGACGAGGCAGCGTTGGACCTCAAACGATGTTCCGCTCTACAGCCGCTCGATTATCACGCCTTCCTTCTTTGGGCGAAGATATATCTCTATCAGGGGAGACCGCAACAAGCCTTGATCGCACTTGATCGCGCCAGGCAACTTGGGCACGACGCAGCGCCCAACGAGCGCATGGTTGCATTCATCCGTAATAAGGATCGGAAGCGGCAGGCACGGAAGGTCTTTCGGGAGAGAACACGCTTACGATGCGTGGCGGCCGCAAAGGCAGTCGGTGGCGGTGTCGCTTGGGTTGCGTCACGTGTTGGTGACGGGTTCGCCTATGTGCGAAACCGATTGATATCTCTTCGCAAGAAGCGAGATCCTGATCAGAGCACGCAAGTCGAGAATGTGTCCGCAGCTCCTGACACGGGACAAGAGATGTCTGTCAACACCAAGGCGGAGCTTGAACCTACGGCGGCGATCGAAGGCTCCCCATTGCCAACGGGTGTTGCGCCGGAATCTGCACCTCCCCCCGCTGTCTCAGCCATGCTTACCCCAAATTCAATAGAGACACCGTTGGACTCATCGAGCGATAAGAAGTCGGAGAATGATGAGAAGCCAGCATGAACGACAACCCATTAGCGATTGAGATCGCACGCCGCATCGATCAACTCATCAGCACTACCAGGCTGCATGATATCGCCTTGCTCTTGCATTCTGATCGTGAGCAACGAGTCGGCAATCTGGCGCAATCTATCGCGTTACTTGAGGCCGGGGGCTACATCATCGGATGCGGCCCCTACAACTGCGGCCTGATGAAGGTTACTGTCGACGAAATCACGATCGGGCGGCCAGCGTCTCCGATGGAAAGGCCCGCTGAGGGAATCGCTGACTTTCAAATGAATGATGCGATTTGGTTGAGGCCGCGTGAAGTATCGCGAATTCATGCCACAATCATTCGGCAGAGACATAAGGATGTGATCAAATACTTTCTCCGAGATGAACGCAGCACAATGGGCACCTATCTGAATGGCAAAAGACTACAGGATGAACCCGGCTCGGGCGAAATCAGCAATCCTGCTGTTCTTGAGACCTTTGATCAGATTTCCTTAGGGCCATCAGGGATCAACTCATTCATCTTCGTAATTGTGTGACTCATACTGGTAATTCCTTCGATTGTCATCGAGCGACCAGTATCTGCCTCTCACGAAGGTGTCATTGGGCGCTGATGAAGGCGACAAATGAGGCGTTGAATTATGAGTTCCATAACGTCATGAATGTCCTGTGGTGCGAACGACTACTAACTCTCACTGGGGCGGGGGCGATCAGGTTGCGATCGGCAAAGCCGGCAACCGTCCGGTTCTCAAATAGAAACTCTCGCACTCATCCCACACGCTCTTACTTACAATGTACGATTGACGAATATCGTTCGTAAACATTCGCACCGCATACAGGTTTTTCAGATGAGAGAATGCTGAAGTAGGAACCTGTGTTCGATCAATTTCCACTCCAACTTTCCAAATGTCCATGACAACATGTTGTGAAATGGCGAATGGTGGCCGACGTATAAGTGCGGATTCTCGGCTTATCTCATTCTCACAATCTATAATTGTTGGACTCTGCTCGTTTCTCGGATCGAGGACTTTGACCATAATCCGCCTCTCAACACCGATGGACATCCAGAATGCTAGCGTTTCGTCGAGGCCTGAACCGTCAGGATCGTCGATAGATCGAGTGCCTAGTTCGGTTAGGTTCCATACATGAGTCACACGCCTGAAAAATGATTTATGCTCTTGAAGCCTAATCAAACCTCCTTGATGTAATAAATCAACAATCCTGGCATCAATTGATGAAGGCTCCTTCCCATCAGAAAAGCTATAGGTCGACTTCAGCATTCCGTCTACATTACGCAAACTGCGTCTCATCGACAGCGCCAACAATAAACGGCCCGCTTCTACGCCAACTCCAGGTTTAGATTCGTATCGAACAGCCACAGAGAACTCCATTCATCTGGTGAAATCACAGGTAGCGGCCGAGTATTTTTGTGCGGCATCGGAATTGTGTTACGTTCATAAGTTGACGGCTGCTTGATGAATTATCATTGAGAAACTATAAATGGGTGCTTAAATAAGATTCTTCCGCACACTTGGCGAAAGCAGTCGAACGCCAGTCTAGGATTACGTGCAAGGATGGACTGACCTGCCCACTATGTGCCACTGCATCATTCAATAAAAGGATTCCCGGTACTCAGTTGGGCTAACCCCAATGAGGCGGTGGAAGGTAGAGGCGAAGTGGCCATGACTGGAAAAACCAGTGGCCGAAGCGACTTTGTTG
>JAWXCH010000588.1:0-2875 GCA_034440595.1 Planctomycetota bacterium | reverse complement strand
CCTTTTATGGCGGTACTATCTATCGCTTTAAGGTAGAGAATAAGCAAGGTGTGCCGGTTGCCGGTGCCAAGGTCCGCTGGCAGATAGCCAGTACGATCAAATCGGCCGAGGAGCGCGCGGCAGCTATGCCGGAAACTCAAACGGACGAGAATGGACTTGCTTCCTTGCCGTTCAAGGTGACTGGAAATAGTGATGCGGCGAAGTCCATGCGGCGTTTAAACTTCATGTCAAATCAAGCGATCATTCTTCGCATTGAACATTCCGATCACCCGCCGGTGTTGCACAACTTGGCGTCGGTTGACCAGGACGCAATTACTCTGCCTGAAGCGACCACCATCGAAATCCGCGCCGTCGATGAACACAACAAACCGCTTTCCAGACTCTATCCCGACTACCATGCACAACAGCGCGACTGGTCGGAGAAGGAGGGCGTGCTGACGCTACGGAACGTGGACCTGTCATCCCATTCTAGAGCCTGGCGGTTGCGCATCCTTCAAATTCCAGAAGCTGGGCCAGCGCTTTACAGTGATCTAATCGAGCTGAAAGAACAGTCGGGTAACACGATCAAAATGGATGCTACACTGCGACCGGGCGTGCGAGTTGAAGGAAAGCTCGACGCACAAGTCCCTCGACCCGTCAAAGGCGGGCAAGTGGTTGGCATCGCCTGCAGTGAGAAGTTAGGAAGTGTTTGGCAAGCGACGGCAGATATCGCTGCTGACGGAACATTTGTTTTTGAATCGCTTCCTGCTGAAAAACACCTACAGGTAGTCGCCGTCTGCGACGGCTGGACGAGTAAAAAACCCGCCATTGCGGAGCTTGAGCAGTATGGCAAGGAGCATCCAGTTGTGACGAAGAATTTCGCCGAAGAATTGCAACATCAATCGAATTGGATGCAGTTACATTGTTTGCAAAGTCCTTCTACCGAACTCAACGTTCCAATGGAACGAGCCGCCGCTTGCGAGGTAACGGTACTAGACCGTCACGAACGTCCAATACCAGGAGTTGCGGTTGCTTTCTTGCCGGGATGGTACAATTTTTGGCGCGGTGTAATAACCGTCGGCTATGAGCGTGATCGTCTGGCAGATATTCGGCAGGAACTGACCACCGGCCAACCGCCGAAACCATTAACAAAGCTAGCTGGTCCATTCATAGCAACCACGAATGATAAAGGGGTGGCCATTGTGACCACGCTGCCCGCGACTGGTGACGCGCAGCTGAGAATAACAATGTTCCAGGTACTTGCAGAAGAGTACAGCGCAGTGGGCGAGTACTCTCTTGACCCCATACGCGGCAACTTGGAGATGCTAATGAGCCCTCCTCTGACCGCCGGCCAGACTGCCAAGCGCACCGTGTACATGCGCAAGGATTCGGACCCACCGCCGCCACCGGCAGACCCGGATAGCTTTCCATTGAAGGAGAATCCGTTCTCGGCGGTGGCTGATTAGTCGTCCACGGGACACCGTCCCGTTGCAAAACCAACAGCGGGCACTGGCGCGGTTGGCTAAATAACTCACGGGCGCGTCAAATACCGGACATTTCCGGACGTGGTTTCTCCGCAGCGGAGATCCTCTTGGCAGATTTCCTGCCCCACGGGCCAATAAACGGACTTCGGCGGCGAATGGTGAATAGACCTAACCCAAAGCACTGCTGGACACGCCCCCCGCATTCGCGCAGGCAAGCCAGCAGTGTCACCCAATTCTTAGCTGACGATACACTAGTCTGACGCCCGTGAGATTCGTACCCCCGTGAGATTAGCACTATGGCCTCCGTTCGACTTGACAGCTACCGCGACTCGTTCGCCCAACATTTAAAGCAGCTTGATCGCGTCTTGCGCGGCGATGCCACGCGGCTGTCGGCGCTAAAGGAAGGGAGCGTCGAAGTCCCGATTGCCGGGCTGTCGCTGATCATTCTCATACTGGCCATGCTCTATGGGCTATGCATGGGTTGCTTTTCCCTCTTCCGACCCGACGGATCGTGGATGCA
This sequence comes from Planctomycetota bacterium, assembly GCA_034440595.1. GTDB lineage: Bacteria > Planctomycetota > Planctomycetia > Pirellulales > JALHPA01 > JAWXCH01. Next base: position 892 of record JAWXCH010000588.1, on the reverse strand, counting down.
GGTCGTGGCCAGCACGATCAAGGTTCCATTGCTGTTCTTTTTGACGCTCGGTATCACATTTCCATCGTTGTATGTTTTCAATGCGCTAGTTGGTTCGCGGCTGACGGTGCCGGCCGTATTGCGATTGCTAATCGCGGCGCTAGCGGTGAATCTGGCGGTGCTGGCATCGCTCGGGCCCATCGTCGCGTTCTTCTCTGTCAGTACGACCAGCTACGCGTTCATGATCGTGCTGAATGTGATAGTGTTTGCCGTGGCCGGACTGTTGGGTCTGGCGTTCTTGCGACAGACGCTCAGTCGTCTCAGTGGTACTAGCGACGGTGCTGCAACTGTTACTCCTGCCACCGCGATTGCCTCCGCGCAGGACGACGAAGAGGACGACGAAGAGGACGACGAAGAGGACGATGCCGCGGATGTCTGGTCGTCAACCGCACAGCATTCCAGCATGGACGACGTGCCCACAGACATCAAGTCGACGGAAGTACCGGCCACGCCGCCGCTACTGCCGCCCCAGTTGCCAGCGAGGGAGGCCGTTTCAGAAATGTCCGACGATACCATCGGCGGGCTGGAAAGCCCTGAAGGACAGGTGCTCAGCCATCACGTTCGCAAAGTCTTTGCCACCTGGATGGTCGTGTTTGGTCTGGTCGGTGCGCAATTGGGCTGGGTTCTCCGCCCGTTTATCGGTGCACCGGGATCGGACTTTGAATGGTTTCGAGATCGGCAATCGAATTTCTTTGAGGCGTTTTTGCGGTCACTCGGTTCACTCTTTTTCTAGAGGCGGCCAGTGATCAGCATCCCACTTCGAGCGGACGATGTTCTGCGCAGACGCCCGTGGACTACGCAGTCGCAGGATGTGAAGTCAGCCATCGCCTGGCTGCTGGCGATAATCGTGTTG
>JAWXCH010000587.1:0-2832 GCA_034440595.1 Planctomycetota bacterium | reverse complement strand
TCTTTCGCAGGTGCGTTCTCAAGCAACTCTTGATTTGCATGGCGTCCAGCAACCTCTTCCTTCCACTTGTCGTACTCTTCCTTGTTCTCGTTAATGAAGGCTGCATCCGCGAGGCTGATCCCCAAAGCCCTGGCTGCCTCGGTCTTTTGCGCTGATGCCCCTTCGTCAAGTATCACGAGGAGATCCTGGTCCCTTTCCAATGCATCGTGAAGTGCGTCGATTGTGTGAATCTGCTTGCCTGTTCGAAATTCACCGGAGGTATCCGGTATCCAAGCACATTCGCGGAGGATTATTCCACCCGGTGAGACTCGTAGTTGTTCTGTCGTGTAGTGGGCAGGGAAGTCCTGTCGTGATGACGATTGCACTTTTCCGCAGATACGATTTTCAAACCGGGGCAGCAGGTTGTTCCAGATGTACGCGGCACCGTCGATTGTGGGGTGTGCCGTCGCAAAGGCGAGCCCGTCAAGATTCCATTCGGGATGGAAGCCAGCGATTCCACGTTCGTGGTCCCCGTGCCAGTGTCTGGCGTAGGATCCGGCTCCACAGATTTCTCGTGGAAACTCACCGGCGACACCAAGCTTGCGAAACAGGTCGAGGATGCTTATTCCGTCAGACGCTGCACTGTATTCACGGGCCACGAACCAGGCGTTCGGATTCCCCGCAAAATAGCTCCCAAGCCCTGCATCCCAGAAATACACTTCGCCGGGCAATCGGAATCGCTGCTCCTGAGTCTGGGCATTGAAGCAGAGTACGACTTTGCTGAGCCGGAGCTGTTCCAAGAGATGGGAAGCGACTTTTGCGTCTTTGGATACCTTGAGGATTTTGCGTAGGTGCAACAAATGTGTCTTGTAGAGGACGACTGGGTCATGCTTCCGGTACTTAGGAAGCACTTGCTCGAAGACTTCCGCCGACAAGTCCGGCTGATGGTATCCGTTAGACGTGAAGTACGCTTTGGCCTGCGAGGATTTTAAGACCTTGGGATCGATGGTTTCGTACTTCGTGGTCGCCTTGGTGGGCAGATACGCTGAAGGCCTGCCGTTGGTCAGCACGGGAACGTGTTTGCGAGTGCTCAATCGGACGATCGGTCGAAGAGCGGCTGCCGCCTTGGCGTCTGCGGACGCGTGTTCATGTAAGGCTGCGTAGAGGTTGCTCAGCCACTTCGGCTGTTGGATGCTCAGAAAGTCGGCGTTGAGCTTGGCGAGCAAGACCTCTGGTCTGACGACAATGCCCTCGACAAGTCCATCTGTCACCGCCTGATAGATGTTGCGACCACTACCTGCCAAGGCCCGATAGAGCCTGGGCGTATTAGTCTCCGTGATTTCGCTCGATAGCCAGTGGAGAGGTTGCTTCGATTGATGGATGGCCGTCAGTTGCTCGTCACTGAAAAGATCGACGAGGTACTGGCCACGGGCGATTCGGGCATTCTTGCCAGCCACATATTTCGCCGTTGTTGCCGGAAGAACTGGCTCCTCCGCGAGCATGGCGCGAATCCGCTTGTGGATCGGACTAAAGAAGCCTGGGCTGTCAGACCGTGTACTGTCGATCGGAAGGATTTCCAGGAATTTGAGCGACAATCGCTTCGCATCACGCTGCTCACGAATCATCTCAGCCAGCAAGTCCGCCGATTGTTCAACAAGAAACCCGTTGAATGTGTCGCCTTCCCCCACACCCTCTCGTGCCGGTGTGGTGCGGTAAGGACCATTGAGGATGATCCCCATCCCCGTGGAGATTGAGGTCGGAAACGTCACCACCAAGTTATCTTCGGAGGGGATAGGCGAGCCAGCCTCATCCAAGCGGATCGCGATCTGGACGGGCCTGTGCTTCTTTCCGTGCCATTCGATTGCCTTCTCTCGCAGTCGAAACGTGGCCGTTGAATTCGGAGCCTTGATTGTGACCGTGCCGTCTCGGTTTGGCACTCGGCTCCAGGAATACCGGCCATCCTCTGCTGTGACGCGAATGGCTGTCAGGTTTCTCGTGAACAGAAGCGTGATGTCTTCAAGGGCTTCAAACTTGCCGTGAATGATCTCGATCGCCATTTCCGGCGATTTCATGTGCTCCTCGAAGATAAACTCTGGTTTTGACTTAATGTGATTAAAGGGCAATTCAAAGCGTGTCAGCGTCGGGTCGAGATCATCGGGCTTTGCCAGGCCCCGCAGCCGATAGAGATCGTGGATTACAAAGTTTGCATCACCGCAATACACCCGTGGGGTAGCCGTGAATGCAAAGACACTCTTGAACCCAAGCCCAAACTTGCCGGTCTTCAGTAGCTCATCCTCGCTCGTGCTGTCTTCAAACGACGAAATTGCTTCGATGTGCTTGACGGCAAACCGTTCGGTCACGTTATGCTCGACGATCAGCCGGTCCGAAAGAAGTCTGAACGAAATCTCTGTTGCACCATGGTCATCGGCGTTCTGAAGCAACTCGTAAACGAAGTGCGTCGGATCGGCATATAGCGAGATCTGCGTCCGACGCGATTTGAGCTTCGTTCCAAGCTCACGCTCATTCTTTCGGGAGATAGCATCGTAGTCGATCATTTCGCGTTACCCCTTGGTAATCTCGATGGTGCCAGTGATGATCAACTCCGTGGTGATGTCCGCGTGCTCAGACGCCTTCCTGAGTTCCTCGGAATGCTGCTCGAAGTCCCGTTTCGCTGCATCCATCTGTGCGTGACGCATGCGGCGGATTTTCTCCTCGGTTGCCGAGGCAAGCTGTTCTTCCAGAATTGCCATTCGTCCTTTGTGGCTGGCTGACAAACTTGTCTGCTTGAACTGGGCGAGTTGAGTGATTTGCTTGCGATAGTTGCTCAAGGCCGCATTCCACATCTGGTAGTGG
>JAWXCH010000586.1:0-3183 GCA_034440595.1 Planctomycetota bacterium | reverse complement strand
TGCTCAGTGGGATCGCAAGCTGGATGGCCGGCTCGCTCAGGCGGTGATGGCCGTTCAGGCAATCAAGGGGGTTGAGATCGGCCTGGGGTTTGAAGCAGCACGCCGTCGCGGTTCGCAGGTGCATGATCCAATCGCTTACGACGCTACGCAAAAGGAATCTGCGTCGCTGGGGTATACTCGAGCAACCAACAATGCCGGCGGACTGGAGGCGGGCATGACCAACGGTCAGCCGCTGGTGGTTCGTGCGGCCATGAAGCCGATCAGCACGCTGCGCAAACCGCTGGATTCGATCAACCTGGAGACGAAGGAGTCGGAGGCTGCGGCGTACGAGCGAAGCGATGTCTGCGCCGTGTCCGCCGCAGGGGTCATCATTGAGAATGTGGTCGCGTTTGAAGTGGCCGGTGCGTTGATCGAAAAATTCGGCGGCGACAGTCTGGTGGAAATGAAAGCACGGTATGAATTGTTTTTGAAAATGGCTGGCGAACGGTAGAGTATCGTGCCGATCAGCCGGCAAGAGTTCAAGATACTGGCTCAAGACTTTGTAGGGACAAGGACGTTCCGCATGCATCAACAAACACGACTATCGCTCTGCAGAATGGGCTTTGTGCTACTCTGCATCGGTCCCACGCTGGCCCTCTGCGGGTGGTCTTCTCACCGCTCCGGCGATTCTTATCGTGAAACAATCGCAGCAGAATTGACCGGCGCTATTGGCCTGCAAACAAAGATTGAACAGGCTAGTCATCCTTTGCCAGGCGTGACGCGACTAGAGAATGTCGCACTGAGCGACTGGGAAAGTGGCCAGGTAGTGGCACGGTTTGAATCGATCACGATTTACGATCAGGCTGATCGTGTCGCGGTGGTGGCAACCGGTTCAACGGTTGAACTGAAACAGTCAGCGATGATCTGGGCTGCACTAGAGCAACAACTCAAGCGGCGCGCTGCCGATTCGTTTCGACCGGTGAGTTTTCAAGCTGCCGAGCTATCGCTGCGGTCGGCCAAAGGTGAATACCCGATCCGCAGTTTTGAGTGCGCGATTCAAGGCACAGAACAATGCCAAGAGGCGGCCATTTCTTACTTGCCCGCCGAGGGTGCCAAACGTGTGGTGGGGCGAATCGTTCGCACCCGGCAAGCGGACGGTGCCTACAATGGGTTTGAACTCGACACCAACAGTGCGGCCATTCCCTGCGCGCTATTCAACACAGCGCAAATCGACTTAGGAATTCTCGGCGACCGAGCAACATTCACTGGCACAATTGCGGCCAATCATCCTGCAGTCGGATGGCAAGCGGCCATTGCAGGCAAGCTTTCGCAGGTGGACCTGCAGAGTGCCATATCAGAGAATTTCTCGCACCGCTGGATTGGCATGGCCGAGTCGACACTGCAAAGTGCGGAGATTCGTAATGGTCGCCTGGAAAAGGCGCAAGGCGTGCTAACTGCCGGGCCAGGATCGATCAGTGAATCGCTGCTGCACTCGGCTTGCAGCGCCTTGCGATTGCAGCGGCAGACACTGGCCATGCCGCAAGGGGGAGACGTGCAATATGACCGCCTGGCTTGTCGCTTTGCCATCGATGCCAGCGGTTTGCAATTGCGGGGCGACGAACAGAACGGCGTGATCATGCAAGCCAAAGGGCAGCCAATTCTCATGGAGCCAAGCGGTTCCTCTGGCCCAGTGGTTCAACTGCTCCGTGCGCTAGTTCCTGATGAGCAGGTGCTGGTACCCGCCTCGCCGCAGACGGAAATGCTAATGCGATTCTTGCCGCTGGCACCAGCGATGCCGCGGTAAATTAGTTACGCAGCGCTCGTCGTCGTCGCAAAACTCCGCCACAAGCGTTTTGGAATCGATCCCAAACCGATCAGCAATAGTTGCGTGCCGACAAAACCGCCGAGTACTACTAGCACCCCCTCGGTGAAACCATAACTGTGCAGGCCGATGCCTAGCTCGTTCACGCCGAACCAGGACCAGGCCGTGACAATATTGCCGCCGACCGCCAGGACCGCCATGCCGCGATCCTTGACCATGCCGCCCCAGCGTGCGTGCAGGACAACCGCATTCCAGAGCACGATAATCAACGCGCCGTTTCTTTTGGATCCCAGCCCCAGAATCTTCCCCAGGAGTCATCCCCCCACAGCCCGCCGAGCACCGTTCCAAAAAAGCTGAACAACAGCGCGCCGCACAAGGTTCCATAGATCATCCGACCAAGGTCCTTACTGACTTCGGGAATCAGCTTACGGGTAAAAACTCCGCCCAGGATATACAGAATTCCCAGGATCCCTGCCAGGAAGGTCGTCGCATAACCGATCGTGATGCACACGACGTGCGTGGCCAGCCAGAAATTCGTATCCAGAACTGCCTGCTGCACGCCGATGGTGTCGCCGTTGTGCCCGACGACCTGAGTGGCCAGCAGATGAGCGATGAAGAGTGACGAGAAACCTGCCACGGATGCGACGATCGTGCCGTACACTCGGTGAAAGATCATCTCCAAAATCAGGCCAATACCGACGCAAGCCCAGGCGATAAAGACCGCCGAGGCATACAGGTTCGTCACCGGTGGCCGACCGGCGATATACATGCGCAAGACCAGCGCCGCCGAATGGACCACAAAGGTAAAGACGACGATCCAAAACGACATGCTGGCAAAGATCTTGCTGCCGAATAGCCAGGCGATCAGCGCCAGAAACATCGCGATCACATACAGCTCTGCGGCGTAATAGAACGGTTCAAAGTTGCTGAAGAAACTCTCCAGCCGAGGCGAGGCATCGGCCAGTTGCTTGGGTGCTAGGTCATTGATGTAGGTGTGATAACGATTCACGGCAGCATTGAAGGCACCGGGATTGTCTTTGCCATAGGCATCAAAGATGGCGGCGAGTTTTGCGGTCGCTTCGTTCTGCGGTTGGCCACCATGTCCGGCTACAATTTGGCGGAGTGCTTCGACTTCCAAGGCCAGTGAATAGGGAACCCAATCTTCGTCTGCGGAGCCAGGGATCACCAGCGGGGGCTTGCGGCTACGCAATTGCTCGTTCTTGGCAGAAAGCTGTTGAATGACCGCTTCGGGACGCTCGCGGACCATATCAGGATTGGCGACTAACTCTTTCGCTAACCGATCATCAAAAGAATTGAGCAGCAAGGCAACAATCTGAAATCGACGGTTCAGGTCGATCATTTTCTTTTCATAGGTACTGTAC
>JAWXCH010000585.1:0-11504 GCA_034440595.1 Planctomycetota bacterium | reverse complement strand
GCTTTCGCATTGCGATTCTCGATCCGACATTGACGCTCACTCAGCCGCGGCGTGTGACCGCACTGACCGGAATCGATGCCTTGGCCCATACGCTTGAGAGCTACGTGACCAAGAGTCGCAACCCGGCTTCGATGGCTTTTGGACGCGAGGCCTGGCGGTTGATCGGCGGTAATTTGCGGCAAGTGTTACAATCGCCAGACGATCTGGAAGCCCGTGGGGCAGTGCAGTTGGGAGCCTGTTTTGCTGGTTTAGCGATCGAAAACAGCATGCTGGGCGCGGCGCACGCCCTGGCCAACCCGCTGACAGCTAATTTCGGTATTCCTCACGGCGAGGCAATCGGCCTGATGCTGCCGCATGTGATTCGCTTTAACGGCGTCGGGTATAATCAACGGTATACAGAACTGCTGGAATCCACCGCAGGCATGGCCGGTTTTCCGGCAGCAAAGTCCGGTGCTGATGGTCTGGCTGCGTTTGTTACGGAGTTGGTGGCGCTGTCCGATTTGCCGGCTCAACTATCGCAGCGAGAAGTTGCAGCCGACCGTCTGCCAGCATTGGCTGTCGAAGCGGCCAAACAATGGACGGCTCACCACAATCCATGCGAAGCGGGCGAAGCAGAGATGCTCGCTCTGTATACCAGCGCATTTTAAACCGAGTGACATATTAACGACGGATAGACAATAAGTTCATGCGGCAATTGCTGATATCACCACTACTGACGGCGATCGCATTGCAGACAACAATGTACTGCGCATCGGTCGTCATCGCTGCCGATGCAGCGCAGGGTGCAAAACCAACTCCAATACCGCAAGCCACTGCCGACGCCTGGCCTCTCTTTCGCGGCAACTCGACTGCCACCGGTGTGGCCATTAGTCCGCTACCCAAGGATCTCGAACTGCTGTGGGATTTTCCTGTCGAGAAAGGTGCGTTTGAAGCCACCGCTGCGATTGCCAACGGTGTGGTGTACATCGGCGATTTAGACGGGCACTTCTTTGCCATCGATCTAAAAAGTGGCAAGGAAATCTGGCAGACCAAGCAGGAGGATGGATACAACACGGCCGCCTCATTGAGTAACGGCCTGCTCTACGTCGGCGATATCGGCGGCGTTTTCCATTGTTACGACACCAAAGATGGCAAGGAGCGCTGGCAGTTTAAGACCGAGGCGGAAATCAACTCTGCAGCGAACTTTCACGGCCAGAATGTACTGTTCGGCTCGCAAGATTCGACCTTATACTGCCTGAACGCCGCCGACGGAAAGCTCGTCTGGAAGCACGCCATTGAAGATCAGATTCGCTGCGCTCCGACCATCGTCGCCGGGCGAGCGTTTCTAGCCGGGTGCGACAGTAAATTACATATAATCGACGTTGAAAAAGGAACCGCTATCGGCAGTGTGCCGATTGACTCTCCCACCGGCTCGACCCCGGCGGCCGTTGGCGATCGGATTTTCTTTGGCACCGAAGGGGGGACTTTTTTCGCCATCGATTGGAAAAAGGCCGAAGTCGCTTGGAAGTACCAGGACAAAGCGCGTCAGCACCCGATCCGTTCTTCGGCAGTAGTGCAGGACGACACGGTGATTTTCGGTGGCCGCGACAAAATCCTGCGCGCCATGAAAACAGAGAGCGGCGATTCGATCTGGAAGCTCACACTGCGCGGCCGGATCGACAGCTCACCGGTGATTGTCGGCGACCGTGTCTTCTTTGGTACGTCAGAGGGCAGAGTGTATGCCGTCGACCGCAAGACCGGCAAGAAATTGTGGGAATATGAAACAGGCGGAGGATATATCGGCTCGCCAGCCGTGGCCGATAGCCGTCTGGTCATCGCAAGTGATGACGGACATGTGTATTGTTTTGGGGGGAAATGAATGATTGATGATTACTGACTGATAACAAATGATAAATCCGTCTCCGGCGGTAGGGCAAATCTATCATTTATTGTTAATCATCAATCATTTGTCATTTTTTTTGTGACGGCGCTTCGGATGGATCGGTAGCTTTAATTGAGAGGAACCACATGACAACCGACGCCACCAAGACCGAAGTCGGTAGCTACTTCATTTCGAACTACCCACCCTTCTCACAATGGTCACTCGATGCACTCCCCGAAGTTCGCAGTGCGATGCAGACTCCTCCGCTGCCCGGCTACGACAACCTCGGGCACGCAATCAACAAACCCAACGATCTCGGGCTATACCTGCACATCCCCTTCTGTCGCAAACGCTGCAAATTCTGCTATTTCCGCGTCTATACCGAGAAGAACGCGCATGAGGTGGAGGACTACGTCGCCGCTCTCTCGACCGAGATCGAACTGGTCAGCAAACTGCCGGTGATGGGAGAACGTCCCTTCCGCTTTGTCTATTTTGGTGGTGGTACGCCATCGTTTCTCAGTGCCAAGCAACTGACCTCTCTGGTCGATCGACTGCGGGCCAACATCAACTGGGACCATGCCGAAGAAGTCACGTTTGAATGTGAGCCGGGAACCCTGAGCGAACCCAAGGTCCATACGATCAAAGAGCTAGGTGTCACGCGCATCAGTTTGGGTGTTGAGAATCTCGATGACAAAGTTCTCTCCGAGAATGGTCGTGCGCATCTTTCGCCCGAGATCCTCAAATCCTGGAAATGGATCACCGACGCCGGTTTCTACAACACGAACATTGATCTCATCTCCGGCATGGTCGGTGAAACGTGGGAGAACTGGCGGGAGAACATTCGCAAGACGATCGATATGTCCCCCGACAGCGTCACGATCTATCAGATGGAATTGCCGTTCAACACGGTCTATTCGCAAGACATTCTTGGCAACAAAATTGAAACCCCTGTCGCCGATTGGCCGACCAAACGCGCCTGGCTCGATTATGCATTCGATGAATTTCAGTCGGCTGGCTACTCCGTCAGTAGCGCCTACACCGTCGTGAAGGATAAAAGCAAAGTCAACTTCAGCTACCGCGACAATCTGTGGCGCGGCAGCGATCTACTGGCCACCGGCGTCGCCAGCTTTGGACATGTTTCTGGCGTGCATTATCAGAACCAGCCAGACTGGAAAAGCTACGTCGAGCCACTATCCAAGGGTGAACTTCCCCTCGGCCGCGCCATGCGACCAACGCCACATCAACTGCTCATTCGCGAAATGATCCTGCAACTCAAGACCGGGCGGCTTAACGCGGAATATTTCCGCAACAAGTTCGCTGCAGAGATCATCGATCATTGGCGCGATACGTGGAACGAGTACCAGAACGATGGCCTGATCGAAATCTCTGGCGATCAAATCTCACTCACTCGCGCGGGACTGATGCGTGCCGACGCGCTATTGCCCCCATTCTTTGAAACCGATCACCAAGGCGTGCGCTACACGTAGCTGAACTTCTTGAATTTAAGCTCTTTAAGCTTACCGCAGAGGGGCGCAGAGAAGAACGCAGAGATGACATTTACCAGCCATTCAATTCATCCCGTTCATTCTTGCTCGTTCCGTCTAATTTGTTCTTGAACAAGGATAGACAGGATGCGCAGGATATCAGTTGAATCAACACTCGTCGTTGCTTCTTCTCTGCGTCTGCCCTCTGTGGCCTCTGCGGTAAAAAATGAAAACGGAAGAGCAGATCAACGAGTGGGCAGTTGCACCGTTTGCTACGTCTTGCCTATAAAACCTCATATTTCCCGGCAAATTTCTAAATTGCTAGCACGTATCCTGCCTGTTATTTGTGCATCTGCATGCCATCGCACGATGCACCTCTGTTAGCATTTTGTTCATAAACTGTGGATCTGGCGATAATAGCTAGTTTGAACATGGATTTTACGTCGCGCGAATCATTTCGGCACAATCATTGCGTAGACTGACCGCCGCGTTGCAAGTTTTGCTGGTTTGGTTCCACAGGATGGGAACGGCAGCAGGATGCGCTTTTATGAGTCGGGGCAAGTGTTTTAACGAAAGGTGCCAAAATGGCGCATGGCTATTTGATCGACATGGATGGTGTGTTGTACCGTGGTTCAGAGCTTATTCGTGGCGCAGATGTTTTCATTAACCAACTGCGTGCTCGAGGGATTCCGTTCCGCTTGCTGACCAATAACTCGCAGCGTGCGCGATTGGATGTAGTTGCAAAAATGTTGCGCATGGGAATCAATATCACTGAGGAACATGTATTTACCAGTGCCATGGCAACGGCTCGCTACTTGGCAGGCCAAAAGCCGAATGGAACCGCCTATGTCATTGGCGAAGGTGGCTTGCTCACCGCACTGCACAGCAACGGTTTTGCCATCGTCGACCACGATCCAGACTATGTTGTTGTCGGCGAAGGCCGCACGTTCAACTTGGAACTGGTCGAAGCGGCGGTGAAAATGATTCTCAAAGGCTCCAAACTGGTCGCCACCAACATGGATCCCAATTGCCCCACTCAGAACGGCTCGATGCGACCCGGCTGCGGTGCCATGGTTGCTATGTTGGAGACTGCCACCGGAGTCAAAGCGTTCAGCGTTGGTAAGCCTAGCCCGGTGATGATGCGTGCCGCACGCAAAGAAATGGGCCTGGCCACCGACGAAGTCACCATGATTGGTGACACGATGGAGACCGACATTCTCGGCGGTGTGCAACTGAGCTATCGCACCGTGTTGGTACTCAGCGGTGGCACGCAAGTCGAAGACCTGGCACGATACGCCTACTGTCCCGACGTGATTGTGAAGTCGCTCGCCGAGTACACAGAAATGCTTGATGCCACCGGCTGGCACGGCACTTCGGACACTGTCGAAAAAAAAGTCCTGCCAACACGGCCCAGCCGCGGCAAGAAGTCGCAAGCACGCGAAGCGGTCGCCGGCTAATCCGCCAGCGCACCGGCGGAAAGAAATGATAACGCTCCTAGACGCCCTGCTCAGCCGGCAGGGCGTCCTGCGTTGCCTCAGGCGGTACCGCAAATTTGAACAGCCCGTCGCCGATCGTTTCGGCAGTGGCGTCTGCCGGTAAGCGCTCACCTATCACCACGCTCGTCCGACCGGAAATTCGTTTTTCCTCACTGCTATGCGGTGGATACTCGCCGTAGTAGACCGGCAAAATGTCCGCGCTAGTCCGCGACTGCAACCCGCGGATCAATTCCATTGCGCTAGCCGATACTGTGGATTCACCGACATACAAACCAACCATATTCCCTTCGCGCAGAGAACGCGCACCGCTCTCCAGCATCGCGTTCCACTGCGACGGATCGCTCGGGCTGGCATCCGGCAAGGTAATCCCCAGCAAGCGTGAAAAACTAGCCAGACGTTGATCCTCCGGCGAGATCGTCTGCGGCATAACAAATCGCGTATAGCGATCAACCACCGCGATGACATGCATCCATTGGCGGATATCCGAGCAGTTGGTCACCACAATCAACGGGCCGCGCCCTGGCAGGTGATCGGCATGGACCGCACGCACATACCGCCGCGAAGGGATCCGAATCCACGACAGCGTGCGGACCAAAAAGTCCGGGCGTTGCCAGATCAAAGATAGCAACGTAATCACCGTGATAACGCTGGCCGACCCAAACAACAGCGGCGGAATCCGCTGCGCAAATTCCAATTGCGCTATGTATCGCTGAGTCGACTCAATATCGACGGCGTCCTTATTGGTCATGCTAAGGCCAAGAACCGCCTGCAGGCCTAGCGTCAAGCAATAAAAAACGACGATCGCCACCAGGCCACCGGTGACGTTAAGAAAATTACTGACCGCCACCATGCTTCCTTTGCTCTCCTTTGGCGCACGGTGCTGCAGCAAGGTGTACATCGGCACGATATACAGACCGGCGGCAAAGCCAATCAAAATCAAGCAGGCAATTGTCACTCCTGGCAAATGGAGCGGCGTGGCGGCAGCCAGTGCCAGCGTCAACACGGCCATTCCGATGCCACCAATCGGTACCAGCCCCAACTCCAACCGGTTCCCGGAGAGTTGCCCGGCAACCGCACAGCCAATACCGACACCCAGGCCGATAAACGCCACCAGCATGGCGATGCGCAGCTCATGCTCCTGGCTCTTGTCCATCGCCGCGTCTTCGACCGTGGTCAATTCCCCCTCTGGCAATGTTGCAACTGGTGAACCTGACGCTGGACCAGCAACACGGCCAGTGCTTGTCGCACCGTTCGCCTGCACCACAGGTTTAAACGCCGAACGGGTCGCGTTCTTCTCCGCCTTTTGCATCGCGACCAGCTTGCGCTGCATCTCGGCCAGATCCTTATCGGTCTCGCCCTCAAACAACAAACTCTGCCGCATGTACAGCGTCATAAAGGTAAAAAACGCGATACCAATCGTGGCCAGCACCAACGATCGCGAGCGACCCAGTTCCTGAAAGCTCCCCTTCAGCGGAACCAACGGGTTCCAAGTCAGTTTCTTCTCCGGTGCCGCGGCAGGCATCTTGCGAACAAGAAACGAAAAAACCACCCCGATCACCGCCAGGCCTAACAGCACCGCGCCGATGACCCATTCTCGATTCGGGTGCAACACCCCATTCACGTCGACCGTGCTTTTCAGACTGGAGTACAGTATCCCGCCAAACGATGTGCCCAGAATGTTGGAGACAAAACTAGTCCCTTCCAATATCCCATTACCGCGCGACAGGACCGACGTATGCAGGATCTCTGGCATCACGCCGTACTTGGCCGGTACAAAAAAAGCGCTGTGCGTCCCCATCATGAAAACGCAGGCGATTAGCAGAAACGCGCTGATAATGGCTAGCATCCGCGCGCTCTCGGCACCGACCTCCACCGCGTGTGGCAGCAAAAATGCAATCAATGCCAGAGCGGTAATCCCGACTTCGGTCACTTTCCAAAAAATGATCGTCGAGCGCTTGCTGAATTTGTCCGCCAGCACGCCTGCCCAGGGGGAGAACAAAAAGAACGGCGAGATAAAGCAGCCAGTCACGACCGCCAGCACCAGTTTTTGATCGAAGAATGAAACCTGAGCAAAGCGAATCAGCATATCGCTGGCGTAAAAAATCGCCACGATATGAATCGCCTGATCGTTGAAGGCCGCCAGAAATTGGCTCAGCACCAGCCCGATATAAGTGCGAGAGGCGAGCGTCTTGGACTGTTCAAATTGCATGGATGAAAAACTTGGAGGGCAAACAGGAGCCGCGCTGGTTGCCGGCTTCAACGGTAGGACTGGCCATCTATGGCGGGACTGGTTTTTTTGAGACTTCTAACTCTACCGCACCTGGGAAAAACTCGAAATGGATTCCCTCAACTACTTGCTACATAATACTTAAATGCGGATTGCACGTAAGGCCCACAACCCTCTGGAGGGGCGAAATCCAAGGCCGAACGTCCCCATTTCGACCTATAAACAGCAGGTTTGGTAAAAGCCGCAACCACACTGCATTCGACCAAGGAGGCATAAGCCGAGTCTACGCCCTCCATCCAAGTAGTATTTCGTGCTATCCAGTATTCGCTCCGTCAAATTGCTTCTTGAGGTCGTCGCGAGCGATTCCGATGGAGCGACGTTGAATCGAGTGGCATCCGGTCGTCCGGTCCATTAAACTGTGGCGATGCGAATCGTCTGCTGATCACTGCTGGTCCACAAACAGCGGTTCGCTCCCTGCCTGCTATAGCCTGCCTAACTCAACTTTCCAGTGGGAGATTTCATAATGCGCATCTGTGTGACCTTACCCCTATTGATATGTCTTTGCACGCTGACGATTTGGATTCCCACGACGCAAGCCAAAGAACCTCCGGCGACTGCCACCACCGACACTGGAGCAAAGGTTGCCAACAGTGGAGCTGCAATTACCGCCGCAGCCGAGAAATTCGCCGCGACACTAACCGACGCGCAGCGACCGATCGCTCAATTGAAATTCGACGATCCGGCCCGTAGCGATTGGCATTATTATCCCAAGGCGCACCGTAAAGGTTTGCAATACCGCGACATGCCGACCCCGCAACGTGCCGCGGCGATGGCATTGCTCAAAAGCTGCCTGAGCGAAGTCGGCTTTCAGAAAGCCGAACGGATCATGGCATTCGAAGCGATCTTGCACAAGCATGAACCGCCTGGGGGAGCACTTCGAGATCCTCTGCGATATTTCTTTACCATCTTTGGTGATCCATCGCCCAAGAGTACCTGGGGACTGAGCATCGAAGGGCACCACATCTCGATCAACTACATGATTGCGGCGAATAAAGTCGTCTCGGCGACACCTACTTTTCTTGGCTGCAATCCGACCGAAGTCAAAGATACCGTTCCTGGCGCGGCTCCAATCGGAACACGAACGATGGCCCTGGAAGAAGACCTGGCATACGAGCTACTCAAGTCGCTGGACAATCAGCAACGCAAGCTGGCCTTGATTGCAACCAAGCCATCCAAGGATGTCTATCCACCGGCCGATGCTACGATTGCCGACAAAGCGCCCAGTGGCATCGCAGTACAAAAGTTGTCTCCTGCTCAGGCAAACGTACTGCGGAAGTTAGTCCAGACGTATGCCAACAACATGCCGGCCGATGTCGCCGCCGCTCGTCTACAGGCTATTGAAACCGCCGGGTGGGACAATGTCCACTTCGCGTGGGAAGGAGCTAACAGCCCTGGCCAGGATCACCACTACCGTATTCAAGGTCCCACATTTCTGATTGAACTGAACAACGTTCAGGCCGACACGCTGGGAAATCGTGCCAGCCATATCCACAGCGTTTGGCGTGGGTTGAAGCAGGACTTTGCCGTATTGAAGAAGTAGCTGCTTCGTTCCACGTGCCAGTCGCCAGACATGGCGGTGTAACTAGAACTGCGAGCCTGACTGGATCCAGCTATCCCAAGAGTTGTACTGATCAAACACCAGCCCGCGTACATTGATCTGGCTGCGGAGATATCGATAGCCGGTTCGAACAAACTCTCCCTGCACGCGCGAGTAATACGGCCCGCCGGTCACCTGCGGGCCAACGCGCACCTGATTGACCGGGTCGTGCGTGTAGTACGACCGCTCAAAGACCCAACTGGCGGCGGAAGCGGAAGAGCTAGCCAGACTGGCTACACCCAATACGACGAGAATCAAAGCAAATTTCATGAGCAGTCCACACGATGAGGATTATCGAGTTGCTCACTCCACTATGATTGGGCAGCCGCCGACTGTCGAGTAATTTGCCGATTTTCTGCCCGATTCGCAGCAAATCCAATCCGTAATTGGTCCCCCGCCACCTGTCGCAAACCGCTGCTACTTCGTAGTTTCCGGCGATTTTGCGACCACCAATAACTCGCCCGTCTGAGGGTCATACATGTACTGTTCGCCCATCGGCAGTTCCGGCAAAGACAGAGCAGCCGGCTCGAGGATTTCCTTAATGAGTACGGCCACATTCTTCGGAGGCTTGTTGTTATTAGCGGCGATATAATGCTTCATCGTGTGTTCGTAAGGGATCTGAAAGCCAACGCGGTCTCGCTGCGACCAGTAAGCTTCAAACACCGTGGCCACGTAGCCATCGCCATAGTCTCGTCCCTGGCCACTGATATGCCCTTTGGCGGGCTTCGTCCATTCGGGATTAATGTCCCCCGGCATGTAGATTGGGGGATAAACGCTACCGGGCAGCAGCGTGGGATTCTTATCGCCGACCTTTGCCAGCGGCTGGACTCCACCAGCGCTACCAGTAGTTGCCGCCACTGAAGTACCAGTCGCGTCCGTCGCCGTAGTGTCTGCGCTCGCAGGAGCCGGAACCTGTGGCGGAGGTGCCACCTTGTACTTGATCGGGGGCGGATTGTTCACCGCTGGAGCGGCTGCAACCGCTCCCTCATCGTCGGTCGATGCATCTCCACTACACCCGAACTGCACCGATAGACCAACCAAGAACGTCAGACAAACGATGAGCTGCTTCATGACTATCAGTGACGGTCGGTCACTCTCCAAAAAAGCGGTCTATCCGTCCGATTTTAAATCCCACTTCCAACTCTCCATTTCACGCAGCACCAGGTGCCGTGTCAAATCAAAATGCAATGGGCTGAGCGTCACATAGCCACTGGCCAAGGCGGAGATGTCCGCGCTTTCCTGATCAGGGGGGGGCGGTGGATCCGAAGTTGCCCAAAAATAGTTCCGCCCCCGTGGATCAACTCGCTTCTCATAATGTTCGCCATAGCGAGCCACTCCCATCGGAACAACTCGCAACTCCACGCCATTGGTCAACGCCTGAGTCGGTATATTGAGGTTATAAAGCTGCGGGTCTGGCCCCTTTTTCTCCAATGTCTGTTCGATCACGCGTAGTGCCACTTCGGCCGCTTTGTCGAACTGAGCATGCTCATCGTACTCCAGCGAAACCGCAAAGCTATTGATGCCAAAAAACGCCCCTTCAATGGCCGCCGCAACCGTGCCCGAATACAGGACGTTGATGCCCGCATTCAGGCCCCCATTGATGCCGCTGACCACCAAGTCAGGCCGCGTCGGACAGAATTCAAAAACCCCCAATTTAACCGAGTCGGCCGGACTGCCATCCACCGCCCAGCCGCGGCGACGATCCCCATCGTAGATTTCCTTGGCCGTTAGCGGCGACAGGAACGTGATCGAATGGCCCACGCCACTCTGTTCGGTCGAGGGAGCGACCACCGAAACATTGCCTATTCGGCTGAGAACACGCTCCATTGCTGCCAGGCCGGGTGCGTAAATACCGTCATCGTTGGTCAGCAGAATCTGCACTGTTTCTAACGTCAACTACCAAAAAGGCAACTCAGGGTGTCCAACCTGCATTTACACCCAGCAAGCGGCGAAATGCTCCTTCAAACAAGAATTCACTATACCGCTGTGGTTCCCGCGAATCAACGAGCACCCTCCTGGCCGAATATTTGGCCCCACTGCTAGTCGCTGGCCAACGAAGCACCTATAATCGCCTCTTTGCTGCCCGCTTTGCCGGGCCATTTTTATTGAGTACCGACTTATTGTGCTGAGAGTAGCACGTCGGGGGTGCTGATTCTTGACTTTCTGTGGGAAGCAGGCACCGCGTGGCTCCACCACACCAACCGTTCGTTCTGCTGCTCGCCAATAGTTGTTCTCTAAAGTCCGACGCAAGGACAAATACATGACGGCCACATCTTCTTCGCCTGTTGTCGAACCGCCTCGTCTTGTTGACGAACGTGTGCTCGTGTTCGACTTTGGATCACAATACGCCCAACTGATTGCACGGCGCGTTCGCGAGCAAAACGTCTACTGCGAGATTGTCCGGCACGACCTGACCGCAGCTCGCGTCAAGGAACTTAATCCACGTGGAATCATTCTGTCTGGTGGACCGAATAGCGTCTACGATCGCAATGCGCCGCAACTGGATCCGGCGATTTTTGAGCTAGGCATTCCGACGCTAGGAATCTGCTACGGCATGCAGCTCATTTCGCAGGCCCTTGGTGGAAAAGTCGACAGTGCCCCAGCCCGCGAGTACGGCCGCGCACATTGCTCGATTCTGTCGCATGCCGATCTCTTTGACGGAGTGGCCGACGAAACCGAGGTCTGGATGAGTCATGGCGACCAGGTCACACTGATTGCTCAGGACTTTACACCGCTGGCACACACCAGCACCTGTCCGAACGCCGCCGTCCGCCACAAT
>JAWXCH010000584.1:0-4380 GCA_034440595.1 Planctomycetota bacterium | reverse complement strand
CCCGCAAGTTCTTCGATCGACCCCTCCTCCCGCCGATGTGCTGATTCCTGCTCCGGGTGCTTCATTACCCCCTCCATCGCCCACGCCGGAGGTTCAACCGTTTCCCGGTGCTTCATTGAACAATGGCAATCCCATCACGCGCATTCCCATCATGCGGCCAATGTGGGGAGTTGGCTTTGATGATAAGGATATGCCCCCCATGAGCGCGATTGAAAAGGCATACGTCAAATTGGAGCATGTCTTCGATCAAGACAAAGTGCGAAATGTCGCTCCTGGAGTGATCCTGAAAGTAGGTGACAAGAAGTTCGCAGTGACCAGTTCGACTGCCACGATCGCGCCGAAGAACGTCAATGCCTCGCTGGACCGCGTCTCGTTGGTTGTGGATCAGCTAAAGGCTGCCATACCGCTCCGGAACATCCAAGGTGCCAACGACGACGTGATCGCCTATTTGGTTGAATTTCCACTCGATTCAAAATCACTAGAAAAGCTGAATTCAATCTCGCTAGACAATATTGCCAAGGTCGAGGTAGGCGATACGATTGCCGTTCTGGACCCAGAGCACAATGTTGGTTCAGCAGGTCCATTACCAATAACGAACGGAGGTAGTGACGTAACGGAGAATTCTGGCCCAGCAATGTGGAAATCCTTTCGTCAAGATAATACAGCCGAGGTGGTTAAGCTGAACCGGGAATACATCGCCAGTGAAGGGGACTTCAAGCATCGATACGAAGGCTTAATCGAAGTGAAAGGCTCAGTGCTGGAAGGGACTGCCTTTCACAAGGATGGCAAGCTGGTGGGGATCGTCGTTGCCGGAATGCGATTTGTCGGCAAGCATTCGAATACGTCATACCTGGTGCCGGCGGAGCGAATTGTGGAGTTCTGCAAGAAAATTGCGGATAAACATCCCTACAACTTTTCCCAGTTATCTGAAACAGAAGGAGGCCATACATACAGAATGAATGGGCCGCTATGGCGTTGGATTTTTAAGGCTCAGCCATTGACTCCTGTGGGCAAGGCACCTTCCGGGAGCACGGTTCTTCTGCCACAACTCTCCGATGTCGAGTCTGCGGTGGTAAAGGTCTTTACCGAATGGTCCGCTGTTATACAGCCATTCTTTTCCGTGGATCGAGCATTCCAGGCTTGCCAGGGTTTGGCAGTGAAAATTGGAGACCGCTCGGCCGTTCTGGTGATTGGGCTGACCATTCTCGGCCCGCCTGATCGAAGAGATGCCGGCGTGGAACGTTTCTACGTTGAAATCGACGGTAAGCCACCAATGCCGCTGGGGACTGATTCTCGCAGCGACCTCTCCTTGGCGAGTTATCCCGTAGAAAAAGAACTGCCTTCCGTCGTCCTGAGCGAAATGAACACGGCTGCGGTAGCAGTTGGAGATGTAGTTACCGTGGTGCAGGGAGAGCAATTCTATGATGCGCCCCCCGGAAAGGTCATCGCGCTGAATCGCTCTCATCTTGTTAAAGAAGGGGAAATGGAAATCAAGTTTGACGGCCTCATCGAAGTCGAAGGCCGGTTCCGCGAGGGGACGCCACTATTCAAAGAAGGCAAACTGGTCGGCATGGTCCTGGCCGGGGAGCGCTTTGTACCGCAGAAAGAGAACCGGTCGTACCTTGTTCCAGCCAAGAAGATACTGGAGTATTGCCGAGGGTTGGAGAAGGATGATAAAGCACGGGCGGGCGCAGCGGCGGGAATCACGCCGAACGTGCGACCGTTCCCTGGCACACCATCCGGTGCGGATGTTCTTGCGCCCACCGTGACTAAAGAACCGCCAGACATCTCCGGCATTTGGAAAAGGTGGGACAGTGCTGACGACACATTTGAGTTAAGGAAGGACGAAACAACCGCGGACAACCAGCGGATCGTGCGATACGTCGGAGTTCCAACAAGTCCTGACGTGCCCGCCGGCATAAGCCTGCAATGGTCTAGTGAAAAGGGGCACTATGTGGGTAAATACTGGAATGCAAAAGGAAAAAATGTAGCTGGCGAATTCGCCGTGAATCGAGTCAATGAGAACGAAATTCGCGGTACCGTCACGCGTCGCTCAGATAAAAACTCCCCGCCTACGGTGTCTAGCCTACGCTGGGTACGGGCGGAGAAGCAGGAAGTATTGACCCCAGCGCCAGGTGGCGCGCTGCCGCTAGCACCCGGGCCGCAAGACGAATACCACCGCCCAGCACCCGCGCCGAACGTCAGGCCCTTTTCTGGCACACCACCCGGTGCGGATGTTTTTGTGCCCGTTACACCGGCGACTACCGCCCCGCCGGACGCGCCTCTTGCGACTGTGAATTCGATGCTTGCTGAAGCGGCCTATCCTATCAGCGACCTGCCGATTTGGAACAAAGCTGGCAAGTCGCAAGATGTGTCGATGTTGCTAGAGTACCTGCGTCCGACTGTTCTCCGGGTTGCGAAACAGCCGGAGGTCCGATGCGATTATGATACGGCACGCAGGACACTGATTCTGCAAGGCCCAGCCGAATTGCACAAGGCGGTGGTCGAAGAGCTGGCCAATTTGCGTAAACTGATCGCGGAACGACCACCAGCACCAACCGTCCCGGATCTTCGAATTTACAAGATTGATGACTTGCCAATCTGGTCCAAGTATGGAAAAACAACCAATGGGTTTCTGATGCTTTACTTCCTTCGAGCCAATGTCGCGCCGGAGCGGTGGGAGAGTGGAGAGATTAAGGCACATTACTACGAGCAAAAAAAATCTCTGATTGTTCTTGCGCCGGAGGCAATCCAGGACCAGATCGCCGCAAAGATTGCCGAATACCGGAAGCGCCTAGAGACGGGTACCACCGATTCAACAAAAGCTGCGCCGGTGCTTACCGACAGAATCGAACACTGGATTCTGAGCAACGAATCGCCGCGCGTACGCAGAGCTTCAACTACGAAGGAGGTCAAAAGTGGCACGACGGGCGCAGCCACAAAAGGCGGCGACGCTGCCGCAAAAGAAGGCAAGCACATCCCCGACGTTATCCATAGTGGTGACATTATCGAAATCGAAATTACTAGCGAACGTGCGAAAGAGATTAAGGTTCAGACCGTAGTGGGGCCAGCGGTCGATATTGGCTATTTCGACCCGGTGAAAGTCATCGGCCTCACCACCAATGATGCTCGTAAAAAAATCCTTCAAGCAGTTCGAGAGAGCAAAACCCTTGTTAATCCATTGGTGAAAGTGATCATGATCCGCCGAAATCCGGATACATTGATCGAAGTGCGATGGCACGAAGTAAGCGGCGACACAGTCAGCGTGAACTATGGTGTTGTGCGCATGGTGGACAAGCTGACCATTAAAGATGTCCTCGCAGGACACAAGAACATCAAAGACTGGTCGAAGAAACAGGTTAACATTCACCGACGAACGCCTGATGGAGGGGGCAAAAAAGTGCTGTCTGTGAAAATGGCGAACATTCTAAAAGGAGACAACACCACAAACCATGAACTGCAAGCAAAGGACTGCATAACGGTATCTCCGCTGGACGAGGCTCAGACGTCCGGCGAGCAGGAGAAAGGCTCACCGGCGCTAGCCAAGCCAGATTGACCCGCTCCATTCGCGCAGCATCGTCAACTGGCAGAAATGGCAAGACGGCATGGGGACCATGCCTCCGACGTTGCCGGCACCGTCCCGGTGCCGATCAGCCGTATTTCTGTGCGGAATGATTTCAAAGCGAGTTGCGAATCAATTCTCTGTGCCTCTGCGCGCCAATTCCTTCCGCCACCATCCTGCTAATCCAGTCCATCCTTGTTCAATTCTTCCGCATTAGTTCGACGCAGCAGCGCAATACAGCCTGATCAACTTCTCTGCGTCATTCTCTGTGGCCTCTGCGGTAAAAAAGAACCGCTAAAACGCACAACTTCCGCGCTTGAAAAAAAGCCAGCACCTGTGCTAGGTTGAATTCAGAACTCGCGATAGAAGCGAAAATCACCGGGACCATGATGAAGACTATCTGCGCAGAATCCGCGCGCCGAAGTGTATCGCCAGAAAGTCCGCCCTCAATAAAAACGCAAAAATCCGACGCGCGCAACGTACACAACGCACCCCACTGCCACTTCCTTTGAACGTAAGTCCAATAACTTCGTCAGAGCGCACCTAACACCTACAACAACTCATCAAACCCACTCATTCCGATGGCTTCCTTACATGCGAACGGTTCGCCGTAGCGGCGGTTGATGGCCCAGCCCCAATAGGCGGCTTGGTCGCGGATGCGATCAATGATCGTCGGCTGGTCCGTCGGTCGGCCGGTGACGAACTGGCTCTGATAACATTCGATCGCCGCTCGCTTGGCTTCCCAATGATCGCTGATATCAAGAATGAACGACGGCGTGGCGATGACTCGCAGGTGAATACAGTAGTAGTAAAAGATT
>JAWXCH010000583.1:0-6018 GCA_034440595.1 Planctomycetota bacterium | reverse complement strand
GGCCCTGACAAGCCCTATCAGGCTGGCCACCGCCGAGACATGCGTGACCAGTGTGGTCGAAATCGCCAGGACATGAGCGCGCTGTATGCTGACGGCTTGAATGATGCTATCCGCTGGCACGTCCGCACCCAGGTAAATGGTGTCCCAACCGTCCATCTCAAAGAAATCGGCAACCATCCGGATCCCAATCTCGTGCAGGTCACCTCCCACGCAGGTGGCTACCATCCGGCGGTCTTTGCGCTCAGTGCCAAAAATCGCGGGATAGAGTTGCGACATGATGAGTTGTATGGCGGCGGTGCACAGGTGCTCCTGACCGACGCTGATTTCGTTGGTCTGCCACAGTCGGCCAATTTCGTATTGCGATCGCTGAAAGACATGCAAATAGATATCGCGGATCGATGTCCCGTTCTGGACCGCCTCTTGAATGAGATGGCTGGCGGTGCGGCGATCACCTTTCAGCAGCGCTTCCAGGTAATTTCGGGCCAGGTCCGCCAGAGGGCGATCCGTGCTGAGAAAACTGGGTAACGTTGTCGGCAGCACTGGCAAGCAACTCAGGCTATCCAGGATGTAACGTGCGGCAATGGCCGCTTGATCGGGTGGAAGTTCGTCTCGAAGCGTTTGCAGGCACGATTCCAGATTGTCGGCCAGATCATCTGAGGAAATACCCCGTGACGCGAGCACAATTTTCGCCCAGGCCACATAGTCTACAAAGAGTGCGGTGCGTGATACAACGATCGCCTGCGATAGTGCATCCAGGTGTCGCCGCGCATCGGTCAGGCAGTGTTTGCGTCCCTCGCTCCCATACCGCTGTTGCAGTTCAGGTCGGTGCAGGTAATGTCGATCGACGATCCGCTGGGCGAGACTCTCTCGCCGATCGAGGATTGTTCGGTAGACAGTCAGGTTGTCAGTGAGATTGTAAGTCGGCATTGCAGGATCGATACGTCAAGATGCTACGTGTTCAAAAAATCGAATCGAAACACTCTTGGGGGCCAGGCGCATTCCCTTGGGAATTCCCTGATGCGACTCTTTGTACAGATGACTATGATGCCAGGTGCGGTAGCTGGGCTCATCCTGCCAATAAGTCATCAGCCAGATTTCATCCGGCGCATCAATCGGGCTGAGCACCTCCATCCGCACAAATCCTGCGGCACTATCGACCCGGTGCGGGCGTTGGCGAAACGCCTGCTTAACCTCCGCCGTCATGTGTGCGACCGTAAATCGACTGAGCGCTACAAAACATTTGGTCGCGGCAACATCAGGAACTGCGGCTTCATCTGTGACTTTTTCGGCGGCGGTGGATCCCCCTGGCAGCATTGTAGTCGCCAAAGGTCGGTGCGATCGGCCAGCAACAGGGGTCGCGGATGTCATCGTTGCGGTTAGCGATGGTGTGACGGTAAATTCCAGTTCCATTAGAAGAGATTCCTTCCGAGTTGTGTCACGTCCCAGAGAACTACTTCGCATTAGGGGTTTTGCTACGCGTTCGGCGTCCACCACTTTCCCAGCGTCGCGCCTGCAAGTCAGGCATCCTTCGAAACATAGCATAGAGAACCACCGCAATAGAACACCGCAATCATCATCGGCATCCTATCGGGCGTGTCCAGGCCGAAATGGGACAATTTGCCGTTTGTAAGAGTCAAATTGCGGACAGCCACACCGCACGAACAGCCCCGTTTGCGGACATCCGCAATTGCAAGATGAACTAAGTCCAAGCGCCGTGACAGCGATTTCGCGACGTGCACCTACTCAAACCGCCCCAGTACTTCGAGCCGATACCCCGTCACTTTGAAGCCGCTAGCGGCTAAGCGCTCAGTCAGCTTTGGATCCAGCTTCTTGAGCAAGTCGGGATCGAACTCGGCCGGCATGTCGCGCACTTCGCCAGTGGCCACGTCGCGCAGGTGGTAGTGGTCGTCGGCACAACAGTCGTAGCGTGCCGAGCCGTCGCCGTTGGTGATCTTGGCGGCCAGGCCCGCTTCGACCAACGCCTCCAATGCGTTATAGACAGTTGCCAGGCTGATCTGCGGCACTCGCTCTCGCACGGCCGAATAGACCTGCTCGGCAGTAGGATGCCCCTCGGCTTTGCTCAACGTGTTCCAAACTTCGCCACGCTGCTCGGTAAACCGGCTGCCGGCGGCCTGGAGCGCCTCGCGCACTTCGTCGAGCGACCGTGGGCCGGGCTGTTGGGATCGAGTTGGTAACCGAGCGTTTCGCATTAACCAACTATAGGTGGCACCGGCAGGGGGGTCAAGAAAGGGGCTGCGCCCCTAGATAGCAGCGAGGGGAAAGTAGAGAGTAGACAAGAAGATGCGACAAATCGTAGGGCAGGGCACTGCTACTATCCAGTGCCCTGCCAAAATTCTGGCTCTCTGGACCACTAGCTCGCTTCGGCGGGAATCAGCGGTTCGGGGGCATCCATATTAATACTGCCGGCAATCGCAATCGCCTCTTCCGGGGTGATCTCTTCGACCACCGCATCTGGCTGATAAATGCGTAGCTGCCCTGCAATCCAAATGCTTCCCACCGTCACCACCGCAGCGATCCAGCCGACGGTGCCATAGCCGCTGATCGGGCCATCGGTGGCACCTGTCAATATCAGCCCGCTGCACGAAGCACCGATTCCTGACGCCACATGCTGCACTGCCGAATTAACCGACAGAAAACTGCCGCGCCGATGCGGGGCCACGCTGGAGGTGATCATCGCCATTGCCGGAACCATCCGCCCGCCATTGCAGACCATCAGCAGCGATAACACCGGCAGCGCCACAAACATCGAAGTCGCCGGCAGATGCGTCAATGTCAAGAACACAGCCGCGGCGGCCCACGCCATCACGCGATAAACCGGCGGCTTGCCAACGCGATCGGCCCAACGCCCCACCAGTGGCGAAGTGATGAGAACCAGCGCCCCACCCAGCACATAGGCATACGGCAAATCGTGCTGATCGATGCCGACATTGTTCACAAGAAAATCGCTGGCACTAGTCACCACCATGAACGAGCCAAACTGCATCGCCGTGGTGAGTGCGAACGCCCACTGATGATTCGTGTCGCTAACGATCTGAACCAACTGCGCACCAAAGCTACTCCGGCTTCGGCTATGCAAATGTGCATCCAGCGCCGGTAGCGCCAGATATGCCATCACCAACACCGGCAGGCCCAGCCCCGTGATTACAAAGAAGGGCAAGTTCCAACCGTAATTTTGTCCAAGAACAATTCCGATCGGCACTCCGCAGACCGATGCCAGCGCAAACGCCGTCATCAGCGCACCGCTGGCCCGCCCGCGACGATGTTCGGGAAACGTATCGCCGATGATCGCCAGCGCCGTGCCACCGAGCAGTCCACCAAATGCACCCGTCAGAATCCGCGCACACAACAGCGTCACATAGCTCGGCGCAATGCCGCAGGCCAGTGTGCCTAGCAAGAAGCCCGCATAGCAGACCAGAAACGTAAATCGCCGTGAGAACCGGTCCAGAAACGGCGAAGCTGCCAGTGCTACAATCCCCGCGGCAAACGTGTACGACGAGACGACCCACGAGAACTGCGTCGTGGTCAGGCCGAACACTTCCTTCAGATCAGGAGCCAGCGGAATGACCACCATGAAGTCCACAATCGCGGTGAACTGCACAACAATCAATATGATCAAGATCAGCCACTGCTGCGGCGTTGTAACGTCTTCTTCAGAGTTCATCTAAGTAAACTTCTTCCTTGGATTGCCTGTCTGGCCGAGCGTTCCGTCCGGGCCAGCACTTCTCTAATGCTGCGGTTCCATATTTATTTTACCAATCAAGCCCGCGAATCTTACACGGCAGTATCGAGCGCTTCTCTGTCATTCTCGCAAGCTTGTGGCAGTCTGGGGAAATGCACGCGAGCCGATCCCCTCAGACGGAGGGCGCGTGGTACAACGCATACTGATTCTGGCGAGCATCGATACTTTGATGACGCGACCTGCTCGGGGGAGGTTCACCGCTGTGAAAAAACGTAGCAAGAGCCGTTAAAAACAGCGTGAATTTGAGCACACTATCGCATCTGCCAGTAGCGCGCTATAATCGGCGACATGAAAGCTAGTACATAACTTTCACAGTAATCTGGGGTAGTTGCCGTACTTACCGTCGATCACTGCTGGGCAAGCCAGCAGTGGCACCCCGCGACATCCAAGCTAGCAGTTCTGGGCCAGATCGGCTCCCACCTTGAACGCCCTCACAAATCGCTCATGAAAATTCACGAATATCAGGCGAAGCAGATTCTCCGCGACGCCGGAATTGCGGTCCCTCGCTCGATTGTCGCACGTTCCGCCGAAGAGGCCAAAGCCGCCTTTGAAACCCTCGGTGGCAAGCTCGCCGTGGTAAAGGCTCAGGTCCACGCCGGCGGCCGCGGCAAGGGAACCATCAAAACCAACTCGGCACAGCGCGGCGTTCAGCTCGTCAAAACGGCCGAAGAAGCCGCCACGGTTGCCAAGAATCTCATCGGAGGAGCACTGGTCACTTTGCAGACCGGGCCAGAGGGACAGGTCGTCCGTCAGGTGCTCGTCGAAGAAGGTTGCGACATCGCCCGCGAGTTGTATCTGGGCATTCTGGTCGATCGCGCCGCCGGTGGCCCGGTGGTCATCGCCTCCGCTGCCGGTGGTATGAACATTGAAGAAGTCGCCGCACACACGCCTGAGAAAATCTTCCACGAAGAATTCCACCCAGACTCCGGTCTGCAAAGTTTTCAGGTTCGCAAACTTTGCGAAAAACTCGACCTGACCGGTGCCAGTGTCCGTTCCGCCGAAAAATTTATGAAGTCGCTGGCCAAGGTGTTTGTGGCCAATGATTGCAGCCTGATCGAAATCAACCCGCTGGTCGTGACCGGCTCCGGTGAGCTGCTCGCCTTGGATGCCAAGATGAGTTTTGACGACAACGCCCTTTTCCGGCACAAGCCGCTGATGGAACTGCGCGACATCGCCGAAGAAGAACCGACCGAAGTCCGCGCCGGCGAGGCGGGCCTCAGCTACGTCAAGCTCGACGGCAATATCGCCTGTCTGGTCAACGGTGCTGGGCTGGCCATGAGCACAATGGACCTCATCAAGCTACACGGTGGCGAGCCGGCCAACTTTCTCGATGTCGGCGGCGGTGCCAATGTCGATCAGGTGACTGAGGCGTTCCGCATTATCCTTTCCGACAAAAATGTGAAGGCGGTGCTCGTCAATATCTTTGGCGGCATCATGCGTTGCACCACCATCGCCAACGCCCTGGTCGAGTCCTATAAGACCGTCGGCTTCAATGTGCCTCTAGTTGTCCGACTAGAAGGAACCGAAGTCGCCGAAGGGCGCAAGATCCTCAAGGAGTGTGGTGCCGACATCATCTCTGCCGAAGGACTGACCGACGCCGCGAAAAAAGTCGTTGCCGCCGCCGTTGCGTAGCAGGCACGGTCCCCGTGCCGTAGCCGAAGTTGAAAAAGGTAACAATTTGTGTGCCACTGGCTCTGCCAGTGCGAACTGCAAAAGGAGTTCAAACTGTTTGTGCCATGCTTCGAGAAGTCGCAACACATGCTGTGCTTCACCTCTCCCGCTTGCGGGAGAGGTCGTCGCCCCAGCGACGGGTGAGGGCCGGTGAGAGAGTAGATGGTGGAAAGTAGAAAGTAGAGCGACCACAGAAAAGTATCCCCGCGCAATAGATCACACCAAATCAAGTTCGATCAAAATCAAAATATCGATCCACCTCCCTCCATAACCTCCCAAGCATGTCCATACTCGTTAACAAATCGACTCGCGTCATCTGTCAAGGGATCACCGGCAAGGTCGGCCAGTTCCACACCAAAGGGTGCAAGGACTACGGCACCAAAATGGTCGGTGGCGTGACCCCTGGTAAAAAAGGGGAAACCGTCGAAGGCCTCCCCGTCTTTGATACCGTAGCCGAAGCGGTTGAAAAAACCGGTGCCGACGCGACTATGATCTTTGTCCCCCCCGCGTTCACCGCCGATGCCATCCTCGAAGCGATCGACGCCGGCATCAAAACGATCTGCGCCATCACCGAAGGGGTGCCGGTG
>JAWXCH010000582.1:0-19679 GCA_034440595.1 Planctomycetota bacterium | reverse complement strand
GAAGGGACCAGTTCGGGGATCCGCGCCGCCTCGGTGGCAATGCGGCTGCCATCCTTGGGAGGTGCGGGTGCTGGACCCATCTGCGGTGCGTCCTTGTACCAGACGTTGCCAGCCGGGTGTCCCTGAAAACCGCCAGGCTTCAAGTACTTCAATGAACAGGTGCCGTTCCACGGTCCTTGGTTGTCGGTGTAGAACATGTCACCCTTGGCGTTCATACCGATACCACCGGGGGATCGAATACCGCTGCAAATGGGGATCGTTTTACCGTCGGGGGTGATTTTCAGGCACCAGCCGCGGTATTTGGCACTGCTGCCAAACGAGCCGGTCAAGCAGAGGGCGACATAGAGATTTCCTTCGCGGTCGAAATTGCTGCCAACAGCGTATTCGTGGTAATCGCCCGTGATCTCCCAGTTGTCGGCAACGACTTCAAAGATGTCTGCGCGGCGGTCATCGTTTTCATCCTTCAGGCGAGTGACTTCACCGCGCTGTGTGGCATACAGCCAACCATCGCGATTCGCCAGCCCAAGCACCTCGTGCAGGCCACTGGCCACGCGATGAAACTTGGGTGAGTTTGGTTCGACTGCGGCCGGGTCTTCAACAACGTAGATCTCACCACGCCGTGTGCTGATGCCTAGCTCTCCTTTGGGAAGCCAGGTCATGCCGCCGACTTCCAGCGTGATATCCTGCGGAATGCTGACGGGCGTCAGCGTATAGAACTCTTCCTCATTCTTGGCATGCTTCTCGGTGTTGGTTTTGCCAAGTTCTACTGCCTTAACCTTCTCGGCACGGCGAGCCGCTTTCTCTTCCTCCGTCTGCTTGGGTCGAAGAGAGCCACCCGATTTCTTTGTGGGCGCGGAAGGTTTCTGACCAAACGCGAGACTATCCGGCGGCCAGCGGAGCGCTAACAGCGTCAACAATAAACAGCTCCAGCAGAGCAGTCGCAGTGCAATCGACGACCGAACGGTGTAGTGGATCGAAGGAGCAGAGGAACGTCGAGCAGTTTCAGGAATACGCATACTCTACTAATCCAATCATGGTCTCGAAGTGTGGGGAAGTGTCGCGCGGTGAACTGACCTATTTACCAGCGATACTCCAACTGAAACTCAGTCTTGTGGTCTTTGAAATGCAATGGCACCAGCAGTTCGTCATGATCCGCGATTTTGCGCAAGAGCGGAGCGGTCTCTTTAGGCGTTGTCAGGTGAAGTGTCAATTTGTCATCCAGGCGATAATTCCCTTGCGCGTCGCGATCAATTTTCCCATGCGCCAAGCGGAAGTAGAGCTTGTCGGGATTCTGTTCGCAGTCGAATTTCAACGTGCGAACCAAATGCCTCCCTCCTTCCGGGCCTTTACCAGCAAAGTAATCACTCACGTTGACCAGCGCCGGGACAGCCGATGCCTTCTGTGAAGGTGTAGCGCTAGCGGGAGGCACCTTATCCGGCGCAGCGGGCCGAATGCGATATTCATACGTGAACGTCGGTCGTCGCTGATCGTCCAGGCGATACCCGCGAAATTTGTACCCGACACTGCGCGGCCAGAGGTCGGGCCAGACGGTCGTTTCACTTTCCAAAACACTCATCGGAATTCCACCGACCAGGTTGATGACATCTTCGCCCAGCGGTCCTACGAACCCTTGACCCCGCCCAGACCAATGTTGTGAAGCATCCATAAACCGCCCATGCCAAATCGACGCCGGGCGCATGTAATTGGCATCGTAGGCCAGATTGACCTCTTCCGGATAACCGACGGCAATGGCGCGCGTGCCCGCATTGCCGATGAAGTTGCGGTAGATGATCGCTTCTCCACCCACGACAAGTTCCATCGAGGGTGCGATCAGACCATCTGGTTGCTTGGCTTTGCGACCTTGTGAAAGGTATTCCCACAGGGCATGGATTTGCCGGTCGGCATTGCCATCCATGATGTCTGCCTTTGCACTCTTGCCATCGAGGAACGACTGCGGCATGCGTGTCCCAGGACGCAGTTCAGCCGGATTGAGTAGATACTTATGGAACCACTCCGGGCGCAATCGCTGCGCCATCAATGTCAGATCCATCGCCTGAATCCCCATCGCGTTCTGGCGATTGAAGACATGGCACGCGATGCAACTGAGTCCCTCTTTGCCGACCAGAACGCGCCCCGCTTCAAGAGCTGCCTCGGCGGAGTCTGTTACTTTGGGAACGGTTTCGTTCCAGGTATCCGCCTTGATCAGTTGCTCCGCCAGCGGACCAAGATTCTCCGCACCAAACTGCGGCATCCGCGCATCCATATAGGGCCGGGCCACCGCGGCGTTTTCCAATACTTCCTTCAACCACTCAGGACGCAGCTTGTGGCCGACCCCTGTCAGTGTCGGTGGGAGTCGTCCTTCGTCTCCCAGGTCAGGGCTATTGGCGGAAAAAAAAGGATCTCGCTCGCCGATCACTCCACCACGCTCATCACGCTGATGGCAGGCGTAGCAGTTCAAAGTGGTCATGTGCGACACAATCGTCGACTGTTCGGATGGTGGTGGCAATTCGTTCGACTGCTGCGCCGATAGCGCGGCAGAGATTGCCTCGATCTGACGCGCGCTCAAGCGATAGTCGGGTCGACCTGAGGCGGGCCTCGATTGCAGGCAACCTTGGTTCGCACGCAGTTTTTCCAGTGCCGGTGCGACAGAAGTGACCTTGAGTGGAGTGTCAGGCTCTAATTGGTGACAGGAAGCGCAACCAACGGTGGTGAAAAGTTCGCTTCCCTTTTTGGCCAGGTCTGGATTGATTTGAAAGGCTTCAAAGCTAGCGGCCGGTTTGCTGCCACGATGCAGAAACGCCTTTCCGTCTAGCGTCTGTCGAGGAAGGATTGGCCCTTCGTATTCGATGGATAGTATCGCTCCCTCGCCCGAGTTGAAGTAGGCCAGGCGAAAGGCGTGTTCGCCGCGGCTGAGTTGGACCTTGCCCGACTTGGATTGTTCGGCATGAATGCCGTCGTTTTCAATCAGACGCTTGCCATCAATCCATAGATCGCTGCCGTCATCGGAGGCGAGGTAGAAGGTGTATTCCCCTTCGCGATCAATGTTGATCAGACCGTCGAACGTGACCGCAAAGTGATCGCTCTTGGCATAATCGCCGAGAACAAACGACGTCACGTCGGCCTTGAACTTCGGAGCCAGCGATTCAAACTTGGGCAACTTCTTAAATTTGCCTTCGTAAAAACTGAGTTGCAGGCCAGTCGAAGCCTTGGTGTCTTTGAGCAGATAGCTGGCGATGTCAATGGCTTCGTCGTCGGTCAGATTCAGTTTAGGCATCCGACCACCGGCGCGAATCTTGAGCGGATCGACCAGAAACTCGGCCAAAGCAGGGATCGAGTATTTTTCGTGCAACTGCAAGCTGAGCGGCACCGAGTGCATCTGCAAATCGATCGGCTCTGGCTGCTCATCTTCCTCAAAATTTGGATCGACCCGCGGCGGCATGTTGCGCCGAGGTGCATGACAGGCCACGCAACCGACCTTGTGGAATAGTTCTTCGCCGCGTGCCACGCTGCTGAAATCGGCCCCAGTCGGCTGCCACGGTACTTTGGCCAGTGAAGCCATATAATGCGTCAAGGCCTCCGCCGTCGCATCGGCGGTTGCCGCGTCCATCCCACTCAACAAGCCAGGCATCGTTGTGCCGGGCTTTGTTGCATGCGGGTCGCGGATAAATCGCCGGATGAATGCGGGGTTGGCACGGCTGGCCACTTGACCCAGCAGCGGAGCTGGCTTGGACTGAACCCGACTTGTAAGGTTGTGAAGCGATGCGGCTTTATCGGCACTGACTTTCGCTTCGCCCGGCGCATGGCACGCCAGACAGTTCAATTCACCGAGGAGCAGAGTGCCCGCTTCGACAGGTTCCATCCTGGCAACCTTGGCTATCGGAGATTCCGTTTCGGCTTCTTCTTCCTCTGCCGCAGCAGGGGCTTTCTGCGTCGCAGGTAACTCAAAGAACCGATCAAAACCAGCTACAAACGGCGGTCTGGCCGCTGGTGTCAAAGCAGGCTTTTCGCCTGTGTTTGGTTTTTCGGTCGTGGTCGACGTTGCTTCTTCGGCCTGCGCGCCACGACCAGAAAGCCACAACTGAGCGATGCCAAACAGAGCCACCACGCAGCAAACGGTGCCACATAGCCTGAGCGAATACGACACAATCCAGCATGCGGCAGAGCGAAGCATCAAGCGCAGTTCCCAATCAGGCAAAGTGCATAGACAGGATGGCAAAAGCAGAATCGAAGGCGGGACCGCAAAAAGGTTTCGCGGGCTTCAAGGTGGGTGGATCGTGAACGTCAATGCAAATGAGATTCTCCACCGCACACAATTAGTGCGAACGGCGACCTTATTTTCACCATTCACGGTCTAATACATGTACATGTTAACTGAAACAATATAAGATTGCCAATCAGTGGTAGGTTCTGGAATCGCAAAAACATGCCGGAAAACGCGCGATCACTGCTTCTTTGAGCCCGCGATACTGCCTGACACCCTGGCATCGGCTGCCAAAAAACCGGACAATGGATGGCGTTCCACGGTTGAGGGCAGAGGACTCCACTAAACCGAAGTGCTGGACCGGCAATGTGTTGAATCACATTCAAGGCTGTCTGTATATATCTGGCATGCGCTTTGCCTTGTTGTGCCAGATTCAGCGTAGCGATAGACGCCGACTTTTTCATTTCCCCAGTAGATAACCAGACTGAGAAAACGCTCGATGGTGGATAACGAACTTTTGCGGCGCGACATCCGCATGCTGGGGGATCTGCTGGGCGAGGTGATTGCCGAGTTGAGCAGCCCCGCCGCTTTGGAGCTGGTCGAGGAAATCCGCCGCCTGGCGCGCGATCGCCGCGCCGGTGTGGCCGGTGCCGAGCAGGCGCTGGCAACGCGAATTTCCGAACTAAGCCAGGACGATGCACGCATTCTGGTCCGCGCTTTCAGCGTTTTCTTTGATGTTTCGAACTTGGCCGAAGATCGGCACCGGGTCCGGGTTCTGCGCAGCCGCCAGAGGGAAAAACACCCCGAGCCGCTGAGCGAATCGGTCGCCGCTGCGATCCAGCAAATGCACGCCGCCGGTAAAACCGCAGCGGAGGTTCAGGTGGCCCTCGACCGACTGGCGATTGAGCTGGTCTTTACGGCTCACCCGAGCGAGGCCAAGCGTCGCGCCATCCGTGGTAAACTGCGCCGCATGCGAACCATGGTGCAGTCGATGGACGATGGCGAACTGTTGCCGCGCGAAATGTCTCGGCTGCAAACTCGCTTGCGGACGGAGCTTTCAACCTTGTGGCAGACCGATTTTCTCCGTCCCAATCGACCGACCGTGTTGCAAGAGGTCGAACGTGGGCTGTCCATCGTCCCTCGAATTGCCGCCGTGGTGCCGCTGGTATTTGATGGCATGCGTCAGGCACTGCGGACGTATTATCCAGACAGCGCGATTCAGATCCCTCGGTTTTTGCACTTTGGCTCCTGGATTGGAGGGGATCGTGACGGTAACCCGAACGTCACGTTTGACATCACAGCGCAAACGATTGTCTGGCTGCGCGACACGGCCATCCGCCTGCATTTGCAGCAGTGTCGACAACTGTACGAGTTGTTGACTATTTCACAGCGCGAGAACGCCGTAGATCCGGTGTTGACTCAGCGACTGAATGAAGATTTTCAGACCTGGCCTGATTTGAAAACCGCCTGCGCCGGCGTTTCTCCTTCCGAGATTTACCGCCAGTGGCTGACTCGTATTCAGTGGCGATTGCAGCAATCATTTATCACCGCCGACCTGCTGACCAGCGAAACAGCAGAGCTGCCGGCTGGTGCGTACCGCAACGGGCGTGAGCTGGAAGCCGACCTGACCGTGATGCGTGAATCGCTGATTCATCATCATGCCGAATCGTTGGCCGAAGGAGAGCTGCAACAGTGGTTTGACCTGGCCCGCGTGTTTGGCTTGCATCTGACACGGCTGGACGTTCGCCAGGATTCGCGCCGCTATCTGGAAGTCATCAGCGAGCTGCTGGCACACCACGGGGTTGTCGATGACTTTGCCGCGCTGCCCGAGCCAAAGCGACAGGCGGTCCTTTCGCAAACGATGCCCTGGACCAAACCGCTCGAATTCGCCGGCATCTCGCCAATGGCACAAGAGACGCTACAGCTCTTTCGGCTGCTGCATAAGGCCAACAGTGTGCTAGGGGGCGAAACGATCGGTGGGCACGTCATTAGCCTGACGCATGCCCCCAGCGATGTGCTGACCGTGCTTTGGCTCTGGCGCTGGGCACAAAACGACGCGACCGCAACCGGCACCAAGCCATTGGCGGCGCATAACGAAACGGCGTCCGAACTGCGCATCGTACCGCTGTTTGAGCAGATCGGTGATTTGAGAGATTCAGGTATCACGCTGGATGCGATTTTGTCTCACCCCGACTATCGCGAGCATTTGCGACGACAAGGGAATCGCCAGATCATCATGGTCGGCTACTCAGACAGCACCAAAGATGGTGGCTATCTGGCCGCCTGCTGGGGTCTCTACCGCGCACAGAGCGAACTGCACGAAGCTGCCAGCAAGCACGGGGTGGCAATCACATTCTTTCACGGGCGAGGCGGTTCACTAGGCCGCGGGGGTGGCCCGGCCGCACGCGGCATCATCTCGTTGCCGCAGGTCGCCTTGGATGGAACGTTGCGTCTGACCGAGCAAGGGGAAGTGCTGGCCGAACGTTACGACGACGAACAAATTGCCTTTCGACATCTCGAACAAGTCACCTGGGCCACACTCACCGGCAGCGCGCTGCCAAGTCAAAATTTTGACCCGGCCTGGCCAGAGGTAGTCTCCCAGTTGGCAGAGCGGTCGTTTCGTGCCTATCGAGAACTGGTCGATCAGCCGGGCTTCATCCGGTTTTTTGAACTGGCAACCCCGATCGAAGAGATCGAAAACCTGCCGATTGCGTCGCGCCCGTCGCGTAGGCGTGGCGAACGAACCCTGGCCGATCTACGGGCTATCCCCTGGGTCTTTTCCTGGACGCAAAACCGCTGCATGATCCCGGCCTGGTACGGAATGGGGACCGCGCTAACCGAAGTAAAATACTCCGACCGTGCCGCCTGGCAGATTATTTGCGATATGTATCGTCAGTGGCCCTTTTGGCAAGCCACGATCGATAATGCCGCTCTCGCGGTGGCCAAGTCTGACTCATATATCTCGCAGCGGTACTCGGAATTGACCGATGACGCCGAGGCGCGCCAGCGGATCTGGATGATGATCGCCAGCGAGCGCGATCGATCGCGTCAGGCAATCTTGGATATCGTGGGTGGATCGGAACTGCTGGCTGCCACCCCCTGGTTTCAAGGTTCCATTGAGGTCCGTAACCCGTATATTGATCCGTTGAACCTGATTCAAATCGAACTGCTGCGTCGTCGCCGCGCGATGACCAGTGCCATTGACTCCAAAGGCACTGACACAGGGGAACAAACCAGCGAGCAAGAGTCCCTGCGAGACCTGCTGCGATTGACGGTACAAGGAATCGCCGCCGGGATGCGAACCACAGGGTAACTACGCGATCATAGAACGATTGTATGCCTGAACCGTGTGCCACCGGCTCCGCCGGTGCAAATGAGGTGCAAGGATTGATCTTGCGGACGTTTTCGGTGTTGGACACGTCAAGACTTTTCACCTCTCCCGCTTGCGGGAGAGGTCGCGGTATCAGCCGCGGGTGAGGGTATTGCGTGATGAAGATAATGTTGTCCGTGTGCCACCGGCTCCGCCCGTGCGAACAACGTTTTACTTTGAGTCCGACTAGCGGTAAAGATCAGGCCCAGACCATGAACCGAAAGATTCCGCCAGTTTCAAACACTGGCAGAGCCAGTGGCACACAGTAGGAATGCAGAGCAAGAGTCAACGCCAGTTAGGAGCCACGCCGTATGAATTCACAAGAGTTGCAAATCAAAACATTAGGCCCCTGCCGCGTGGATTCTCCGTTGGCACCGCTACTCGATTCGCGGCGTGTAACGATTGAAAACGTACACGAAACCGACAAGGTTCTGTTTGACGATACGGTCTCCGCTGCCTGTGCGCGGCAACTTCCCACTGCCGAGTTGCCGGCGTTTGAATCGGCCGGGCCACGACGCAAAATCTTCTTCGACCCCAAGAAAACTCGCGCCGCCATCGTCACCTGTGGCGGGCTATGCCCCGGCTTCAACGACGTCATCCGTGGGCTAGTCATGGAGCTGTACTTCCGCTACGGAACCACGAAAATCTACGGCTTCCGCAACGGTTTTCAAGGTTTCGTCGCGCGGCATGGGCGGGATGTCGTCGACCTGACCCCTGCCGTGGTCAGCAACATCAATCAGGAAGGTGGCACGTTCTTAGGCACTTCTCGCGGCGAGCAGGATATCTGTGAAATTGTCGATTGCCTGGAGCGCATGAGTATTAACATCCTGTTTGTGATCGGCGGGGACGGCAGCATGCGCGGGGCGATGGAGATAGCCCGTGTGATTGAAGAGCGTGGCGAAAAAATCGCCGTGATCGGCGTCCCTAAGACGATCGACAACGACATCATGTACATCGACCATAGCTTTGGCTTTCAAACCGCATTTTCGGTTGCGGCCGAATCCATTCGCGCCGCACACGTCGAGGCCGCAGCCGCTCCCAACGGCATCGGACTGGTCAAGCTCATGGGGCGCCACTCGGGCTTCATCGCCTGTTACGCAGCTCTGGCCAAGAATGACACCAACTTTGTACTGATTCCCGAGGTGCCGTTCAAACTCGACGGCGAGCATGGCCTGTTCAACCAATTGCACGATCGGCTCATCAAGCGTGGGCACGCCGTCATTGTTGTCGCCGAAGGGGCCGGCCAGGATCTAATACAACAAGGTGACCCGCAGTACGATGCGTCGGGCAATCTGAAACTCGGTGACATCGGCGTATTCCTGAAAAAACGCATCTGCGAGTACTTCGATCACCGTGGCGAGGAGATCAACCTCAAGTACATCGACCCCAGCTACATGATTCGCAGCGTCGTGGCCAATCCCTATGACAGTGTCTATTGCACACGGCTATCGCACAACGCCGTGCATGCCGCCATGAGCGGCCGCACCCAGGCGATCATCGGCCGCTGGCATGGCCGCTTTGTACACATACCTATTTCTCTGGCCATCCAAGAACGAAACAAAGTCGACCCGGACGGCGACTTGTGGATGAGTGTCTTGGAATCGACGGGCCAGCCAATTGTGATGGGGTAACGTTCTTCACTTTCTGGGCAATTTGCAACGATTTCGGTAGTTTCCGGCAGACAACTCAGCCGTTGATTACAATGCATTCTTGGCCCGAAAGGGGGCCAAGTAAGCATTGACTGGATTCTACTCATGCGGATTGTCGTTTTGATTTTCAGCACTGTGGCCACGCTGGCTGCGACGATCGCATTGGCCGAGCCACCGGCACCACGTCCCAATGTGATTCTGGTCATGGCCGACGATATGGGCTGGGGAGACGCCGCCTACAATGGACACCCGGTGCTCAAGACCCCTCATCTGGATGAAATGTCCAAAGCGGGGCTGCGGTTTGACCGATTCTATGCCCCAACGGTTTGCTCCCCTACGCGTGCCAGTTGCCTGACCGGGCGGCATCCTTTTCGGCAGGGGATTTACAGTGCGAATATTGGCCATCTGCCGGCAGAAGAGCAAACCTTGGCCGAGGTCGCACGGTCTGCTGGTTACACGACCGGGCACTTTGGAAAGTGGCATCTCGGCACACTCACCAATGACGTGCAGGATGGCCGCCGCGGAGGACGGGACAAGCGGGCCTTTGCTCCCCCCTGGCTACATGGATTTGATCACACGTTCTCCACCGAGCAGTCCGTGCCGACCTGGAACCCGATGGAGAAACAGCCGTTTGCGACAAAATTCTGGACCGGGCCCGGCAAGTTCGCCACTGAGAATCTGGAGGGAGATGTTTCGCGGGTCACGATGGATCGTGCGATTCCATTCATTCGCCAGGCGACCGAAAGCAAGCAACCGTTTCTGGCGGTCATCTGGTTTCACGCGCCACATAAGCCCGTGCGTGCCGGTGCAGCCTATAAAAAGCTCTATGCCGACCGCAGCAAAATTGAGCAGGAATATTATGGCTGCCTGACGGCGATGGACGAACAGGTCGGCCGCCTGCGAAAAGAGCTGCGCGATTTGCAGGTCGCCGACAACACCATCCTGTGGTTTTGCAGTGACAACGGCCCGGAGGGGGGCAGCGATGCGCCCGGTTCGGCAGGACCACTCAAGGGGCGAAAGCGTGATCTATGGGAAGGGGGAATCCGCGTGCCCGGTTTGCTCGAATGGCCAGGCGTCATTCGCAACCCACGTGTTGTGCAGACTCCCTGCGTCACGTCGGACATTCTGCCCACGGTGCTGGATTATTTGGATGTGAAGTCGACCGGCCCGGCCCCGACGGACGGTATTAGTCTGCGACCGTTGATCGAAGGCCAGGTGACCGAGCGCGGCGCAGGTATCGGCTTTGAATATGGCAACATGGCGGTCTGGCTGGCCGATCGGTATAAACTGGTGGCGTTGCTCGATGGAGGAGGGGACGAACCGGACGAAGATGGAGTTCGGGCGGATTCGGCCAAGGGAAAGTCAAAGCAGGCAAAGTCAAAGAAAAGAAAGAGCAGCCAGCGGCTTGAACCGGCGGAAAAGCAAACCCGGCAGTTGTTGCTTTTTGATATCGTGGCGGACCCCAAGGAGCAGCATGACCTAGCGGCAGCCAATCCTAAAATCGTGCAGGCGATGCGAGCCGAGTTGATCGCGTGGCAAGCAAGCTGCCGACGCAGTGCCACGGGAAAGGATTATACGGCGGTAGGGAAGACGAGCAGTCCCAAAGTGGCTAAGTAGCGCAACGCTTGAAGCTGCGTATTTCAAATTTACCGCAGAGGTCGCGAAGGTTCGCAAAGGAGCAGGTAGTTGAGGCTTTCGGGATACCAGCCACCTGTCAAATCCCAAACAGGCCGCGGCAGAAGGTGGTGTACTCCTCGCCACCGGCTAGTTCGATGCACCGGGCTGCTACTCGCTCACGTTCCTCTTCCTCGTTTGGATTATCCTTTTCTAACACTCGTCGAGCTATACACGTCGCGTATTCGTACATGACATCAAGATACGCGCCCGAATTTTTCGCTACTTGGCAAAGAATGTGAGACTCAATGCCAGGTTCTCGCTCCATAAGCGAACCGTCGCTCGGCGACAGATAGATGGGGGCTGATTCGTCGTGACCGACTAGCACACCATACTGTGACCGTTTAATCTCAGCAGAGAAAGTGAAGTCTCCAACTTCTATCTGACTCAAATCCCAATTTGAAATCAGCGATATGACTGGGTCATCTTTGTTTACACCCGCTGGAATTCGAAGCGGAGTATCGCGTGGAAATGCCTGGTACTTTCTACTCCAATAGTCAATTGCAAATTGCGATTCACCTGCAGCCCGCATTTTCTCCAGCGATGGAGTGGCCCGACGCAGTCCTTCAGCGAACTCCTGTGGCTGCATGATTATTATCCTCGGTTTGAATGAATGGTGGCGGTGCAGTCGTCGTGAAACTTTTTCGGCAGCCCAGATGCCAAGTGGCCTTGGTCCAAAACACCCGCGCTAACATCCAGCCACCCCGTCAAATCCCAAACAGGCCGCGGCAGAAGCTCGTGTACTCTTCGCCGCCGGCTAGTTCGATGCACCGGGCTGCAACTCGCTCGCATTCATCCATGTCGTCGTAACTGCTTTCTTTCAATGCCACTTTAGCCAGAAACACGGCATACTCGTGTAGCATATGGAGATAATTCTCCGAGGACGCAGCTACCTGGCAGAGAACATGTGTTTCGATTCCAAACTCGCGTTCCAGCAATGGACCTCCATCGTCCGGCAAAAAAATGCGACAAGTCTCGTGTCTACCGATCGGTACGCCAAACTCCGTTTTTTCGAGTTCGGTCGCAAATAAAACCTGACCAATTTCGACCGTACTGAGATCCCAACCCGCTATGAGCTTGACAAGTTGGTCATGTTCGTCAATGTTTTTCGGGATCGACAGCGTGGAATTGCGAGGAACGCATCGATAGCATTTTCGCCAAGACTCGATTGTTAGGGGGCGGCGACCGATAGCACGTAACGATTCCTCGGATGGTGTAGCAAGTCGCAGCCCTTCCACAAATTCGTCGCATTTCATATTGAGTTACCCTCAGCTAGTGTGAATTGTTGCTGTACAATCATTGTGAAACCTTTGAGGTAGTCCGGATGCCAGCTTTCCTTGATCGAGATGATGATGAATCAAGAAATCACCGACAAACGCAGCGTGCTGACTAACGCCCGCTATCCAAGTTACATTTACCAGTGGGCGTTTGGGAAGTTTTTCTAGATTATCCTCGTCAAATAAACTGGCAAATTGCTTACCCATTTGACGCCAGAACCATTCAGAATTCCTCGGATGCCCAGCAGCGTTGGGCCTTGACCCGGCCGGAGCACCGGTCATGTCGATTGTGTGCTTTCGGTCCAAGTACTTTTCAA
Organism: Planctomycetota bacterium; assembly: GCA_034440595.1. Classification (GTDB taxonomy): domain Bacteria; phylum Planctomycetota; class Planctomycetia; order Pirellulales; family JALHPA01; genus JAWXCH01. Next base: position 7,191 of record JAWXCH010000582.1, on the reverse strand, counting down.
ACTCGATGCAGTAGACGTACTCGCCGGAGAGGGTTTGCGAAACTTCCCGAACGCCCTTTTGGACCTTCGTTGTCGCCTTGGCCGCGCCGGGCTGGGCACCCTGCGCGAGCTGTTCTGCGGCAGTCAGCACATCTTGAGCAACTTTTACCGATCCTATTTCTTTGGTGTCTTTGTTCGGGTTCCAACTGACTATGATCTTTCCCTTCTTGGATACATAGACTTGGAATTCCTCACCCGACTTGAATTTGCCCTCCACCGGCGGCGTGATCGGTTCATCCCCCGGTCGGAGTTTTCCAAACAGCTTATCCAGCGGTTTCTTCAGCTTCTTGACCAGTGCCAACACCAGCTCGCGAATCTTCTTGATCAGCGCCTGGCGTGCATTCTTGAACTTTGCAATGAACTTGCTTGCCCCGGTCACGGAGACGAGGATCTTCAGGACGCCCCTCAGAGCACTGGTCATTCCTTTGAAGAGTGCCCCCGCGATGTCGCCGGTTCCATCCGCGGCGCTCTTCACCGCCTCGCCGACGCTTTTGATGAATTCGGTTGCATCGCTGCAAGCATTAGATATACCCTCCACGAGGGAAAAGAACAACTTAATTCCGCCGCTGAAACGCCTCCCTAATGTGTTTTTTTGCCCAATCGGGTACGATCTGGCATACCCAGTTTTTGATGATTACGCGATTGTGCGCGCTGTCCTGCAAGTGGCTCACCCATGCCAAGGCCCATGAGCTTATTCATGCTACCCGTTCGACTTCCTGTACGATGTTATTGGCTGGTGGGGACGCTGCTGGTCGCTCTGTCGACAGTTACTGTGTCACCTGCCCATGCCGAAAACGCCCTCGACCGGATCAAACATCGTGGCACGCTCATCTGGGGAGCGGATCAGGCAGGAGGTGCCCCGTTCGTTTTTACTGAGAATGGGAAACTGGTTGGGTTCGAGGTCGAACTAGCTGAGATGCTGGCGGCGGAGCTAGGGGTGAAGGCCGAATTCAAGCAAGGGGATTGGGACAAGTTGCCATTGATGCTGGGTAACAGTATTGACGTGGCACTGAATGGTTTTGAGCTGACTTCGGTACGGCAGCGAGATTTTCTCTGTACGCGGCCGTATTACATGTACGCGTTGCAGTTCATGGCCCGGCGCGATAGCCCGATCATGTCGGTGGAGGAGATTCGCACCCCGCAGGAAGGGCGCGTGCTGAGTGGTGGTGCGCTGGCTGGTTCTGCGGCTGAGACCTATCTGAAGTCGCTAAAAGAGAGCAATGTGGTGACCACCGGCTTTGAGGGAAATGCAGAAGCAATGGAAAAAGTCAGGGATGGTAACCTTGACATTACATTGCAGGACGACTGCATCGCCCTCTACCTTGCTGATCGCTTTCCCCAACTGAAATTTGTCGGCAAGCCGGTGGGAGAGGGATACTATGTGGCACTTGTTGAGAAGAACGAACCAGGACTACAAGCGGCGCTGAATGAAGCCCTGGCCAAGATCATTCAAGATGGCCGTTTGGAGGCGCTCTATGACCGCTGGGATATGTCGGGCAAGGCGCAGATGATGGCTCTGCGGCATACGAACGAAGTAGTGGCAGCGGAGAGGCAGACTTTTAGCGAGATCGTGTCCGAGAATCTGCCGACGCTATTGCGTGCGGCCGGCATGACCGTGTTTCTCTCGGTGGTCTCCATGCCGCTGGCAATCGGGATTGGCATTCTGGTTGCCATTGGGCGTTTGTACGGACCACGCTGGGTTGGTATTCCGCTGGGGTGGTATGTCGAAGTGATTCGTGGCACCCCGTTGATGTTGCAACTGTATGCCATCTTTTTCTTATTGCCCAAGCTGTTAATTTCGCTCGGCCTGGATTGGGATGTTCCGGCGCTGGTGGCAGCGATCACCGGGCTGGCGTTGAATTACTCCGCCTATGAAGCTGAAATTTACCGCGCCGGTTTGCAGGCCATCCCCCGTGGGCAAATGGAAGCTGCACTGGCGCTCGGCATGTCGCGGCCGCGTGCGATCTGGCGGATCCTATTGCCGCAGGCATTCCGGATTGTGATCCCGCCCGTGACGAATGACTTTATCGCGCTCTTCAAAGACACCAGCGTCTGCTCGGTGGTGACGGTGGTCGAACTGACAAAACAGTATTCCATCTCGGCGCTCAGTACCGGTGCAATTGTCGAACTGGCCGCCATGACGGCAGTGTTGTATATGCTGATGAGTTACCCGTTGTCGCTGTTTGCACGTTGGAGCGAGCGACACCTGGCCGGCAAAGCGACGATACACTAGAAAACTGAGAAACATCGCACATTATTCACCGCATACGTCGCGGAGAGCGCGAAGTGACGCGCAGAGAAAGGCAAGATGGTTCCTGCTTCCCATTGCAAACATCCGATTACAAATCCCAATCAGACCTGCGAGTTGAGATCGTGTACCTCCTCTGCGATTTCTTCGCGCTCTTGGCGTTCTTTGCGGTGAACTGAAAAGCGTTGCGGAGAACAAAGGGTCATTCTTACAACGAACAAGCCATACTCGCCCATGATTGAAACAACCAACCTGCATAAACGCCACGGCTCGCTGCATGTACTGCGCGGAATTTCTCTGGCAGTGAAGGAAGCCGAAGTCGCCGTGATCGTCGGGCCCTCCGGGGGTGGCAAGAGCACTTTCTTGCGCTGTATCAACGGCCTGGAGACGTTTGACGAAGGATCGATCCGCGTTGGTGAGCATACTTTGCAAAGCGGTGCGCACGACCATGCCGTGCAAAAATCACTGCTCCAAGTCCGCCGTCAGGTGGGGATGGTCTTTCAGCAGTTCAACCTATTTCCGCATCTGTCGGTCCTGGGGAATGTGATTGAAGCGCCAATCCAAGTATTGAAGCAATCGCGCGACGAAGCAGTCGCACATGGCACCAAACTGCTTGACCGGGTCGGATTGAAGGACAAGCTCGATCAACGCCCCGATCGGCTCTCTGGTGGTCAGCAGCAGCGCGTGGCGATCGCGCGTGCGCTAGCCATGAATCCACGCGCGATTCTATTCGACGAACCGACTAGTGCTTTGGATCCGCGCATGACGGCCGAGGTGCTATCAGTCCTGGTCGATCTGGCGGCGGAAGGGCAGACGATGATTGTGGTGACACATGCGATGGGCTTTGCCCGTCGTGCGGCGACCACGGTGCATGTCTTTGCCGATGGGGGAGTCTTGGAAAGTGGCCCGCCAGAGCAGATATTTGAGAACCCGCAGCAGCCCGGCACGGCTGCGTTCCTGCGCGAGAGTGATGAGGCGTGAATTAGACAAACGGCTCGGTTTTTCGCAATAATTGTTAAATCCGAGCAAGATTGCTGAATCTTTTTCCCCGCAGGTAAGGTACATATAGTAAGGGGAAACTAGACCGCTAGCGGATTTTCCGGGCAAAGGGATTCCAGGGAGTAGCGACTTACGCAAGTGGGGCACGCAAACGTCCAGCGTATTCTTTCGACGTTTTCTGCCATGCAACAGGTGACCGGGCTGCTCTTGCACAAGCATTCAGATACCTGCATTTCACACCCAGTGAATCAGATATGCATGGTGGCACTCGACCGAAGGACGCTTTGTGACTGAACGGCTCTTTTTATTCCTGCTGGCATTATCCTTGGTGACCTTGGTTGGTCACGGGATCTGGGTATTGCTCACAAAACTGTTTGCAGCAGTCGGCGACCGTACGGATGGACTTTTCTGCCCACGCTGCGGTCAGCGGATTGAATATCGCGAGATCGGCTGCAAAGGGTGCGGGCTGGGCACTCGCGGTACCGATCCGGCGCGCCGGCGCGATATTCAAGATGCCCTGAACCGATCGGTTCAGCAATTGGCCTTGCGCGGTTGGATCGACCCTAGTTTGGTTCGATCGCTGTCCAGCCCGACGATGGGAGTACAACCCGACGAGCTGCGCTGCTTGCGCTGTGGCGCGGCGCTGGATTCCCATTCTGGATTGGCCGGCTGTCAGCAGTGTGGCTTGGCAAGTTCCGTGAGCGTGCATGGTCGCCAACGCGAAATTCTGGCAGAGCTGGCGAAAACGATCACCTCGCTTGAACAGCGCGGGTTGCTCGACTTAGGCAGCCGGCAGGCATTACTCAGTACGATCGAAACGGCTAGAGAACGACTGGCCACTGAAAACTCAGCCGCAGAAAAATTGGCTGCGGAACAACTGGCGGCTAAACAACTGGCCACTGGGCAACGCCAGCTAGCCGCCCCAGATGATGCGATTATTCTGGCAGATGTGGCCAACTCGGCCGATGATTTGGTGCCCGTCGAGATTGTGGAACTGGACCCGCGGCGGCACATGGAGCCGACCGGGCCGCAGCAAGATTTCGAACGAGTGCGTCGCTTCGTCGATGCGCGTAAAGGCAAAGAGCATGAGTCCGTGGCTGCTGCTAGTGGTGCCTGGTCGGATGCTTGGCACGCGCAGGAGAGCGCGCCTCCTGCCGTGCGACCGCCGCGCAGGTCGCTGGCCGAGGTCATGAGCGTGTTTCTGGAGCAGAGCAACATCCGCTGGGGGGAAATCGTCGGCGGGCTGCTCATCATTTGCTGTTCGATCGCGCTGGTCATCAGCTTCTGGGCACAAATTGCCGACCGCCCGTTCTTGAAGTTCTTTATCTTCAACGGCGTCACGGCGGCGCTATTTGGCGTGGGGATCTATAGCAAGCGAAAATGGAATCTGGAAAGCACCAGCCGTGGACTTTTGATCATTGCCACGTTGTTGGTGCCGCTGAACTTTCTGGCGATTGCGGCGTTTGATCGGAACGCAGCCGTGTGGGACCCTCGAACGATCGGTGGAGAAGTCGTCTCGGGTTTGATCTTCACCGCACTGATTTATGTCGCGGGACAGATCCTGCTAGCGCATGGTTCGCTGGCGCTGACATTGACGGTAATGGCGTCGTCGATACTCACACTGCTGGCGCGGCGATTTCCAGGAGCCGAAGGATTCCAACTCTGGCTGCTGGCGTCACTACCACTAGTCGGCTACGTCCTGAGCAATTTTTGGCTGAACTGGCGCGCACTTGCGAAATCAGTGTTGGATGAAGAGACCATCGCTCAGTTGCTCATTCTGCTAGGACTGAGTAGCTTTGCCGTGCTGATGCCGCTTGGCCTGCTGCTGTTTCGATCTGGGGATATAGTCGGTTCGCTACGAGCAATCGCACCGCTGCTGGTGGTGTTCGCGCTGCCGACGTTGCTCTGTGGAGCACAAATCTGGAAGCGAGAAGGTGGTGATGCGTCGAACTGGTTTCGCCTCAGTGGCAGTGCGTTAACGATCCTGGCAACACTGGTGATGCTGGCCGGCAATGTTCTGGCCTGGCCGCGCGTGGATCTGTTGTTGGCCGCACTGCTGCTGACACTGGCCACGACGGTTCTCTTAATCTGGCTGGCTAAGCTCCGCGAAGCACACGCGGTACTGGCTGTCGGCTGGTCGTGGGGAAGTTTGCTGGTGGCGCTGCTGGCGTATGGCTCAATCGCTTGGAACAGCACCGGGCCAGAGATATTAACTGCACTGCAAAGTATGCCGACCGCCGTCATCCTCACCGTGAATAGCCTGCTGCTATTCTTGGTCGGTTGGTGGTTCCAACGGAATTCCAAACATAACGAAGGTCTTGCCTACGGTTCGGTCGGTGCGATCAATAGCGCGCTGGCCTTTGCGTTGGCTAGTTGGATTGGGGGCGCAGTCTACCAAGACACTTCTGGTGCCGTCTGGATTTATCTGTCGCTGGCGGTACTGTATCTGGCGGTCAGCCTGCTCGCGCATCGCAACAAGTTTGCCGTGGCCGCAGCCTGGGGCGCCATCGCACTGCTGCTGGCCACCTCGGTGCAAGTCGTCGCCTTTACCTATGCCGACCGGTTTGAGTTTCCCTGGATCACGGCGATACTTTTACACTCTGGGGTTTGCTGCACGTTGGCGGTGCTAGTGCAACTATGTGGTCGCACATCGCGTGAGCATCGTCTGTCGCAGGCGTATGGTGTGGCAGCACAAGTTGGCACGGTCGTGGCCACCATCATCCTGGCCGGGCTAATCTGGCAAGGGAACATCGGCGTACCGGCCCTGGTGTGCGCCACACTGTGCGTTATTTGGTTCTTGCTGGCCACACTGTGGAATAGCCGTGCCCTGCTAGTTGCCGCACAGTACGCCCTGGTTGGTGGTATTGTGCTGGGAATGGCAACCCGCTGGTCCAGCGAACCGTGGTTTGCGACGGCGCTGTACCCATGGATTTTGCCGCGAACGCTGCAATACATCGGCCTGACACTGGTAGCGATCGCCAGCGTCTGGATTCTGTTGAGGATGATCGTGAGCGCGCTGCGTCGACGATCAGCGTTGCAACCGCACGCACCGGTCGAACCTAGCATTTCGCAACTCGATATTATCCGCACCAATTTGCGGCAAGGTGTCGCTCGATCGGGTCAGCTTCTGGAGGAGTGTCGCCCGCGACTGGATGGTGCGCTGTTGGCGGTGTCGTTGGTATTGCTGCTGATGGTCAGTATCTATGGTGTTATCCCTGGACTATCGCAAGAGTTGTCCCCGCAACGTCGTGTCGCATCAAGTCTGAAACAGATCAACGTCCAATCGTCGACTAGCAAGCAATCGGATCCTGCCGCCAACGCCAGTGCAGAATCATCGCAGCCGGTTGTGATTTACGCCTTGCCTGCGGTGGCAATTAAATCCAGCGAGACGGATAAGTCGTCGGTTGGCCAAATGACACCAGTCCGCTATGTGCCCCCCGCCGAAAATTTTGAACTTCGTGGGGTGCCGCATCAGCAGGCCTTGGCCGTGGAGTCCTGGGTTCTGCTGGCGGCGTTGATCGGGGCCTTCCTCTGGAGTTTACGTTGGGAGTATCGCCTGGAGAAAGCGATCGGCGTTTTGGTGGCCGCGTCCGCCGCAGTGTTCTTGCTATCGGGGCGTGCCGAACCAGATGTCGCGGTGGCCTCGGCCATGCGCTGGTGGTCTAGCGGTTATCTATTGCTCGGTTCGGTGATCCTCTGGGCACGCAATCCATTGTCGCGGCTAGGGCAATCGTTGCGGCTGCTGCCGGCATCGAGTGAGGCGCGCGGCAGTAGCGGCCCGCTCCGCAGTGGGATGCTGGTGCTGTCGCTGATGCCGCTGTTGGCTATGACATTGTTTGTAGCGATTTCGGCAGTGATGAAGTCGGGCCTGCCAGCCGGTGGCAATCAACTGCTAGGTATTGCAG
>JAWXCH010000581.1:0-5363 GCA_034440595.1 Planctomycetota bacterium | reverse complement strand
GGCAAAATTGCAGCCCCCAAGAATATGGGTGAAGGCCCCGTCCGCCGCTGGAATCGCGCAGGCATCCCCATGAACATACGTCAATCTCTCGGCAAGCCCAACACTTGCTGCCGTGCGGTTGGCGACGTCAATGGCCGGCTTCGATATATCTATACCTAAAGCCCGACCACCACGTTCCGTGACGATGGTGCGCGAGGAAAACCCCGTGGTACAGGCGAGATCAAACAGGTGTGACTTTTCGCCGATGCCGGCATTTTGAATCCAATACTGAAGGGTCGATTTTGCACCGGGCGGCGTGTTGACTTGCCCAAGGTACGCTACAAAATCCGGGTAGCTCATTTTTTCAATCGCTTCAATTTCATGGCTCATGACATTTCTCCAAGTGAGGTGATCGTGGAATATAGTTCACTATCTTTCCGCTCTACCGTTCGCCAGTGGCGAAAGACCAGTGCACAAGATAGAAAGAACAGAGAGACCGCAGCAAAAATAATTCCCATGTTATGGTCGTTCACAACCAACGCAATAAGCCCCAACATACCAATGCCCGTGACCCGACCTAGCATCTGATAGACGGAAAGGGTGCTCGCCATAGACGACGTCTCAAGGTGTTTTACAAACTCATTTTGCGATCCAGTCATTATGAGACAAAGACAGCCCTGAACCGTGCAGAAAAGCACCAGCGACGTGAAAAGTGAGTCTGTGCCACAAAGAAAGAACCCCGCGCAGGCAAGAGCCGCCAACAGTGAGACGCATTCCAAAAGTGGCAGGACAGCGAAACGCGAAAGCAGCACTTTTCTAACCACACGGTTAAACACATAGCGAAAGAGGCAGTAGATCGCGAAGACCGCCCCTAAGAGCAGGCTCTGATCGTGCGACCACGGCGCCAGCGCCGGCGAGCGGTTGATGATCTGGATGAAATAAGGCTGCCAATAGTGAAAGATCGGTTGGCAGGCTGCCGCAACTAAGGAGCAAAGTAAAAGATAGATCATCCCAACCCGGCTAGCTACCACCACCGAGACGGTATCCTTAACCTCGCGCAGGTAAGTTCTAACAGCCTTAGCCTTATGGGCCGCGGGCACGTCCGGGATCATGGCGAAGAGGCCAAGAAGGACGAGCATAGAACCGAGGGCAACCAAGTAAACGACGCTGCCACTCCCACCCCAATACCGAAAAAGGACGGCGCCGATAATGCCCGCCACAACTGAGCCCAGGGCTGCCGTTTCCGAACTCAGAAATCCGTAATGCGCCATTTTTCCCGGTTCGTTGGGAAATTCACGCCGGACGGTATCCACCAACCAAGAGACGAGGGTACCGGATACCATGCTCAGTCCAAGTCCATAAAAAAACTCGCCCAAACTCAACACCACCATATTCGGAGCAAACAGGCTGCACCCATAAAACAGCGCCAACGCGGCGCAAGCCGCCAAAATATTGCCCTTCCTGCCAAAGAAATCCGAAATTAAGCCCGTCGGGACTTCGAGGAAGAGAACTGTTACTGAAAAAACAATTTGCAGGCTGGCAAGGTTCGCTAAGCTCACGCCAGAATTCAACAAATAAAGTGAATGAATCGCCCCGATCAGCATGCGCACACTCACCAACGCTCCCGATAGCGAGCTCAAATAGAAACTGTTGTGAGTGGTGCTTTGCATTAGCCGCAAACCTGACATTCGGTATTACGGGCATAGTCTTGGTATTCAAACGATCCGGAATGAGTCCAGTAACCAACGCGCTTGTTCAGTGATTTGATTTCGCCAAACCCGCCCAGAAATTTGATGATGTCAACACACGCCAGAGCTGACGCCAGCATATTGATGGGCCCGATCGATGGCGCTTGGTAGTTGGCGTTAATATTTCCGAGAAGAGTGTTCTTGAGAGCTGAAGCTGCTTCGGATTTAGCATTGTGCTGCCGGCATGCCAAGCAACCAGTTTCTCCCGGAATAACAAAAGGCCCCCAGATGGCGATGTCGTTAACATAGCCTACATTTACAAACGGAATACCGCGCGCGATGGCGTAATCATTAACGCGGCGCGTGATCCCGGGGGAGTCCGCGGAGAGAACAATAAGGTCGCAATCGGGAATTTTGGCAAAGTCTTGATCCGTGAAAAGTTTCGTATCGATGGCATCGATCGTAATGCCGCTGGCGCGAAGGGCCAAGGCCTTCCGTAAGGTTTCGGTTTTGGATTTGCCGAGGTCGTTTTCGGTAAAAAGAATCTGCCGCGTCAGATTCGAGATCTCGATCTGATCGTTATCGATAAGTGTCAGACGGCCAATGCCCGCGGTCGCCAGGGAGACAGAAACCTGATTACCGATGCCACCGCAGCCGACTACGGCGACGTGGGATTTCTGCAGGCTCTCCTGCAGATCAGCTGGGTCTTCACCATTTAATGCGTAGTAAAGAGCATGGCGGCTATAGCGATCATGGCGGTCATAGGAACCGCTCGCCATCAGGTAATTGCCGCTCTGCAATAGATTGATGGCCTCAGTGGCAAGCAAGGCCGGAACTTCTTTGTCGTTGGTGAGGAAGAAAAAAACTTCGGCGAGGGTGCGTGGCTGTAAAAGAAAATCGGCGGCCATAAGAACACTACTCTGGAGATCGGGGTCTTCAATCCTCGTTTGTATTGATCCAAACCCAAAGCACAACACGTCACCAGATATTCCTGCTCGAACATATTTTGCCAGCACAAATCTTTTTTCACTCAAGGTCACAACCGGTTCCTCCCAAATCTCTGATCAAATAGATGCGGGGGCTAACGCCCCCGCCAAAGTAACTAACTAGTTTGAAGCTTCGTCGTCCATTTGTGGTCTCCCCTAGAGTAAAATGTTTTTTCGGAAGTGCCCTATGCACTGCCTTGTTGTCTTGCGTCCTTCTTGGATGCTGCGACGACTTTTGCAATCGATGTGCCATTGCGGCGCACAAGCGTAAGCCGGAAATATTACAGGGGAATTTCTTGTTATGGCGAGTTTTTAGGCATGGCCGATGGTTTCAAAAGCAAACCGCGGCGGTACATTAATGGCGGAATTATTTGGCATCGTGAGGTCAACTCGTGATGACACGGGCTGACCTCACGATGAAGGATTACCTATTCAACGCAGGAATGACTGCGCTCGTACTTATTGCCTTTATGATAGTAGGTATAAAAAACATCTTTTGGAGCTGCTAACTGGCCATGCCCAACTTCGGCAACACCCAGTATGACCACAGGTTCATAGTCATAGAAACGATGTCTCGGCATTTCGAATACCAAGTTGCCTTGTGGCGCATACTGAGCTGCGCAGTATTGCTTCACAGCTTCCAGCATATCCACTTCGGCATCGAACTCCTGACCAACCTGAACGCTGGCGTTCTCGCCATCCTTTACTCTCAGTTTACCGTTTAGTTTCAAAGTCGTGCTCACACCATTGATCGTCACCGGCATATCTGCCGTCGCGGTTTGCACACCCGTGGTTCTGATTTCTTTAAGTTTAAAAGTAAAATCTGCCGCAAAAACAGAACCGGATAGGAAGGAAAAATAAAATGCTAGCGCCCATACTCTCATGCAACAACTCCCTGTTGAAAATTTTAGTTGCAAGAACTTTATCCGGGAATTGCTGCTCAGTCAATTTACCGAGCGCAAACTTGGTCACAGCTGGGTGTTCCAATTCTCCTGCATTGCGGAACGGAGCGGTTCACTTACAATCTGACGATGGCGTCCGGAGACAGAACGATATTACTCGACCGTTAACGTTGATTTGCCGGTCTTCCCAAATTCAAGCTCGTCGTTTTTCATGCCCTGGATATGCAGTTCTGCCAGCAAATTTGCGATCGTTTGAATCTCGGACAATGCATCTTGGCCTTCCATAATCACAACCAAATCCGTGGAATCAAAGTCAAAGCTGTATGTACGATCGGCCTCTTGAAGGTCATCTTCCGATGTCACGTTGACGCCGCCGGCACTGGAATCATTGAGCGCGGAATAGAGCACCGGTATTGCAGCGTCTTCTAGTTCTGAGAAAGGATTCTTATAATCCACAACATCGTCTGCCATAGTGATGGGATCACTGGGTCTTGTCGCCGAGAAATTGCCGTTTTGATCGACCCATTTGAAGGTACCATCTATGTCTTTGTAGAGCAGATCACCCCTTACGTAATCTTCAAGAACATCATCAGCCAACACGAAGCGCACCGTGTGTTCGCCTTCCATGGTTGCTGAGACCGTGTCTAGCTGAGCACTGGTATAAGGAATCTTGAAGGTCGCATCAAGGTATCCAAAGAGGTATGCCACATCTGAGAAATATACATTGTCTCCCGTAAGATCGCCTTCCCCGCCGCAGCAGGTCAGCTCGCCCTCGGAAACAACCGGTGCCGCCGCATCGAAGTCGTACGTCGCCGCGGTGCCATCCAGGTCTCGCCAATTATCAGCAAGCAGGTAGCTCTGCATACCAGCGCCACCCGCTTGGATCAGCAGGCCGACACTGAAATACTTACCAGTCAAGACAGAGGGTGCTGTGCAAACGTAGTTGGGCTGGCCATCGCAGGTGTCTTCGGCGTTATCGGTAAGCGCAGCTCGATCGAGATCTAATTCCAGGTTGCCATCCGCAAGGCTTACCGACGAGTCGGCTGAAAAGTCGTAACTCTTCCTATCCGACTTATCGTCATCTTCGCCTTTACTACAAGCACCCAGCAACACTAACCCACAGATCACGAGAATTGAACGAGACGACATTATTCCTCCAGCAGAAAGTCATTCCAAAAAACCTAAAAATTTTAGTCGTACGCGATGTCGGTGCACATCTCGCTGCCTTCCTGATCGATCTCATAGGCCTCGAGACACTCTGCAAAGTCTGCCATCTCTAGTTCCATAGAAATATCTGCCGTGGTGTCGCAATCGAATTTCTGGGCAGCTTCAAGCTCAAGATCCAATTCATCTTCGTCTTCATCGTCCATCAAATCGGAGGTCTTATCTTGCACCTTAGCAAGCCGTGAAGAAGACCCGTCCTCATTGAGTGACGTCCCACTCCAACCCTCCGTGTACGTACCATCCTCATCGTCTGAGTTAGAAATCTTGACGATCGCGGCACCATCACCGTAGGCGAGCTTGGTCACGGCATACAAGTCAGCATCAGCTGAATTTGCATCAATCAACTCCGAAAAACTATAATACTGAGTAAGTTTTCCATCGACGTTCTCGAAGCCAACGTAACGAATATTTTCGGAACTCTGCGTCACCAGCCCATGGACAACTCGATCATCGTCCGCACTGGCTTCGGCATAGTCGATCTCTTTCAAGCCGACCGGTTTTCTATCTGCGTCAAGCTGCGCCGTCATCTCAGCTTTCAGCTTAAATGTACTGCCGCTAAATGAGCGCGTCAGAACTTCTACTCC
>JAWXCH010000580.1:0-4700 GCA_034440595.1 Planctomycetota bacterium | reverse complement strand
TGAAGCAGTACAACTAGATCCCACAAACCAACAAACGCACAAGAACCTCAAGGACATCCGAAAGGTCATGGCTCAGATCGAAGGGGGGGCGGTGTTCGAGTCCGAAAGGTCATCCCGAACAACCAGTCCGTCCAGTGGTAAGACTACTTTTAAGTTTTGGTCGAGTCTCGGAAAGAATGTGGGCAAGGTCTTTAATGGTCCACTCTTCTTCCTCCTCTTTATACCCTTCACTATCGACGGGATCAAAGGTAGTCCATGGTGGCTCGGGCCCAGCCTAGGGTTGGTTTGGGTCGTGTTGAGTGTTTGGTGTGTTATTAGCTGGATCAAGGACGATTATCAGAACTCGTGAAAACAGTGAGGCTTCAAATGGTCAGAGGGAGACATGGATGATCGATTGTACTTGTGGTTTTGGTAAAGACATTTCGGAGGACCAGACATCGTGCCCCGTTTGCGGAGCTGATGTAACGCCATTGCATAGGGTAAGGGGAATTCCAAAGGTTTACTACGACAAAGGCGTCGTGGCTTTAAACGACGGGCACTTGGATTTCGCGATCGAATACCTTTCGACAGCGGCTTCACTCGATGATAGATCGGGCGCAGTATATAGATCGCTTGGCGACACCTATTTCAAGAAGTCGATGTACGAAGAAGCACTTCGTTACTATGCAAAAGCGCTCCAGATCGAACCCGGCGACGAGTCGTTGACGAAGAGCAAGCAAGATGCGCAGACAGAGTTAACCCGCCGTAGGACTCCCGGAGAGTTCGTGAAGCCACAAACGCCTCGGTGGTTTGGAATGCCCCTTGCAGTATCGTCGGCAATCGCGTTTATGCTCGGCATGTCAGTGCTTCCGGCACTCAGTGTACTAACACAAAGCAAACATTCTGTCGCTGTTGATCATGCCGGCGTGGCCACGCAACTCAGACAACGGCTCGCCGGAGAACCGTTATTTAGTGGGCTGAATTTCGACGTATCTCAATTGAGCGGTCGCCTGAGTATCTCAGGCGACGTCCCAACCGAAATTCACAAGAGGCTTGTTTCAGAAATCGCTCAGCGCACTGCGGGAGATCGGATTCCTGTAGTCGTCGGTCTTCGAGTAGTGGCCCCACAACAAGCGAAGTCCGTTTTATATTCGGTCCGGCAAGGAGACAACCTCGGCACTGTGGCTGCGTCGCAGTATGGGGATAGTCGAATGTGGACTAAAATCTACGCGGCTAACCGTGAGAAGTTATCCAGCCCAAACGATCTTGTGGTTGGCCAGGTTCTACTAATTCCGAGGTAAGAGGTGAGCGATGGAAGCGGCGTCGATGAGATTGACTTATCTCGATCAGGTTGCATTGGTTGCGTCGATCCCCATTAACGAGATGTCACCCTATGGCGGTTTCAGTGACGTGCGTGACCATTTGAATCGTTCGTTAATGAGGAGTCAATACTGTTTATGTCAAATCTGTCGCTAGCAGCAGCAGCAGCCTTCAGCCTGGCTGCGCGCGAAGCTGAACAACTCGGCAGTGCGTCGATTGATGTCGAACATCTGTTCTTAGGATTGTGCAGAGTCGAAAGCCTAAAGTCCTGGGGAGCCAGCGACTGGCCGGTTAAAATGGGCGAAGCCGAAATCCGCGACCTTCGGCAGGAGAGTGAAATCTTCACCGGGGCCATGGATCGAGGCGGGCTGAACGTTATCTCGGCCCGAAGGCGAATGCGAGAGCTGTGGCACGATGAGCACCCCCAAAGGGAATTATTTTCGGGGCACCGTACGCCAAGGTGCCGACAGATGTTTGTAGAAGTCGAGACCCAGAACGCCGGCGTTATCGATCTTGCCGGGTTCATGAGAGTTATTTTGCGGACTCCGTCGCCTCTCTTGGACCGTCTCCTCTCCCACCTAAATACAACGAGGGAAAGAGTCATCTCCGCGCTCCCGCCAAACCGTTATTCCCACCCGCGCCAAGTATCCGAATTAACCTCAAAGGACATTCTCGCCCAATTCGGCCGGGACTTGACACAGCTTGCTCGGGAGGGTAGTATTTCGCGGGCGATCGGGCGTGACGAAGAAAGCAAGAGAATCGCTAGAGTCCTACTTCAAGCGAAGAAGGGAAATCCAATCCTAGTAGGTGATGCCGGCGTGGGCAAAACTGCCGTGGTTGAGGGACTCGCAGTCCAATTGTTGGAGCCCCACGTCCCGGTGGCGCTGCAGGGGTTGCGTCTGGTGGAACTGTCTCTGGGATCACTGGTATCGGGAACGAAGTACCGAGGTGAATTCGAAGAGCGAGTGCAGGCCCTCATTTCGCGGTGCGAGAACGACAAGTCTATAGTATTGTTCATCGACGAAATTCACATGCTGTTAGGGGCGGGTGCAGCATCGAGTACCATGGACGCTGCGAATCTTCTGAAACCCGCTCTGGCTCGAGGAACCTTGCGGTGTATCGGGGCGACTACTGTCGAAGAGTATCGCAAGCACATCGAAACTGATCCTGCGCTCGAACGGCGCTTTCAAGTGGTTTGGATCGAAGAGCCGTCGCCAGCTGCTGCGCTTTTGGTTTTGGAGGGACTTAGGCCAGGGTTAGAAAAACATCACGATGTACGTATCTCCCATAACGCAATTGAAAAGGCAGTCGAGCTGACTGTCCGGTACTTGCCAGAGTTCCGCCTTCCTGATAAGGCGATCGACGTGCTGGATCAGGCATGCGCCCGCGTCATGTTGTCCACCTTTAATCCGAAGATAGAAAAACTAAGGAGTCCGCAGGAGGTTGGAGTTGATGAGATTGCGGCTGTAATCTCGGAACGCTGCAGAGTGCCGATCCACCGCCTGAGCGCTACCCAAAGTGAGATGTTCCTCCGGATGGAAAAGGACTTAGGGGTTCGAATAGTAGGCCAGCCAGAAGCTCTGGCAGCAGTTGGCCAAGCCATCAGGGCGGCCAAAGCGGGCATCCGAGACAATCGGCGTCCAGTTGGTGTCTTCCTGTTCCTTGGGCCTACGGGAGTAGGCAAGACCGAATTGGCGAAGGCTCTGGCGGAAATTCTTTTCGATGACGACAGACACCTAATTAAGATAGACATGTCCGAATTCGCCGAGAAGCATTCCATCGCGAAGTTGATAGGTTCGCCGCCCGGGTACATCGGTCATGACGAGGGAGGGTACTTAACGAACCGCGTGCGCAGTTGCCCGTATTCGGTCATCCTCTTCGACGAGATTGAAAAAGCACATCCTGACGTCTACGATCTCTTTCTGCAGATGTTCGATGAGGGATACTTGACTGACTCTCGGGGCCGCCGAGTCAGCTTCCAGGAGGCGGTAATCGTCCTGACCTCAAATGTGGGTAGTGACGCTAGGCGGGCATCGCCAAAGCGCTCGATAGGATTTGCAGCGAACGTAGCACTGACAAGTATTATGGCACCTCCCAAGGATGAAACCGAAGTCAACTCCAGGCTTGAACCGGAGCACGCGGGTGTTAATTGCCAGGAATACGAAAAGCCCTACACCGATGCTGTGGCAACGTTGCTGCGCCCGGAAATTAGGAATCGAATCCAAAAGGAGATCGTCTTTCGACCGCTCAGACCATCCGCCATCTCGGAGATCCTCGATCGGATCGTCGTTAGATTGAACTCTCGACTCGCATCTCAGCGCGTGCGTGTCGAGCTTGTCGACTGCGCCAAGAAGGTGCTAATGACTGATGGTTACAGTGAAGAGTTCGGTGCCAGAAGCATGGAGCGCGCAGTGCGAACCACCGTGGAAGAACCAATTGGCCGAATGATTCTTGAAGGTGAGGTTCGGGAGGGGCAGTGCATACGGGTTAGCGGTGTGAGCGGTGCGTTGACATTTTCAGTCGCTTGCTAATTGATCACGGCGGTGGGGGCTAGACCCAACAGTCGTGTCACGAGCCGCCACTTCGGGTTAAAGCTGGGTCTCGATTCCCGATAGCTGATAGCTTGGTTGTGTTGCAAGAATGTTTTCGCCCTCTGAAATTCTGAAATAGCCTATCTACTGGTTGCGGGTTTCGATGCTCAGAAATGTCGGCCTGCCCATGGTCGCAGCCAACTTTCCGGTTTGACGCGTGGCGCGGCTGACGACGCATAGTTTCCTCGGCGCTCACGAAAAGTTGACCACTTCTGCTCGGATAGAGTTGACCACACTGAAAACAGATCTTGCCACGTGGCACGGCGGCGGGTACGCAGTTCATCATCCGCGCCGCAGGCGTGTAAGTAGCTGAGCAAGCAGGGCAGCACCAATGTCATCCGCGCGGCGAGGCCGCGCGCGTCACCAGATCTGGGAGTGCCCATGAATTTCCGAGAATCGCTACCTTCCTTTGGGTAGGCAACTTTTGGTGAGCAGGGGCGATATGCGGAGTTTATGAATATGCAAAGTGACAGCGCTGATGTAGCACTTTGGCGTGCACTTCAGCGGTTTGGGACTCTGCATATTATTGGGCTTATCGCTGACGGACATGCACGCCCTCGCTTCGACCTCGTTGTACGGCGAGGTGGCTGTCCTCCCCCCAAACACCAAGTAACATGCGGTTGCGGAGTGTAGATCGCGCTTCCCGCTTCGTCAGCCTGCGGGGTGAAGGTACGGACTGCCGACGAGTCGCCCGACCGCGGATTATGCGCAGTGGAAGACCCCCTGACAAGTCGGCCAGCATGGCACTTAGGCCCGTGGCTCCGCATATTCATAAACTCCGCATATCAGGTATGCGGAGCTCCGCATATG
>JAWXCH010000579.1:0-8411 GCA_034440595.1 Planctomycetota bacterium | reverse complement strand
GTATGAGTGAGAATACTTTGGTCCACAGTCGTGTGCATTTCATCAGGTGTAACTCCAGAACTTGGTGAATGGAAAGACTTGCATCGCTTGATGCCGTCAACGCCACACAACATAGATCACATTTGTTGTGAACGGATTAGCCTCTCGCGATTTCCATGCGCAAATTGTGTGAGCAAGTGAAACCGGAGCACGCACCGATCACGGCCGACCAGCGTGGCAGTGAAGATCAAGTAAAGCAGCCGCGAACACTCTGGAAGACAGCGATTCATCTAATCGGAAGTGCCGCATCCCGACACCAAGTGGAATCGCTCACGTGAATCACATACCGAACTGATTTCGCGCAAACGGGATGCTCACAATTCTCCGGTAGCATGCCATCGTCAATGCGCACCCCGCGCGTTGCTGATTTACAATTCTCTAAAGTGGACCTACAAATGCTCGCGTCGCTGAACTATTTACGCAATTCCATTCGTAGCGGCTCCATTCGTAACGGCCGACGGCTGTGTGCCAAGCTCTTTCTTGGAGCACTAGTGACTTGCTCACTCGCCCAGTCGGGGAGTGCCGCCGTCGTCACCCAATGGAATTTCAATGTCAACTCCCCTGGCACCAACAACAGTCCTGTGCCGTCTACTGGCATTGGAGTGGCATCGATGGTAGGGATGAATTCCAACGCGCATAACGGAGATTTTCCAACTGCGACGAGTGGGATCGGCTCATCGGATCCTGCGATCTCCCCCGACCTTTCGTGGCGAGTTCGTGGCTCGGTTTCGAATGGTTGGTCGGGCACCACCTCCCTGCTATCGGGAGCGCAATTTACCGCTTCCACTGCGGGATTTTCAGGCATTTCTGTGACGTTGGACATCAATGCAACCGATGGATCGCCACGGTATGCACAGTTTATGTACACCACTGACGGCACCACCTTCACCCCGTTTGGATCGCTGTTCGACTTCAACTCCACCAACGACAATTGGGCCAATGGTTTGTCGCGCGATCTGTCTTCGATTCTAGCGGTCGACAACAATCCCAACTTTGGATTCAAGGTTGTCTCGGCATTTTCGCCAGTCGCTTTCTCCGACGCTGGTGGATCCTACGCTGCCAACGCTGCTTTTCAACGTGCAGATGCAGATCCATTGGTAGGTCCATACAATGGAACTGCCGGCAATTATCGCCTTGATATGGTAACCATTTCTGCGGCGACTGTGGTGCCCGAACCGGCTTCGCTGGCGCTGGCCGCAATCGGTGCAGCCTCGATGGGATTGCTGGTCTACCGCCGCAAGCGATAATGGCCAGTGATAGAAAATAGTGATCGGGACTAGTGACACTCGATGGCCGCGGTCAGCAAGAATGCTGACCGCGGCCATTTTCATTTCGGGTTCAGCACAATGCCGCATCCACTCGTCATCGTTTCTCGTTGGCTCGATCGCATCTTTCGAAATACCACATCACACAATCCTCGCGCCCGTCTCACAAAACAAACGCGATGAACTCTTCTGCTGCTAGCGCGCTGGAAACATTCGACGGCTACAACTTGTCAAGTCACAGGGAAGTTTGAGTCGCCGGCATTTTGCCGGCCTCAGTCATCGCATTGCAGGGTGCATGCGATGTGGAATGGTTTCCATTGTTATTCTTTCTTAAAAGGAAAAGTTACCATGAAGAAGTTTTTTGTTTTGGCAGCGATTGTTGCCGTGGCGTTTTCCGCAGTCGAGGCCAAGGCCGCGATGCACATCACCGAGTGGATGTACAGCGGATCGCCTGGTGAATACATCGAATTCACTAATACTGGTGCCACGCCAGTCGACATGACTGGCTGGAGCTACGACGACGACAGTCAGATTCCAGGCACGTTCAGCCTCTCCGGGTTTGGAATTGTCGCTCCCAGCGAATCGGTAGTGATCACCGAAACGTCCGCGGCCACCTTCCGCACTGCGTGGGGATTGCCACTATCGACCAAGATCCTCGGCGGTTACAGCAGCAACATTGGCAACGGGGATGAAATCAACCTGTACGATGGCAGCAACGCGTTGGCCGATCAACTGACCTACGGTTCGATCCCGCGGACACTGAACCGCTCGGGTGTGCCGACAACCTTGGCCGCACTGGGTGCCAACGATGTCAGCCTGTGGGACTTCGCCGATACCGTCCCAGGTGGTGGTCCATATAACCTGAGCGCAGTGCAAGCACCCAACGGCTGGGTCAGCAATACCAGCGGAGTAACCGGTAATCCTGGTTACTTTCAGCCAGTGCCCGAACCAACCAGCATCGCCCTGGCCGCAATTGGTGCGATGGGTGGCGTGGCCATGATGATCCGTCGTCGCAAGGCCGGTTCGCTAATGCAATTTGCCCATGAGCGCCGAAATGGAAGAACGATACTGTCTGCGGTTCTCTCCGTTTGCGTTATTTTTGGACTAGCCAGCTCGGCTAACGCGGCCGGCATCTTCATTTCCGAGGTGTCGCCGTGGAGTAGTGGTAATTCATTTATCGGATCGGATTGGTTTGAACTCACAAATAGCACTGGCAGCGCAATTGACATTAGTGGCTGGTCAATGGACGATGGATCGGCCACACCCGGAATCGCACCGCTCACCGGTATCACTCTTGTTGCCCCAGGTGAATCAGTGGTATTTATTGAAGGCTCGGACCCGATGTTAGTGTCGGACTTCAAAACGCTGTGGTTTGGTGCCAACCCTCCCGTAGGTCTGCAGATCGGTCTTTACTCTGGGAGTGGCATTGGATTGAGTACATCGGGAGATGGCGTCAATATCTTCAACGGGAGCAACGGGCCGGAAGCTAGCGTGACCTTTGGGGGTAATAGCGGACCAATGACATTCGACAATGCCGCCGGCCTAAATAATGCTGCGATCTCGACACTGAGCGCGATCGGCGTCAATGGAGCCTTTGCTGCGGTGAATGAGAGCACTAGCATTGGTTCCCCTGGGGCCGTGCCTGAGCCCGGCAGCATCCTGCTCCTGATCGTTGGTGCAGGTGCGTTTGCGTTTGCGAATCGTCGCCTCAGGGCTTAGTTAGTAATCAATCTCGCTGATACTCCCTCTTGGGCGTGTGGACCCACGCCTGAGAGGGAGTTTTTTCAATTTCTGGTCCAAATCATTCTTCAAAATCGCGACGTGTGGTGTGGATCGACTCTTCCCTCACACAAAACTAACTTGTAATCGTTTCTGCCGCGGACTCTATTTTCTGTCTAAGTGCGGGGAGCATGTCAGTCAGAGTCGCTTGTCGATTCGCTTCTGTTTCGTTGGACAAAGGAACTCAATAGTGCCGCAGCGATTCTGTAGGGGGGTCTTGTTAGTTATTTTCATTTACAGCACGGCAAACGCTGCCAGTGCCGCCACCTTCACCTATCCTCCAGCAATTGCCGGCACCGTCACCGCCCCGGCTATCGACGAGGCCTCGGGCCTGGTCGCCAGCAGAAGCAACGCCAACGTCCTGTGGACACATAACGACGACGGCGGTCCCATCCTTTTCGCGCTCAGCACGACCGGGCAACTGCTTGGCACATACAGCCTGACCGGTGCGACCAATACCGACTGGGAAGACATCTCCATTGGCGCAGGTCCCGAACCGGGGGTGGATTACCTCTACGTGACCAATTCGGCGAGCGGTGGCAACGTTCGCGTAACACGCATTCCGGAGCCAAGCGTCTATGCCGCGCAGCAGGCACCAAGCCCACTCACCAAAACTGTCCCTGGTGCTCAGGACCAGGTATTCAGCATTGCCGCTCCCGATGTGGAATCGATGTTTATTGATCCAGTGGATGGTGATTTGTACCTGGGATCTAAGGAAAACACTGGGAGTGCCGGGGCGAAATTTTTCCGTGCTACGCAGTCGCAGTTTGGTGCTGTCGGCACGCAGGCCATGACTCAGATTGCGACGCTGGCGATTCCGCAGGCCAACGGCGCTTCCATCTCTCCCAGTGGTAATGAAATTCTTGTCCGTAATCAAACCGGTACCGGATACATGTTTCATCGTGCGCCGGGACAGACTGTGACGCAAGCACTCAATGTTGGTCCCCCTCCATATGAAACGTTTTCAGTCCATCCAACGAGTGTCGAACCGAACGCCGAAGCCATTGCCTTTGACGCCTATGGCAACAATTTCTACACCATTAGTGAGCAGCGTGGCCCGCCAGGGGGACCATTCGATGGGCCGATACTTTATCATTACGCCCGCACGAGCAATGATGGCCCGGTCATTCCAACGACCCTCGTTGCTGCCGCGTCGGATTGGAAATACTTAGACGGTAATGCAGTTCGATCGGTCGATTGGAATCAGCCGGGTGCCAACGACGGAAGCTGGGCCAGCGGCAGCGGACCATTTGGCTTTGGTCAGGGGAATGAACAAACGATCCTGTCGTTTGGTGGAAACCCAGCCAGCAAGGCTGCCTCTTACGAGTTTCGCAAGACGTTTGAAATCGACCCGATCATGTTGGCCAGCGAACTCACCCTGAAGCTGCTGGTCGATGACGGCGCAGCAGTATTTCTCAATGGCAACGAAATCACTCGCTTTAGTCTCGGAGCTGGTGCTGTGGACAATGACCTGGCACTCACACCCGTGGCGGATAGCTTGCAGAACACGTGGCGGACGTTCTTGATTGATCCGAACTTCTTGCTCGGTGGCACGAACACGCTGGCCATCGAGGTGCATACTTCGTCTCTGGCGGACAGTGATCTGAGATTTGATGCACAGTTGATCGGCGTCCTGGCCGCCGATCCGGCGGACTTGAACGGCGATGGATTTGTTGGGCAGGACGATCTCAATCTAATTCTGAGCAACTGGGGAGATAGCGTACCCTCTGGCGATCCGCTGCAAGGGGATCCGAGCGACGACGGTTTTGTTGGTCAGGACGATCTTAATCTGGTCCTTGGTAGCTGGGGAAAAGGAACCCCCTTGGTCAGCGCCGTCCCGGAGCCGACTAGCCTGGCATTGTTTGCAATTGGCGCGATTGGTGGTCTCGCCTTGATAGCCCGTCGCCGTAAGTTCGCGGCATAGTTGATGCTGCCGTTCTACAGTGGTGACCACCTGAGATGGGCATCTGTGATTTTGTGGCGGCCTCTCGATTTCTGAAGCAGTTCGAGAGGCCGCATTTTCTCTAATCCGCACGTCCGGCCGGCTGACAAAATTGCGGAATCGAATGTTCGATTTTGGTCCATTTTCACGCAAAAACTTCATGAAATACCCATGCCAAAGGTGGCTGCTTACGCGGTCCTAACAAAACTCTTGCGTAATCGCCATGATCCTCCCATCTTCTCCTCACACTCGCGGGATAGATTCTTTGCTATCACACAGAAGAGATGCACTGTGTCGCTTCGCGAATATTTACCCTGAGGAGAAAAGAAAATGCGTTGGAATCAGTTTGCGGTTTGTTTGCTGGCTTTTGTGGTTGCCGGATTCTCGTCCGTCGCCGCCAATGCCGCGATGTTCATCACCGAGTTCATGTATCGCGGCGACAATGCCGGCGGTGAGTTTATTGAGTTGACCAACACTGGTGGTGCTCCGATTGACATGACCGGCTGGAGCTATGACGATAACACCAATACACCTGGTTCGTTTAGCTTGTCCGGGTTCGGTATCGTCGCTCCTGGCGAAACGGTCTTGATCACTGAAGCGGCGGCTGCCGATTTTCGCACGACTTGGGGATTGCCAGGTACAATCAAAGTAGCTGGCGGTAGCAACCAAGGTATCGGCAACGGGGACGAGATCAATATCTACGATGGTAGCAATGCCCTTATGGATCGATTGACATTTGGCTCGAGCGTTTACCCTCGTACACAAGAGCGTGCCGCTGTGCCTAAGATTCTGGGAGCACTCGGTACCAACACGCACGCCACAAACTGGGAATTTACCGACCTGATGGCTGGTGGCGGCGTTTACGACTTGAGTGGGGTTCTGCCACCCAACGGCTGGGTTACTGGCATCGGTGGTGCAACCGGAAATCCTGGTTATTTTCAACCAGTTCCAGAACCGACCAGCATTGCATTGGCAGGCATCGCCGTTGCCGGTGGTGTTGCGATGGCAATCCGCCGTCGCAAGCTGGCTGCCTAGTCTAAGATTAAGTTCAACACGGATGAGCATCTGTGAAATATTGCGGCCTCTCGATCATGGATTGAGAGGCCGCTTTTTTCTAGCCTGTGCCAGACTGACTACTTTGTTCATTCTCCGCAGCACTGGCTTCTTGACGCACAAATGCCAGTGCCTGCTCAAAGTTTTCTTGCAGGCGCAAGAACCGCGTGTTGTCGCCGCCTCGGTCGGGGTGCAGCTTCTTTACTTTTTCCCGATAGGCGCGCAGCACATCGAACTCCTTGCAAGGTAACCGCAGGCCAAGTGCGATCAGGCAGCGCGGAGTTTGCGTTCTGGCCCAGCGTGGAATGCCGGGCAGGTAGTTGGTCACAATAACCAGCCCCCGACGAAACGAGCGCATCCAGCGCCGCACGTCCAGCGCCATGAAGGTGAAGCCGAAAACGACAACGAGCAGCAGGCCAACCGCAAACAGTGCGATCGTCAATAAGTCGATCGGTGTCGGCCAGTAGTGTTGCTGTGCCAGGAGCATGTAAAGCGGACGGAGGTGGAGGGAAATTGGTTGTGTGCCAATGGGCTTTGCCAGTGTGAATCGCTTGAAAGCACGACAGTTTCTCAGCACTGGCAGAGCCAGTGGCACACTGAAAAGTCGATGCTCATGATCCTGCTCGCAACACGATCTTACTCAGTTCTGGCGGACAGTTCCACCGTAGAGGCAATTCTCCCGAAACGCCGCGACTAACGTGCATGTACGTGCCACCGGCAGCAAAGTCCCCCTCGGCATAGCGGGTGCCGTACCAGCTTGGGCAAAGCGTCGGGCCGATCAATGGAAAGCAAATCTGCCCGCCGTGCGTGTGGCCGGCCAGCATGAGATCGAACCGGTGCTGCTGTGCCCAGCGAAACTGGTCGGGGGAATGTGACAGGAGCACGCGCAGTTGATCCGGTCGCGCGGGCAGGGCGCTCATGTCGGCGGCAGGGGGCAGCCAAGGCAGCTCGTTGCCGGCCAGAAGGATGTCGCAGTTCTTGATGGACAGGTGGTGGCACTTTCCGCCGAGGTCGATCAGGCCCGCCTGTTCCAATTGTTGCCGAAAGCGTGGCAAGTCGCCGCAGCGAAAGTCGTGGTTGCCCAATACAAAGTAAATTCCGTGGGGCGCACGCAGCCCGGCGAAAATCTCCAGTAGAGGCTCTGTGCACTCTGCCTCATCTACAAGATCCCCTGTGATCGCAATAATATCTGGCTGCCAGGCGTTGGCTTGCCGCACGACCTGGTGAAAATAATCTGGCGTGACACGCCCGGTCATGTGTAAGTCGGTGATCTGTACGATGGACAGCCCGTCCAGCTCGGTTGACAGTCGCGGGCAGCGAATGTGCCGCTCTTCCAATCGCAGTCGGAATATCTGGTTGCCTGGAATTGCGGTCACCCACTGTGCTAGCCGACCGGCAGCAGGGACGTGTCCTATGGCGGCCACGGTGTCGCAGTCGATGTGGCGCGAGTAGACGACGCACTTGGGCAGGCGCTTGCGCCGCCGATGGTAGACAGTGAATCCAAGAATTGGGATAGCCACCACGGCGCAAAACAGCACATAGAGGACCGCGATGCTACGCAGCGGAGTTGGACCGAAAGTGGTCGTCCAGAATGAGAGTTCTGCGAGTGACTCAAGCGATAACGAAGAGCTGGTCGGAGTATCGGACAGCAGTATTCGCAGTGACGATGTAAGATCGTTCCAAGTCAGCAACAGCAGTGGAGCCAGCGGAACGAGTGGCAGCAGGGGCAACGAAAGGGACTTCACTAGCCAGCGCCGCAGACCGGTGGAATGAATGCGGTTGACCCAGCCGATCAACAGCGAGGCATGTCCAAACATGGCCAACGCAAGTATGATCAGGGCGAGAAAGATGAGCATCGGCCAGCCAGCGTATCAGGTCGTCTGCTGGACACGCGATGGCGAGGCACCGATTACGCGCTCGACCGTTTCGAGCAATTGATCCAAGCGGAACGGCTTGCAGAGCACCCAGTTCTTTGGCAGACCAGATTGAGAGCACTTGACCAGATTGTGTCCGGGATCGTACCCATAGTCGGCCAGCAGGATCAGCGGCACATGTTCTAGGAGTTCTTTGAGCTTTAGCATGAACTCGTGCCCGGTCATATCCGGCAGACGAATGTCGGCCAGGATCGCGTCGTAGCCATCTTCGCCCAGCATGTTGCGGACCATGAAGATTGCTTCGCCGCCATCGTGTGCGGTTTCGACGATGCAGCCGTATCGTTCGAGCAAGGCGTGGGCATTGTTGCGGACACCTTCGTCGGCGTCGACCACCAAGACGTGCTTGCCGCGTAACGTCGGACGCTTTTCAAGCTGCTTGGAAGGTGGCAAGGCCTGGCT
>JAWXCH010000578.1:0-23626 GCA_034440595.1 Planctomycetota bacterium | reverse complement strand
CTGCGACCAGCAGTGGATACGGTGCCGGCCCAACCGCCACGCCGAATTATGCCACAGGTGCGCCGGGGTACGGTGGCGCTACCGGCAGCACTGGTTCCTACATCGCTCCTGCCGTGAGCGGGCCTACGTCAGGAAGTGGAACCGCTGTTCCTGCTTCGTATGGTACTGGCAGTCCTTATGGCGCAAGCACTCCATCGCCGGTGTATGGGGCAGGGACCATGGCCGGCGGCACAACGGCACCGTATCAGTACAGTCAACCGAACTACGGTACAACGGGCACAGTTGCACCGGCGGTGGATACCTCGGGAATGTACGCCGGTGCTCCGACAGGGGGCAGTGGAAGCTTGCCAAGCTACAACTCGACTCCAACCGGTGGAACAGCGACACGGCCAGACACTAACTATCGCGCTGGGGGCACCTCGGACTACCGAGGGACTGCGATCCCTGCCGGTGCAACAGAGCGCAGAGCGGCACAACGTCGTCCGTCGCACCTGCCAACTACGAGGCGAACTTGAACTACCCGGCTTATGGTCAGCCGCCAGTCAGCGGCTATCCAAGTTCGCCTTACACGGGTGCCAATGGCGGCTATCAGAACTATACCAGCCCTAGCTCACCGTCTGGATACTCGGGCTACCCAACTCAAACGACTGCCCCGGCGAGCGGTACAACGGTCGGCGGCACGATGCCACAGTACCGTTAGTCGAGGTTTGCAGTAGATAGATCTGCACTTAATGGCCACGGGTGTGCCACAATTACAAGATCAGACGGCTTCGATTGGAAACATCACCAACGTTTTGGCCGTTTCCGCCACTTCATTGGCCTCTGACACTGCAGCGGCAGGGGCGTCATAGCTATTGATGTCCGTTCCCGAATGTTCAAAGATTCGGTTTCGGCCAGCCGCTTTGGCTCCATACAGCGCCGCATCGGCGCGCGCTAGAATGGATTGAGCCGTGTCATCCTTGGTGGCGCAGGCGACACCACCGCTGATCGTCAGTGGCAGCGCTTCGTCGATTCGTTCGCGCAGTCGATCCGCAAAGATGCATGCTCCACTCAGCAATGTCTGCGGCATGACGATGACAAATTCTTCGCCGCCGTACCGGGTGACGATATCGGTGTCACGAACACATTCATCGAGCTGTTTGGCAACGGCAGTGAGCATGGTGTCACCGTAGAGATGCCCTTGCTCGTCGTTCAGTTTTTTGAAGTGATCGATATCCAGGATTGCAATCGAGAACGGCGTGTCATACCGCGCCATCAATGCAAACAGCGATACAAGTGTTTCATCCAAAGCGCGGCGATTGCTGACTCCGGTCAGGGGATCGGTGCGGACTTCTGTGAACGACATCAGGCAGCCGGTCTGTTGTCGGATCTCATCGTAGGCGCTGGCTAGTTGCGATGCCAACTTGGAAGTAGGTCGGATCATGGATTCGGCCTCCCGACACAAATCCTGCCAGGCCGCTTCGCGCTTCTCATTGCCCAACGAGAAGACCTGTTCCTTGAACCTGACGACGCTGGCGTGATGGTTGGCTAGATTCCGCCGAACGCTGTCGGCAATTCGTTCTAATTCTTTGGCAACAGCTTGCGCGCGCTTCAGTTCCCTGCGCGCCGAAGCCTCTGCGGCGTTGACAGGCAATTGCTTCTGACGACGCCCGACCAGGTAACCGATCACTGCAACCGCGGCCAGAGCCACCGTTGTGGGCAGACTCATCTGCGTCCAAACTGTTTGTGCAAGTAATTCGATTCCGAGCACAAAGAACTCCTCTCGCACGTCAAAGTTTTATGACCCCAAACACAAAAAATATAGGACGCAAATAAGTGACTGTGGTAAATCGCTGCGAATGCCACCGAACGTATCGATTGTGCGGGCAGGTCTGCTTGTTTCGCGTTTTTGAGTAGTTCCGTCGCGATAAAACAGACTAATAGCTCGATCGCGAACCAAAACCGCGCAAGGCTAGATATCCAATAACGAGTGCTACGCACATCGCCATAAACCATTCCTGCGAATCCAATCTGAACAGCCAGGCTACCGCGTCGTTATAGACTTTCCACATGGTCTTGCTTTTCGATTGAGAAACCGCACTGACGATCGATTGGAGCCGATCGTACATCTCCAAAACGCTTGCGCAGCCTGCCGAACTGTAAGCGAGTCTGCTCAAATTTAGGTCAAAATTTGCGGTATCGGCAAACGAACGCGTGGGATATATCGAATGTTCTGAATAGTCCAAGGGATCACCCTGAACGCGACCTTTCCCACAAATTGACCTGGCTGGCGGCGATCCAACGAAACGATCTAAAAATGAGCAAAATTAGTCTGAAAAAGCCCCCCGCACTGCAAATAGCTGAACTGACCACCGAAGATCTTGTCGCCAATCTACCCATAGTCAGCTTGCTGGAATATCATTCGGGCACGATAATACATGAGTATCAAATCCCCGGCACATTCTGGCGTACTTGGTATGACCGCCGCTGTAACCGTTGCTAGCCTGCTTTTTCATATGCTGGTGGGGTGTTGCGCCCATCACCAGCATACTGATCGGCATTGCCTGGCTGGACTTGGAGCAGTGCAGTCGGTTGCAGCATCAGAGTCTGAAGACAAGTCAACATGCAGTGAATCGCACCATCAGCATACTTCTGGCGGCTGCATCCAACCGATTGCTTCCACTTGTTGTGGTGGGTCTAGCGTGCTCGTTGACTCGCATCACCCCAATACACCATGCGACCATGAGCGAGATCATGGTTGCGCCTCAGACCGTTGCGTGGTTGTGCTTGACCGTGAGTCCGTTCTAAGTCTGGACTTGGATTGGCAAGGATGGGCTGCCTTGTATTTGATTCCGACAACTGAACAAGTCGAAGGGGCACCTTCTTGGCCGCAAAGGCATTTGCATTCAATGTGCTGCCTGGCGCCACCGTTGCATCTTAGCAACCGCGTTCTGTTGATCTGACACTGCGCTCGTAACAGTTGGAATACTGTTTTCGGTGGGCCATGCCAACGAAAAGTGTTCCAGTTAGCTCAATTGTTGAATTGTTGCGCAGGAACTGCTCGGACTTCTGGACCCTGTATTAGTTCGCACGGTCTTTCGTACTGACTTGCTCTGTTCGGATCTGCTCTAGGAATCTTTTTATGTCTACGCAAGCTATACGCCACGGCTGGATCAATATTCGCACGATCACAATTCTGGTCCTGGTACTGCTGGCCGCGGCAGCAATTGCCTGGCAAGCGCAGTGGCTCGCCCCGCTGCAAGATTGGCTTACTGAGGGGCAGAACCCAAACCTTACAGCCGCGCACAGCGACGATGATCACGTCCATTCTGCCAATGATGGGCACGATCATTCCAAGCATGACGCCGGTCACTCGCATGCAGACGACAAGCATTCGCACGATCATCCAGGACACAGCGAAGAAAACTCGATCACGCTGAGCAAACAGGCGCGCAGCACAATGGGTTTGAAGGTCGAACCGGTGGTGCTTCAGGATTTCGATCGGAAAATTACCATCCCTGGCATGGTGGTCGAGCAGCCCGGCCGATCGCAACTGGCAATTACGGCACCACTGACAGGTGTCATCACCAGGATTTATGCCTTGGCCGGTGAGGCAGTCGTTTCCGGAGATCTGCTGTTCGAGGTCCGTCTGACTCATGAAGAATTGGTGCAGTCTCAAGGAGATTTCCTAAAGACGATCGAAGAGTTGGATGTCATCAATCGTGAGGTTAAACGATTGGAGGTCGTTTCGGCCAGTGGTGCGATTGCCGGCAAAACGCTGTTAGAACGTCAGTACGAGAAACAAAAAACCGAGGCTGTCTTACGGGCACAACGGCAGGCACTGCAATTGCACGGGCTGTCCGAACAGCAGGTCGATCAGATTGTTGCTGACCGAAAACTGCTGAGTATTCTGGAGGTGCGAGTTCCTGCTGAGAAAGAGGATACCTCAAAGAGCGACAAAGCAAGCAGCGATACTGCTGAAAAGGCTGCGGATCCTGCAAAAGTCGTCGAGATCCCGCCGACGATCTATCAGGTGCAAGCACTGATGGTCGAGCAAGGACAGCACGTCACCGCCGGCGACAATCTGGCACTGCTGGCGGACCATTCTCAACTGCTGATTGAAGGGAGCGCGTTTGAAAAGGATCTCGCGGAGATTTCGCGCGCAATCGAGCAGCAGGTCAAGGTCACGGCAATCGTCGACACCGACTCGTCGAAGCCGCGTAGTATCAAAGACCTTTCACTTTTGTATCTGGCTGGCACCGTAGATGCTACCAATCGCACGATTCATTTTTATGTGCGATTGCCAAATCGCATCACGGGCGATACGGGACAGAAGGAAAAGACACGCTTTGTCGATTGGGAGTTCAAGCCGGGGCAGCGCATGTCGCTGCAAGTTCCTATTGAAAAACCGTCCAAGCGTATCGTCCTGCCAATTGGTGCTGTGGCGCAGGCCGGTGCCGAAAGTTATGTGTTCATCGACAACGGCGACCACTTTGATCGTCAGGCGGTGCATATCGAGTACAAGGACCAGCATGTCGCTGTCATTGCCAACGATAATTCACTACGCGTCAAACAGCGAGTCGTCACGCATGGTGCACAGCAGCTATTGCTGGCATTGACGAACAAATCCAGCGGACCGGTGGATCCTCACGCCGGCCACAGTCACTAGCAGAATCATCTCCTTGCAGATTTGACCGTACGAAAGCACGCCAATGCTGAATCTGATCATTCGCTACTCACTACGGTTTCGCCTGCTGACGATTATCGCAGCCTTGGCAATCACCGTTTATGGTAGCTACGTTCTCTATCATATGCCGATCGATGTCTTTCCCGATCTCAATCGCCCGCGACTGACCATTCTGACTGAAGCGCCCGGCCTCGCTCCAGAAGAGGTCGAAATGTTTGTTACACTGCCGCTTGAATCAGTCCTGAACGGTGCCACCGGTGTGCAGTCCGTTCGCAGTTCGTCTGGCATCGGTCTGTCTATTGTCTATGTTGAATTTGAATGGGGGACCGATATCAATGTCGACCGGCAGATCGTCAATGAGAAAATCGCGCTCGTCGCCGATCGCATGCCAGATGGGGTCCAACCAAAACTTGCGCCGATCTCATCGATCATGGGACAGATATTACAGGTTGGCATTTATAGCAAGAACGGCGCGACCGATCCGATGGAGATCCGCACCCTGGCCGATGGCATTGTTCGCCGCCGACTGATGACGATACCAGGTGTCGCTCAGGTGGTCAGCATCGGTGGCGGCCGCAAACAATTTCAGGTGCTGGTCGACCCCGAGGCACTGCAAAAATACGGAGTAACACTGGAGGAAGTTGAAAAAGCGGTCGCCGATAGTAATCAGAATGCCACCGGTGGATACCTGGAAGAAGGGGGACGCGAACTGCTGGCCAGAATGATAGGTCGCGTGCATAGTAAATCAGATCTGGACCCTGTCGTAGTCAAGCCCGCGGCAAATCGCTCGGTGCTGCTCAGTCAGGTGGCCACAATCGTCGAAGCGCCGCAGGTCAAGCGCGGTGACTCCAGCGTGATGGGAAACCCGGCCGTGACGCTGGTGATATCCAAACAGCCAGGCGCTGATACACGACTGCTGACCAGCAATATTATCAAGGCACTCGACGAGCTAAAACAGTCGCTCCCCAAGGACCTGGTGATCAATTCCGATGTCTATCAACTCAAGCGGTTCATCGACCTGAGCATAGACAACGTGATCGAGGCCCTCCGCGACGGCGGAATTCTGGTCGTTATTGTGCTGTTCATATTTCTGCTGAACTTTCGCACCACGCTGATTACGCTGACCGCCATTCCGCTCTCCATCGTCATCACCGGGCTGGTCTTCAAGTGGTTCGACATGTCGATCAATACGATGACGCTAGGTGGTCTGGCCGTTGCCATTGGCGAACTGGTCGATGATGCCATTGTCGATGTCGAGAACATCTTTCGCCGACTGCGCGAGAACCGGCAACTGGCGGTACCGCGCTCTCCGCTGCGCGTGGTCTATGAAGCCAGCAGTGAGGTGCGCAATTCGATTGTATTCAGCACGCTGCTGGTGATCTTGGTATTTATTCCGTTGTTTGCTCTCGGCGGCATGGAGGGGCGGTTGTTCACTCCGCTCGGTGTCGCATATGTGGTGTCGATTCTGGCGTCCCTGCTTGTCTCATTGACGGTCACACCGGTGCTGTCCTACTGGTTTCTGCCGCAAGCTTCCATCACCGAGCACAATCGCGATGGCTGGTTGCTGAGACAGTTGAAACGCGTGGCCAGCATGTCGATTCGCTTTAGCATTCGCTACCCGTGGCCGATTCTGGGAACTGTCGCGGCGGCGGTGGTCATCAGTGGAGTGGTGGTCACGCGGCTGGGTCGCGATTTTCTGCCACCATTCAATGAGGGAAGTGTGCAGATCAATTTGTTGCTTCCGCCTGGTACGTCGCTGGAAACTTCCAATCGGATCGCCGCCACGGCGGACAAACGCGTCAGTGGAGTGAAAGGGGTCGTGGCCTTTGGACGACGCACCGGCCGCGCCGAAGAAGACGAACACGCCGAAGGGGTCAATGTCTCCGAACTGATCGTCAGCTTTGATCCCGAATCGGGTCGCTCGCGAGAAGAGATACTTGAGGAGTTGCGCAAAGAGATGGAAGGAATCCCGGGCGTGCAATTCTCGGTCGAACAGCCGTTGCAGCATCTGATTTTGCACATGCTCTCGGGTGTGAAGGCACAAATCGGCATCAAATTGTACGGCGATGATCTCCAAGTCTTGCGCAATAAGGCCAAAGCAATCCAGAATGCGATTGCCGACGTGCCAGGGGTGACCGATCTGATGGTGGAGCAGCAGGTCGAGATCCCGCAATTGCAGATCCAACTGAATCGTCAAAAACTAGCCGAATACGGCCTGACCGTCGCCGAAGTGAACCGGTTTATCGAGACCGCCATGAATGGTCGCGTGGTTGATGAAATAGCGCAGGGGGATCAGAAGTTTGATCTGCTAGTGCGACTCAAAGAAGAGCATCGCAGCGACCCAGTGGCACTGAAGCGATTGGCGGTGATTCTGCCGACAGGAGGCCGAGTTCCGCTGGAGTCGATTGCCAACATCGTTCCAGCCAGCGGACCCAATACCATCAACCGCGAAAATGTCCGCCGCCGCATCATCATTCAGTGCAATACGGTTGGTCGCGACCTGGCAAGTGTGGTTGCCGACATCGAAACCGCCCTGGCACCGGTCAAGCAGTCGCTACCCAAGGGATACTTTGTCGAGCTAGGTGGCCAGTTTGAAAGTCAGGTCTCGGCCACACGGATGATCGGCCTGCTCAGCCTGGTTTCGCTAACGGGGATGTTCCTCGTCCTGTACACGCTCTTTCACTCGGTCAATCTTTCACTGCAGGTGCTGGCCGCGCTGCCGATGGCAGCCATCGGAGCTGTCGCTGCTCTCGTAATCACCGGCCAGTCATTGACGGTCGCCAGTCTGGTCGGATTCATTTCACTCTCGGGCATTGCCTCGCGCAATGGAATCTTGCTCTTGGCCCACTATCTGCATCTGGTGCGTTACGAGGGGGAGACTTTTTCACCACACATGATCGATAGGGCAGGGCAGGAGCGATTGGCGCCGATGCTGATGACAGCTTTGACCGCCGGGATCGCTCTGATTCCGTTGATCCTGGCAGCAGGAGAGCCGGGCAAGGAGATTCTCTACCCCGTCGCCGCTGTGATTCTCGGCGGGATGATTAGCTCCACGCTACTGGACTTTATGGTCCACCCGGCCTTGTTCTGGTTATTCGGACGACGCCAGGCCGAGCGCCTTTTAACACCCACGGCAAAAGACGATCTGTCGACCGATCTGTAACCGTACGGTTGAGAAAAACTGGCCGAATCGTTCTGTCGCATTTCGCTCCGCGAAATAGTGTCCCAGTATTAGATTGCCTGTTTGCTCATGATGAGCCGCAGTACGGCTACAAGCGGACACACTTTCACGGAGTAAAGGGCAACAGACACACACCAACCCGAGGCGCCAGCGAGGCGCGGCGCGTTTGGTGATATTTCCTCGCTGGCGCGTCGGGTTAATTGGGGCATTTTGCGGTGGTTTTCCCGAAAATCTCCCCACAGCCAGTCGCAATCGGCATCGACCCTGCTGGCCTGTTCTGGTACTCTTCCGCCGCCCGCCGACGAACCAAGAATCGGCCGGATCCACGTCACCTTCTGAACGTTATCTGCTTGCACCATCGAGCACCCGCCATGAAGTCGCTCTACGTATTCTATAGCTGTCTTGCACTTCTATTCACCGTCGGCGGCTTGCCGGCGGCAAGCGCGCAAGAAGTCGAAGTCTCACCAGCCGAAACGATCGAAATCCCCACCAAGGAGCAATTGCAGGCGCAGCTCAAGGAATGGGAAGCGGCGACGGAGATCGTACCGGAACTAAAGGCCAAGCTGATTGAGCTTGGCAAGCAGGCGCTTGAAGAATCGCGACTATGCCAGGAGCGCGCTACTAAAATTGCCGAGTACGAGGCTTTGGAAAGTGCTGCGCCAGCCAAACACGAGCAGTTGCGCGCACGCATGCAAGTGGCCGAAGTCAACGTTAAGGAGATTCCGCGAAAGTCATCTGCGGAGATGGAGCAACTGCTGGCGACAACCGCCGCCGAGTTGGCGACATTTCAAAAGAAGCTCTCCGAACTGGACAATGAACCAAAACGGCGCAATACTCGCCGACTCGAAATCACCAAAGCGTCGGCCGCCGTAACGCAAAAGTTGGACGAGCTAAATAAGGAAGCGGCCGTTCCGCGCACAGACGAACCTCCCGAGTTGGACAAAATTCGCGGCCAGTTGCGGGTTGTACGGCAAAAGGCGTTGCAAACCGAGTTAGAACTTTACAAGAGAGAACTGGCCTACTACGACGCCACAGGGGGTGCACTGCTTTCGCTAGAGCGTGACGTCGCGGCGCGCAAGGTTCGCGAACACACAGAGCTTTCTAGTGCCCTGCAGGCGATGGTGACCGAGCAACGCCGACAGGAGGCCGAAAAGCAGGCCGCCGACGCACGCTGGGCAGCCGCCAAGGCAGAACCATCGGTCCGCTTGATTGCCGAGGGAAACCAAAAACTGGCCGAACAACGCGAACTGCTGGCAGATCAAATCGAAGCGATCGACCTGGAGGCCAAGGATACCAATCGCCAGTTGAGCGTCGTCCGCGAGGACCATCAGCGCGTGGAGGACAAGTTCACCGCCGCCGGTCAATCCAACGCCGTTGGACAACTCCTTCGCAAAAAACGGAGCGAACTGCCCGACCCGCGTGAGTTACGCTCGGCTGCCAAAGCCCGTAAGGGGGAGATATCGGACATTCAGCTTCGAATTTTCGATTTGGAGGATCGCAGGCGCACGCTGGCAGATATCAAGGAACTAGCCGAGTCCACGCTGGCAACATTGCCAGCCAACAGCCAGGTCACCGTGGATCAACTGGAAGTTCTGATGCAGACTGAGCGAGATTACCTGGATGCGTTGATTGGCGATTGCGATGCGTATTTCAAGAAACTGCTCGAACTGGAATCGGTCCGACAGAACCTGATCGACGTGACGCTCTCGTTCAGTAAGTACATTGACGAACGAGTCCTGTGGATTCAAAGCGCCCCGGCGATCGGCCGTGGCGATCCGGCACGTGCCTGGGAGGCCATCAAGTGGTGCGTCAGCCCTGAAAATTGGCAAACCGCTCTCACCGCATTAGGCGATGAGTGCCTGCAGCGTCCGTTGCTGACAGCGACCGTATTGCTGGCGTTCATTTCCGCACTGCTAATACAAAGGCGACTGCGCCAGACAATCCGACGACTGAGCAAGCAGGCCAGCAGACCGCGCGCATCCCAGTTTTGGCCAACAGCTCAGGCGGTCGTGGTCACAGGAATACTCGGCAGTATCTGGCCGCTGCTGCTCTGTTACCTCGGTTGGAATCTTTCGTTCGCCCCGGATGAGTTCAGTAGTGCGCTGGGAGCTGCGATCGATGTGGTCACCGTGGTTTATTGGCCAATCGAGCTAATGCGGCAGGCACTTCGCCCGGCGGGATTGGCCGAAGCGCATTTTGGCTGGCCCCCTCCCGTCTTGCACGTCATCCGGCATCATATTCGTATCCTGATGGTGGTGCTGTTGCCGTTAGTCCTCTGCACCGCGCTGGTTCAGAATCAATCGAACGAAATGTGGAAAGAATCGCTCGGTCGCGCAGCATTCAGTTTGACGCTGTTGACGCTGGCCTGTTTTATCTACTTGACCCTCAGACCGATTCGCGCCGCGATCACTCACAAAGCTCCGTTACCGCGCAAAGGACTGGTCAACGGGCTAGGACTGCTCTGGCAATTTATTCTCGTTGGCAGCCCTGTTTCGCTAGCGATTTTGGCACTAGGGGGCTACTACTACACGGCACTTCGGCTGGCATTGCGTTTACAGTCGACCATTTGGCTGGCGATGGCGCTGTTGATTGTCCATGCCCTGCTGGAGCGCTGGTTGCGCGTTGCCCATCGTCGACTGGAAACACTCGCCGATATCAACCGCAACTGTGGCGAGAGTGGCGAGATCACTGCTGTTACCGAAACCGGCACCGTCCAATTACCGCAGCCAGAGATCGATCTCGTCGTGATCAGCGCGCAGACGCAACGGCTACTCCACAGTGTAACGGTATTGGCACTCTTTGCCGGGGCCGGACTCATTTGGATCGATGTCCTGCCGGCACTTGGCATACTAAACCACGTGGAGCTTTGGACCGATACCGAGAGCAACCTGCCGGTCACACTGGCCAGCCTCTGCTTATCGTTGTTGGCAATCGTGATGACATTCATTGCCGGGCGAAACATCCCTGGCCTGCTCGAAATATCCCTTCTGCAACGACTGCCGTTGGAACCGGCCGCTCGATTCGCCATCATCACTGTGTCGCGGTACATTATTGTCATCGTCGGCACGGTGCTGGCCTTTGGCAGCATTGGCATCGGCTGGTCCAAGGTGCAATGGCTGGCCGCGGCGATCACCTTCGGGCTGGGTTTCGGCTTGCAGGAGATCTTTGCCAATTTCATCTCTGGCTTGATTATTCTGTTTGAAAGCCCGATGCGTGTTGGAGATACCGTCACCGTCGACGGAGTGACGGGCGTCGTTTCCAGAATCCATATGCGTGCCACGACCATCACCGATGGTGACCGTAAGGAACTGATCGTTCCCAACAAGCAATTCATCACCGGGCGACTGGTGAACTGGACTCTTTCTGACCAGGTCATTCGCCTGGTCATTCGAATTGGACTCCCTTTTGGGACCGACGTTGCGCTCGTACAAAGAATTCTGCTATCGGCTGCACAAAAACATCCCCAGATTCTGGACGATCCGAGGCCGATGGCGTTGTTTACGGGCTTTGCGGACAGTAATCTAACATTCGAGTTGCGTGCCTTTGTTTGCAGTCTTGAGTTCATGGGTACCGCGCAGCACGAATTGAATACTACCATCGACAGCGCACTGCGATCGGCCGGCATTAACCTGGCGTCCCCTACGAAGGACGTTAACATTCGCTCGGTTAGTCCAGAGGTGCCGCTACGAATCAGTCGCGAACTTCCAAGGCCCTTTGATCCGGAATCTCCGGAGGATAATTCCTATGCCGCACGGGCGTAGATGGCGTCGATGGCGTAGAACGAAAGTTCCACCGGGCACTCCGCCAGGCACAATCACGGTCTCGGCGGATTCGCACCCCCCGGTGGTGACCCTGTTCGCCTATAGCGACGATCATGTGATCGAGCGCCGGATCACGCATGTCGAAGAACTGAGCAAGTATCTGGAAAAGTGGCCAATCATTTGGGTCAACGTTGACGGGTTAGGCGACCCAGAACTGATAAAAAAGATCGGGCAATTGTTTCATCTGCACCCGTTGGCATTGGAAGATGTCGTCCATACCCATCAACGTCCCAAGGTGGAACCGTACGACGCGCACTTGTTCATTGTGCTGCGCATGGTCAATCGGCTGAACGGCGTACTGGAGTCCGAGCAGGTCAGCTTCTTTTTGGGCAAGAAGTTTGTCCTGACGTTTCAAGAAACACTCCCCTGGGACAGCTTTGAGCCGGTGCGGACGCGCCTGCGCGGCGGTGGAGCACTGGCACAGCTAGGGTCCGACTATCTGGCCTATCGCTTGATCGACTCGGTGATCGATGGATACTTTCCGGTCCTGGAACAATATGGCGAGCGGATCGAGCAGTTGGAAGACGAAGTCATATCGTACCCAATGGCGGAAACCGTCGGCCGCGTACACGATATCAAGCACGATATGCTCTCGCTGCGGCGCTTTGTCTGGCCCGCACGCGAAGCGATCAATCATCTGGCCCGCGATCCTAGTCCGCTGATCCAGGACAACACGCGGCTGTATTTGCGCGATTGCTACGATCACACCGTACAGCTCATGGATCTGCTGGAAACTTACCGTGAGTTGGCCTCTGACCTGCGCGATCTGTATTTGTCCAGCGCCAGTAATCGCATGGGCGAAGTCATGAAGGTGCTGACGATCATATCCACCATCTTCATTCCGCTGACATTCATTGCCGGTTTGTACGGCATGAATTTTGATAAGGATTCATCCTGGTACAACATGCCCGAGCTGCGCTGGGAGTATGGCTATCCGGCGACGTTGCTGCTGATGCTGTCAATCACCGTCGGGATGCTGTTTTACTTCCGCCATAAGGGATGGATCGGACAGGCCGCCGCCAGACGGATGGCTCGCGCGGCAGCGCTGGCTGAGATCGAACGATCGAAACAGCAAACCGAGGCGCAGAATCGAGCTGTCGAAGTCGCCAACCTGCCGGTTCAATCGGGATCACACGCTACCGTACCGGCGGCAGAGAAGAAGGAGTGATGTCGTTTCAAGCGTTTCAAGAGATTATTGACGTATCTGCCCTCTCTCTTACCTCTCGCGGAGCGAGAGGAGTACTTTGTATTCATCTCGCTCCGCGAGATGTCACTTGACGCTCTGAATCGACACTACGCCCGTTTCCGCGAATCCTTGCGGCGCTCGTGTTCTTGCAGCAAAATCTTGCGCAGGCGAATCTTGTCAGGAGTTACTTCGACCAACTCATCGTCTTCGATATACTCCAGCGCCATTTCCAACGTCAGTTGACGTGGCGGCTTGAGAAGAATATTGCGGTCCGATCCGCTGGCACGCATGTTGGTCAGCTTCTTTTCCTTCGTCGGATTGACCGTCATGTCGGTTTCGCGACTGTTCTCACCGACGATCATTCCTTCATACACTTCTTCACCTGGACCGATGAACATGTCGGCCCGATCCTGTAAACCATCCAGCCCAAATGCGACCGCCTTGCCACCGCACATCGATACCAGCACACCGTTCTGGCGACTGGCGATTTCACCCTCTAGCGGGCGATAGCACTCAAAGCGATGATGAATGATCGCCGTACCCTGAGTGGCATTGAGCAATCGCGTTCGCATGCCGATCAATCCACGTGCTGGAATCGAGAACAGCAAGTGTGCGTATTCACCACGGGTATGCATCTCGACCGTGCGGCCGCGGCGACTACCGGCCATTTCCATGACTGGTCCCATCTTGTCATGTGGAACTTCGACCACCAACGATTCAAACGGTTCTTCGGTAATTCCATTGTGCTGACGTGTGATGACGCGCGGCTTGCCGACGGACAACTCAAACCCCTCGCGCCGCATCGTTTCAATGAGCACTGACAGGTGCAACAGCCCACGACCGGAGACGGCAAACATGTCACCACCTTCGACCGGTTCGACTCGCAGCGCGACATTGCGCTCCAGCTCCTTCATCAGCCGGTCGCGCAGATTGCGTGTGGTCACGTACTTGCCGGACCTGCCGACAAATGGCGAGTTATTCACGCCAAACAACATCTGCAAAGTTGGTTCGTCGACATGCAAACGTGGCAGTGCGATCGGGCTTTCCAAATCCGCGATCGTGTCCCCAATTTCGATACTCCCCAGCCCGACAACGGCGGCAATGTCCCCTGCTTCGGCTTCTTCGACCTCTATCCGGCCAAGCTTATCGAACAAGTGCAGGCCGGTGACTTTGGTGGTCAGCGGCTTACCGTCGGCCTGAATCAGTGCGACTGACGTTCCCTTCTTAACGGAGCCCGACTGAATGCGACCGATACCGATTCGCCCGACATAATCCGACCAGTCGAGCGTGGTGACTAGCATCTGCAACGGCGCATCGCGGTTAACCTCGGGGCCTGGGATTTTTTCCAGCATCAGGTCCAAGAGAGGCTGCATGTTTCCTTCATGCTTACTCGGATCATGCGTGGCAAATCCGTGGCGCGATGAGGCGAAGATATATGGAAAGTCGGCCAGGGCGTCATCCGCACCCAGCTCCAAAAACAAATCGAACACTTCGTCCAGCACTTCATTGATGCGCGCGTCCGGGCG
Organism: Planctomycetota bacterium; assembly: GCA_034440595.1. Lineage (GTDB taxonomy): Bacteria > Planctomycetota > Planctomycetia > Pirellulales > JALHPA01 > JAWXCH01. The sequence goes on along the minus strand of JAWXCH010000578.1, from coordinate 9,246 downwards.
GTCAATTTTGTTAATGACCACGATCGGTTGCAACTTGCATTCCAGTGCCTTGGAGAGGACGAACCGCGTTTGCGGCATCGGTCCTTCGGACGCGTCAACCAGCACCAGCGCACCGTCGGCCATGCCGAGCACACGCTCCACCTCGCCACCAAAATCGGCGTGCCCCGGCGTATCGATCAGGTTGATCTTTACGTCCTTGTAATGGACCGCAATGTTCTTGGCCAGAATGGTAATACCGCGTTCGCGCTCCAGGTCGTTGGAGTCCAGAATACAATCTCCGACCAATTGGTTCTGGCGGTACTCACCGCTTTGACGGAGCAGGGCGTCGACCAGCGTTGTTTTTCCATGGTCAACGTGAGCAATGATGGCAATATTTCGAATGTCGTTGCGTCGCATAGTCAGTTACTGAAATACAGGATTGTGTGAATGCCAGAAATTTACAGAGGATATGAATCGAACCGAATCACCGCTACCATGCGGTTAAAATTGAACGGTCAGCAGTGAAGTAATACTGCACCCCGTCAGCAATTCTGTGCAGCGAAATTTCGCTGAATCGCGAATGCCAACAGTCGTCTCAGCCGCGTGTATGGCAGAGAACGCGTCAGGCGCGGTGGTCCGGAGGATGCGACTTGAGTGATGCCGAATCGTAACGGCTCAATTGATTGATTTTACGATTCATGGCAAATAAAAGTCGGCGGGACAAAGGTGGAGGATCAACGGATGCGAGCTGCAGTAAACAATCTGCCCGGCAATGCTCGCAAATTGGGGGTGCCACTGCTGGCTTGCCCAGCAGTGCTTGCGTTTGAGGCAACCACTAACCCAGTTAACCATTGACGCAGCACCAGCACTATTCTAAATGCGATCTGGCGGATCGACAATCGCAAATAGAAGCCAATTGCACAGCAGCAGTTGAATTTCGCGGCGACTAAGGCCATTTATGCCGTCAAACGCTAATAGTGCGCTAACCAAAATCTGGCAAATTGGAGTCGCGGCCCTCCTTTTGCCGAGGCCTGAATGCTAGCAGTCGTAGGGCTACGGCTTGCGAATGGCGTACAAGGCGTCGAACGTTCGCAAGTACATCGTGCTATCCGAGAACGCGGGGGACGATGAAATACTCTCATTCATCTTGTTTTCGGCCAGCCGTTCAAACTTCTTACCGGGCTTCAGTACCGTCATGGTGCCGTCCCGGCTGGTCAGAATGATCTTCCCATCGACGGCGGTCGGCGAAGCGCGATATCGATCCGAATAGGTCCGCGTCTCGTAGTAGCGTTCGCCAGTTTTGGCATCTAGCACAATCAAGTTTCCGTTCTCCCGACATAGGTAAACCAGCCCGTCATATACTAGCGGCGACGGCACGTCCGGTGTATTGGAAGGCATGCTCCAATGATAAAACTTTTTGTCCGCAGTGATGTCCCCCTTACCATCGGGGCGCAGACCGAGCACGGGTCCATTCTTGGCCGAAGGAACCACAATTAATCCTGGCACAGCAACCGGGGACGCAACCAGTCGAAATGTGTTGTTGTACTTCCCTTTGGGATTCAATCCGCCGGCACGCCAGATTTCTGTTCCATCCTTCAGATCGTGAGCGATGATGTAGTCTGCACCGTGCGTCAATAAGAATGCCCGCTCTTCATCTTGATAGAGCACTGGCGACGCATACGAATGCTCGCACTCGTCCTTTGCATCACTCTCGCGGCGATGCTTCCAGATCTCGTTGCCCGTTTTGCCATCCAGCGCCAATACAATTGCTCCACCACTGTGAATCGACTGAATGAACAGCTTGCCGTCGTGCAAGACAGGTGTACTAGACATGCCAAACTGAATGTCAAAGTTGCCATACTCCTTTTGCAGGTTCTTGCTCCAGATCGGCTTACCGTCGAAATCAAAACAGGCCAGGTCTCCAGAACCCATGAAACTCCAGACATAAGTGCCGTCGGTGGAAGGGGAGGGAGAAGCCATGTTTCCTTCATCACCTCGTGCGCTCTTATTGCCTGTCCCAACACGCCGTCGCCACAACTCCTTGCCTGTCGAATCAAAAGCCAAAAGCAATAGATCCTCGCCGTCCAGCGCGGTCAGAAAAATCCGGTCACCCCAGACTACTGGCGTGGCCCCGGCTGGACCTGGCAAAGCGACTCGCCAGACGACATTTTTCTCGTTGCTCCACTCCTGCGGGATCTCCTTGGCCTGGCTAATGCCGTCCAGTTTGCCGCCACGCCACTGCGGCCAATTTTCGGCCACTGCGGTCGACACCAGGTTCAAAACAACGATCAGCGCAAACAGACGCGCCAGCAAGGTGGATATGTACACAGCAAAGCCTCTAGGAGGGATAGTTGGTAGGCAAGATTGATTTTGCACCGCAGACTGCCGTAGTAGCGACCGCCGGCAGCCGAGTTCAAGTACCAGTTTCGCTGACTGGACCAACCGGGTCAAGCATTTGCCGCTGTGCTGGACAGTGCGTTCCGCTCCGCAAAATGGAATGAATGTGGACTTTCGGGATGTGTAAAATTCCGATTTTGCAGATTGCGCGCTCGCGTTCTGCACCGTTTACTCCCCGCACGGCGGAAATCGTGGCAGGTCCGTATCGCTCCAAATAGAATGGAACCAGGGCCACGTCCGCCTGCAAAGGGCGAAGCGACGAACCGGCAATTCGAGGGGTTTTTCCCAAGCGATCTATGCGATTCTCCACCATTCCGCAGTTCTACCGCCACTTCAACCGGTGGATCGAGATCCTGCGGATCCTCAGCAAGTACGGGCTGGCCGGCTGGATGAGCCGGATGCCGCTCCGTTTTGCGCGCAGCCTGCTTACCGATGGCAGTGGAACGGCACTGGCTCGCTACAGTCGAGAGACGCGCATTCGCATGGCATTGGCCGAATTGGGGCCGACATTTGTCAAGCTTGGCCAGATCCTAAGTACTCGACCGGACTTGGTTGGAGTTCCCTTGGCCGATGAACTGTCGCTGTTGCAGGACGATGTGCCGGCGGATCCGGCCGCGGTGGTGTTTCGCACTGTCGAGGCGGAACTGTGCCGACCGCTCTCTTCGATGTTTAGCCAGTTCGATCCGGTGCCGCTGGCTTCGGCGTCGATCGGACAAGTCCATCGCGCTCGACTACGAACTGGTGAGCTGGTAGTGGTGAAGGTTCAACATGCGCGCATCGAGGAACGAATCCATGTGGACCTGGATATTTTGGCAGGGCTGGCACAACTGGCTGAGAAGATTCCAGAATTCTCGAACTATCGGCCACAGGGTATTGTTGCCGAGTTTCACCGCACCTTACGCCGCGAATTGGACTTCTGCCGCGAGCTGCGCAACCTGAATCAGTTCAGTCGCAATTTCCAGCATGACACGACTGTTCGGATTCCCAAATCGTACCCGGAATTCTCAACGTCTCGCGTATTGACGATGGAGTACCTGCAAGGAACTCCACTTACCGAAATTGCTCGCCACGGTCAGGACGGCCAGGAAGGGGTCGACCTAGACGAGATCGCCAGACGAGGTGCCAATGTCTACCTGACAATGATCTTTGAGCATGGTTTTTATCATGCAGATCCGCACCCCGGCAATGTACTTGTCATGCGTGGAGATACCGTCGGGCTGGTCGACTTTGGCATGGTCGGACGACTCGATGATTCACTGCGAGAGGAGATCGAGCAACTACTAATCGCTTTGAGCGAGTCAGATCCCAACGAGTTGACCGCGATTATCATGCGGCTCGGCCAGGTTCCACCGAAGTTAGACCAGGCAGCACTATCGTTGGAAGTGGCAGACTTTGTATCGCATTATGTCAGTCAACCGCTAGAGTCCTTGAATCTTGGACTGGCGCTAAAAGAGATGGCCGGCATGATTCAGCGCTACCACATCATGCTGCCATCACGGGTTGCGATGCTGCTGAAATCGCTGATGATGCTGGAAGGAATCTCGCGGATTGCCAGCCCGAAGTTCAGTCTGATCGAGGCGATGATTCCCCATCGCCGCGGGATCATCTGGCGAAGAATGTCCCCCAAGCGGCGCTGGAGAAAACTGAAGCGTACGGCCACGGATTTCGAGCGATTGGTCGAGGTATTCCCGCGCCGCGTGCATGAGTTTCTCGATCAGGCACGCGAAGGAAAGTTTGATGTCCACCTTGACCATCGTGGACTGGAGCCGAGCGTCAATCGCCTGGTGCTCGGCATGCTGACCAGTGCGTTGTTTCTTGGCTCGACGCTTTTATTTAGCCGCGAAACTGCACCGCTGCTCGGAGGAATTTCCATCCTCGGAGCCAGCGGTTATCTGGTCAGCCTGTTTCTAGGATTGCGATTGCTGCGAGCAATCAACAAGAGCGGTCATCTCGATCGCCGAATATAGCCGGCAATGTGCACCGCCGGTCGACAGTCGCCAGCAATCTGGCGACTGTTCAACCGACTGTGAATCATATACTGCTACGGGCAACCGGTGTCGCAAGCTGGACGGCACCAGCCACCAAAGGTGTGTTCGTAGCGAACGAACAGCCCATCAAACGACAGGTTGTTGGAGCCTGCTCCACCGCAATTGCAGCCATCGGTCTCTGGGTTTGGAAACCGGCCGATATCCCACCAGACCTGCATCTGATAACCAGCCGACAACAACGAGCGGCAACCGAACTGTCGCGAAACACCGACTTCAATTTCCGTCACTGGAATGACTTCGTTGGCCGATCGCGAGCTGGCCGTAGTCAACACCACTGAGCCAAGCTCGGAAATATAGGCGTCGTTGTCATAGTCACCCAGCAACAACGATTGAAATCCGCGAGCATAGACCGAAAGTTTGCGACAATCGCCAAAGTAACGGCGTAGCTCGCCGCCGATGCGAGGGCCGGCACCAACAAAGCTGGCTTCTGCGTTTGAAATCGAAGTGATTGCGGCCCCCGGCGTCGTGACTGAGTTGTAATTGGTGCGAGTGAAGTCGGCCACGCGAACACCGGCACTCCACATCACGTCCCAGGTAGGACAGCAATCGTCCCCCAGCATGATCCGCTTGGAGTAATCCAAGTCGTACACGTTCAGGTCCATCGAGAAACTGGAAAAGAGCTGCTCTCCGGCTAATTGGGCGTTATTTCCCATCGCACCGGAATAGATCACCGACAGATCGGATGGCACCACGCCCGACTCGTAGTTGCCGTCCCCATTAACATTCCAGTAGGTGAACGTAAGAGCTTCACCGCACTCGCCCCAGCGGTATCCACCGAAGACGCGGTAGTTGGATTGATAATCAGGATCGTAGGAAACCAGCGTGTCGGTGATCGTAGCACTATTGTTCCCATCGACCACAGTGGTTCGCTCGATCGCAGCCGCCGTGGCTCCAAAGTGTGGACGCAGGTACAGATAATCCGCACCGAGGAAGAATCCTGGCTCATAGAAGTACGTTTCACCAATGCAGCACTGCGTTGGCCCACAAGCCATGCAGTCACCACAATCTCCGCAGCCAGAACCACAACCTCCGCCCCCGCAGGTGTCGCCACATCCCGGTCCGGCGTACATGCCGTCTGGACCGTGAACACCAACTGGCTCCTCCATCGAAGCCTGGTTTGCTGCTCGAGCATTTTCATTGATCATGCTCGGACGAGGGCGATAGTTTTGCGGTGCTTCCTGCATACTGGCCTGACGGACAGTTGTTGTAGGTCTGCTGCTGGCTATCGGACCTGAGTACTCCATTTGATCTTCAGAATACTGCGCACTAGACGAGCCGGCGCGAGCGGCGCTGGAAGCAACGCGACGATACCGCGTTGACCCTTCATCTTGCGCCTGTGCGTCGGCAAAAGACATACTGATTGCCAGGGCAATTAGCCCTAACCTGAAACCACGGTTCAGGCATAGCTTGGAGAGTTTCGGTGACAACATGCAATATTCTCCCTTAAACGAGATAGCGTGCCGCAATGGCGGCGGGCCTGGGTTTTGTGTTTCTGACCCTGAAGTGAGCGAGCTGTACCGGTGAACCCGGCCTGCGGAAAGGACCAGCCCGTCTACCTACTCATCGTCACCGGATTGACCGGTGTTCACCGAAAAATCGGCGCGAAGCAGAAATCGTGCATAATCGGTTCGACTGCCATAGCAGTCAAAGGCTACCCAGTTTGACAAGATTGGCCGTCAAGAAAGGCCACCACCGGAGGCGAATTTTGGTGATAGAACTGGTAAAAAGCGACGAAATTCGTCACTAAAATGCAGAGAAACCGCTCTCGCAGGTGGTGTTCGGACATGCGAACCGCGTAGTCAACAACGCCGCCTGGACGGGGAATTCAGCGGTGAGAAATAGAGCGCAAAAAAATGCAGGCATGAAAATCAGCCTGCATATAGTGCTATCGAGATTGATGCGACACAGTGGCCGTTTGCTCTACCGAGCGGTCCTGCTACGACGAAATCCGTAGGCCAAACCGGCCATCCCAACCAAGGCCAAAGCCCAGGTGGAAGGCTCTGGAACCGGAATCGAGGATCCTCCGGCGGCAAAAGCACCCACGTTGTCATGAAAGGCACAAGGCAGGAACTGCATGCCGATTGCGGTCTGCCCAGACGCCGTAAAGTTAGGCAGGACATCACTATAGAACGCGTCGCCGTCGACAGGGTCGTTGAAATCGAGATCCACCAATGCGTTGTTGGCGGTGCTAAATCCATTTAAATCGAATAAAACCTTGCGGTAATCGGTAAACATATTTATATTGCCGAAGTCATTGTCAATGTCCGTCTGAAAGCGGATGAACTTATCGGTAGTAAACCCGGTAAATTCAACCTCGATGGCGTTGCTCCGTAGGGAGCCATCCAGGTTGTCCGGAAAGATAAAGTTCGCCGTCATGCCTGGCGACATTTGGATCGATTTAGCCCAGTCAAAATTGTAGTAGTTGCTCATCGCTGAACTCAATGTTAGCGAGAAGCGCGTGATTGACGCGTCGGAACTGACGGGCGAAGTGTTCCAAAGCTGCATGTACGGCATGTCCCGACCAGACAGCAACTGAATTTGCGACGCCGAGGCGGCTTGAGCGGCCAATTGTGGATTATTGGGGTCAGCAACCAGGGGCTGGCTCTCGCAAATGTAGAGTTCAAACGAAGCAGGAGCAGCAACAGCACTACTAACTAGCAACGCTGAAACAACTAACGCCGAAAGTGTAGGGAGCGCCAAGCGAATTCGTTTGATGCGTGTCATGTCGTTTTTTACCGTATTAGTTACGAGTGCTAAATGGAGACTGACTAAAAAAAGTCCTGCTCGGCTTATCAATTCACCCAAACGGCTGAAATTTGAGCAATTGAACGCAAACTTGAGCTTTGCGTGACGCTCATTGTTCCGGCCTGAACCTGCCAAAAGCTCGAAAAACAAACCCAAGTTGTCAAAATAGACAACTAGGGAGTGTTGAACGCTTTGCGATAGTCCTATCAATTATGTTAATTGGACTTTTCGTGCGGTCAACAATTTCTCTTGGTGAATATGGCAGATGATAGTGATTTTTTAGAAAATCACGAACCCCAGAATTCCTTGCGCCAGTGGGGAAATTGCCCATAAATTGGGCAAAATTTGGATTTTCGCAGGTAAGATGGCTAATCTTGAGCCGGGTCGCGTAAAATAGGAAATCTGCGTTACCCCACGTCGCCGGCCGCCTTCTGCCAGTCTAACCCTAAATCGAGCACCACTGCTGAATGGGTCAGGGCGCCAACGCTGATCCGGTCGACTCCAGTCTCGGCAATACTGCGTACGGTGGCTAGATTCACCCCTCCTGATGCCTCGAGCTGGACCTCAGCCGCAAGTTCATCCCGTAATTTCACCCCTGCCTTGAGCATCTCCGGGGGCATATTGTCCAAAAGGACAATATCAGGACGCTCGATCAGTACCTGCCGAAGCTGTTCCAGCGAGTCTACTTCGACCTCCACGATCATGTCGGCTCGAGGATCCCCTGCAAACGTCTCCGCCAAAAATTGCCGCGCCTGTCGCACCGCCTTGCCCGGCGAATAGGATGCTGCGCCACCGGCTTCGGCACCAAACGCTAAATGATTGTCCTTAATCAAGATAGCATCGTACAGCCCAAGACGGTGGTTACAGGCTCCACCCTGGCGAACCGCGTACTTTTCCAGCCGTCGCCAGCCTGCGGTCGTCTTACGCGTGTCGTAGATTCTGGCCTTCGTGCCAGATACGGCCGCCACATAGCGGGCGGCCAGCGACGCAATTCCCGACATTCGACCGAGCAGGTTCAAAACCGTCCGCTCGGCGGTTAATATCGCCAGCACTGAGCCTGATAGGGTCGCCACCGGAGTTCCTGGCTCCACCGCCTGTCCATCACTGACGTGGCACACCAGGCTCTGCGTGGCGTTCATTTCGGCCACAGCAACCGCGGCCGCTGGCAAACCGGCTATGACGCCGCTCTGTCGAGCCACAATGGTGGCACGGCCAACCGCATCGGGCGGAACCAATGCCACTGAGGTCCAGTCGTACCCGGTATCCAGATCTTCAAGAATTGCCGCGCGGACAATCTGCCGGCAATCGGCCTCGACGGCTGCATCCCAAGCAATCTGCTGAAATTCTGGCGGCATGGTAGTAGCAAATGTCCAGTGGGGTGTCCGAAACAAAGCCGACAAACTGCTTGAAATTGCAATCGCCATCGGCCACATTGAGGTAATTACTTACCAATCTTACCGCCTGGCAAGCTCAATCGTCAAAGTGGCACCTTCATCACCTGACTCACCTCCGGTAGTTGAATCAGCGTTTGCCTGGCAAGCGGCCGAGGTGCGGGGGCGTCTTATCTTGATCGTGGCCGCCGGGTTGGTGGCACTATGCGTGCAGTGGACCTGGCAGGAAGTCACCGACCAAGCGCTGGTCGAAATCGATCAGGCCACCCCTGTGGAGTACCAGTTCTCACTGGATATCAATTCCGCCGGCGTCACGGAGCTTTGCCTGTTGCCAGAGGTTGGACCAGTCATGGCTGAGCGCATTGTCGAATACCGCGAGCAGAACGGCCAGTTAAAATCGCATGAAGCACTGCTGGATGTGTATGGAATCGGGCCCAAAACGCTGGCTAAGCTGATCCCTTATCTGCAGCCGATCAAAGCGGACGCTCCGCCGGCAGTTCCATCCTCTGCCATTCCCCCAACAGCCAGACGCTGATCGAGATCGCGGAAGTTACGGCCAATATGGCTCTTAGCGCTCCCCGTTGGCCAACTGGCCGCAAATTGCGTATTCTTAGGTAGGTTTCACTGCGTAGGTTTCACTGCGTAGGTTTCACTGCGTAGGTTTCACTGCGTAGGTTTCACTGCGT
>JAWXCH010000577.1:0-13770 GCA_034440595.1 Planctomycetota bacterium | reverse complement strand
TTGCAATACTACCCAAAACTGAGCGAATCCCTACAGCCACGTGCCATCGAACTGCTGTGCAGTCGCAAGCCCTGGTCGCTGGCGCTGCTCAGTGCAATCGATCAAAAGAAGCTGGCCCGCGGGGCAGTGTCGCTCGAGCAACTGCGCCGCATTCAGTTGCATAACGATAAGACAATTGCCAACTTACTAGAAAAGCATTGGGGAAAAATCCGCACCGCCTCGGCAGCCGAAGTGCTCCAGCAAGTGAACAAGCTATCCGCGACTTTTGCAGCGAATAAAGGCACCGCAGCCGCCGGCAAGGTCGTCTTTACCGAGAACTGCGGCAAGTGCCATCGCCTGTTCAACGAGGGAGCCGCTATCGGCCCCGACCTCACCGGGGCAGAGCGGTCCCGGATCGACGTGCTACTCACCAACATTCTCGACCCCAGCGGGGTGATCCGCCCGGAGTTTCAAAGCTATGTCGCCGTCACCAACGACGGACGTGTGGTGTCCGGCCTGATGAGCAATTCGTCACCAGCAACGGTCACGCTGGTCGATGCCACAAACAATGTCATCGTCCTACCGCGTACTGAGATCGACGAACTGAACGAAGTCCCAACCTCCCTGATGCCAGAAAAAATTCTCGACCAACTCACCGAGCAACAAATCTGCGACCTGCTGACTTACCTGCGATCGGATCTGGTGCAGAAGAAGTAGCCAGTCGCTGGCATATCAAGACTAGCAGATTGTTGCCATGCGACCCATCACACTGACGATCTGGTTGTTGTTCCTGCCAACACTCGTCGGATGCGCCGAAAAAGGTCCAGCTACATCCAAACTCTCCCACTACCACGGCCTTTCGCGGGAAGCAGTCATCGCGCGGCTTGGTGCTCCCAGTTACGACCAGCGGTATGTGATGCAGGACGCTATCGGTGAATTTCGCGTCGAGTTGCAAAACACGTATCCGCTGACAGATCCGAAGAACTACAATGTTCAGATCCAAGAACTGTGGTGGCACGACGACACCCATACCATCACCCTCTGGCTGCATCAGGTGAACGACCAGTGGACCGTGCTGAACTCATGCCGCTGGGAGAAGGTTGTCGAATTTTGACGTCGCGAGCAACTAACCATGACCAAAATCCTCGGATACATCGCTCTACTCACACTGATCGTGTGCGTACTGGTTCACCTGGCAACGTTCGTCCCCGCGATTCATATTTCAATGGATCAGGTGTGGCCACTGCATATAGCGGTATTTGCGCTCGGCGCAATGTTGGTCTTCACTGTTATTTCATTCACAAACCCGCGAGAATCACGCACGAAAGGTTGGGTTTGGGTCAACAGGCAATACGCTGACTATCAAAAAATGAAAGAACTCGATGCCAGAATACGAAGCGATAGCCCACGATGGTTGCGTGTTGCTTGCATCGTCTCGGGCATCTACGTATTTGTCAACTTTGCGTTGTACTTTTGGCTGAGCGAAGGTGGCAGCCCCGAGATTGAAGGCGCTAAGTATTTCTTAAGCAACCATGGTCGGGTGATTTGAGAGATCACCGAAGCGGAGTACCATCGATTTCACGCCTATTTAGTACGTTTCGTCTCGGGGTTTTGGATAGCAATTTCACTGGTCACGATGGCCTATGCCATGGGCATTAGTCGACAGGTGGATGAATAAATTGCCAGAGTCTAAACATGGGCCGACGGAGTACGTTCCGCCGCGAAGCTGAAATCCGAGTCAAAGAACCCAATCGGCTTATTCGTGGCGTTTGCAATTTTCTCTAACGTCAGCGAAGAAGGGCTATGGACTCCGTTCTCTAACCGGCTGATATGGCTTTGTGGCAGCCCGGTTTTCTGTTCGAGTTCGCTTTGAGTGAGTTTAGCCTCTTCTCTAGCTCGCTTGATGCGACCACTTACAAAGTCCAACCAACTTCGCAGCGACGCATCGTTCTGATTATCAGGCAACTCCTGCAACGCACCCCCGCGCTGATCGAGAATTTCATGGAATGCATTTTGTGCAGCCTGCAAATCCTCTGGAGTCTCCGCCTCCAGTAGCAACTTGCTGACGGAAAGCAAATCGTCTTTATCTTCCTTGGACAGACTGCGGATGCGATCCACCAGCACGGCAATCGCCATCGTTAGTGCTGCTTCATTCACATCGACCGAATATTGGATAGGGCTTCTCAATGTTTTCATGGTCGTCTAACCCTCTTGAATGAACTCGCTATTGAGTACGAGTAAATATCCCGTAATCACCATTCGTGTACTTTCTCCACCGCCTTCTGATTGCAATCTTGGTCCCTTCGGGAGTAGGTCCGTTATTCTCTTTCTTGATCCCACCAAGAACAACAATCGACCTAGCAGATCCATCGACGCCGAAGAAAATCCGCACGTTCAATTTCCCGAGCACACCCCCTTTGTCGCGTATCTCATAAAAATCTTCGATCTTCTTCACGTCGACGGTCAAAGGGTGTGTCGGGTCATTCTCCCGAGCCAACTCCTTGACTTGCATTGCAAGATGCTGGTATTGCGAATCGTTCAAGAACCGACGAACTTCATCAAAAGCAAAATCCAATATCAGCACAGTCCATTGGTACGGCGGCGCTCCAGAGCCTTCTTGCACACCAACTTTGACTGCTTTCTTTTCCAAGTGCTTGTTCCTGCTGGATAAAAATATGGCGTCCCAGCGGTCCTATTGTATGATATACAACAATATCGGACGATTTGCGACGCACAATTGCATAATATACAACGCAGCGACTGCGGACCAGCAAAAATCCGATCCGAAATTGAAAAAGCGACAGCTACCGGCAAGAAGAGCCCGCCCCTCACTTCAACTCCAGCTTCACCCGTGCCCCGTTGGCCGGTTCGGGTTCCACCTTGGCCTCCGCTTCGGCGGTCCGTTTCTTGTTGCGCACTACGCCGCTGGCTTTCACCTTGTACGCGCCGGGCGGCACGCGCTCAAAGCGAAATGCGCCACTCGCGTCGGTCTTTGTTGGGCCGGGAACTGGCGTCGGTGGCTTAGCATCCGCGGCGGGAGGTGTTGCCGCCGGTGCAGTCGGTGGTCCTTCCAAAGTGATCTCAATATCCGCAAATGGCTTGCCACCGTAGCTAACACTGCCAGTGACCGAGCCAAGCTTTTCTCCCTCCGCACCAGGCTCGACTACGCGGAACTTGGCCACTGTGGCCTCGCTGGTGTTGCCAACACTATCGGTCGCGCGTGCCAACACGCCATACGTACCGGGCGTCAGTTCCGCCGTAGGTGGTGCGGCGACCCACCGCCCGGCGGCGTCGAGTTTGGCCGGTAGGGGCTTCATCTCGTCGGTGAATTTTCCTTCGCCCGTGGCATCTAGCGCCACCTCCACCTTGGCCACGCCACTCAGTTCATCACCGGCCAGTACCTTAGCTTCCAATTTTTCACCGACGACGAGTGTGCCCGGCGGGTTCAGTTCGATCCGCCGAATCGCCGGCGGCGTACCATCCAGTAGAATTTCCACCGGCTCACTCCAGACGGTCCGGTCTGGCGAGGCGATCCTTCCCAGAATTTCGACCTTGGCATTGGTCAGCGCCGGGGTTGGCAGATCCAGCTTGTAATCGGTGACCTTGGTTTCGATGGTCATTTTGCCCCCCGGCATTAAGCCATCTAAGAACACGTTAGCCTGTCGATCGGAGCTAAGCATCAGGCTGGTCTCGTCGCGCAGCTCGCGATCGCGGTCAGAATCGATGCCCACTTCGATCTCTCCCTGGCCAGATAGGGGATCGACGCCCGGCGCATCGATTTGCAGCTCCACCGGAATCGAACGGACCGGGGCGACGAACGACTTTCCCTGCGGTGGCGTGATTACTTTCACACCACGATAGTCCGACTCCGGCAGATCGACACTGCTCATGGTCAGCGGCACGTCGTATACGAATGCACGTGGGTAGTCGTCGATATGAATCAGCAGCGTCACTTGCCCGGCGTCCGGCGGAAGGTTGCTAAATAGATTCGCCTCGTAGCTCGGTGCTTTCATTTCACCTTCAAGTTGCGACTTCACGCCACGTTGCAACGGCCCGATCAATTCGCAGCGAACGCGAACTCCTTCTGGCGGAATGATCGAGCGATCTTGCGGGGTCACCTGAACCTGCAACTGCTGCCGGTCGACGTTGTAGCCGACGCGTGCTTGCACAAACCGTCGCGGGCGTTGTGGGGCAATCTCAATCCGGCGGAGCGTTTGCAGCCCAGTCTGTCGATCGGTCAGCACGGCCAGCATGCCATTTGGCAGCGGGATCGGCGGTGGCTTTTTCGGATCAGGAGGTGGAGGTGCAGCAGCCTTGCCTAGTTCGACTGGTTCCGCTGGCGCAGGTGGTTTAGCTCCCTCGGGCAGCGGGAATGGAAGTGGGACGAGTTCGCCCCCCGCTTCAACGCGGATGCTTTTCAAACTGGCAAGCGAAACGGTCGGGCCAAATCGGTCAAGCAGCGTTGCGATTTCGCCAGCAGAAACCGCCGATAGCGGCAAATCGATGGCTGGCACTTTGGCAGGGTTCAGCAATTCAATATCCACCACACGATCGACGTTGGTTTTATTGCTCAGGCCCAGGACGTACTGTGTCGCACGATTCGGAAACGTGTGCAGCATGATGCCGGCATCGATCGGTGCGTAGCTGCCGGCGATACCTTGCACGGCCAGTTCGACCGATTCTGGTAATGGTAGCGTGACCGCCGTTTGATGGCGGATGTAGCTGCTGCCGGTGACTAATTTGACAATCAACTGTGTCGGCGCAGGTGAATTCGATTTGCCGCGGATTTTTAAACGCAGCGGCACCGGTTTGCCAGGTTGCAGCGTCAACGAAGCGGGCCACTCCAGTTGTTCTGGCCGCGTGGGATATTGCTTTGCAGAAGGTGGCGCGGAATTGCCGCTGGCCAGTCGGAGTTTTGAGTTGCCGACTGTGTTCTGATCGTAGAGTTGTACCCCGGCGGGTAGTTGGACTTCCAGCAAGCTAGGGTCGTAATCGACCAGCAGCCAGGCCGGTAACGGTTCGATTCCATCGCGCAGTAGCAGTGTCAGATCCAGCGTCCGTTCACGCACGGTAGTAAAATCGAGCGCTGTATCACCGGTGATTTCAAGCTGCGTCTTGGTTTCCAGATCGATGGGGGGCTGGTTGCTGAGTTGCGCCGCCTGATCACGGTAGGCGCGTGCGACATCGGCGAAGTAAACTGCATCGTCCGGTGGAGCGTCCTCGGTAGCACGTTGCAACCGTCGCCGGTTCCAGAGCAGCAGATCGTAAAACTCAGCATCGGCAGTGATTGATTCCGGACGGATGTTCTCTGTACGCCGCACATCGCGCGGGTCCAGCAGCCGGAAGTTGAGCTTCAGCCAGTCCAGCTTACAGAGCAGTTCAGGGCGCGGTTCCGCTTCGGTATCGATTGTTAGCTGTTGCAGCCGCGACTCCATACGGCTTGGGCTTTGCGACATAAACCGCTGCACCGCCGAACCAAGTTCGCGATAGGCCTCAAACAGCGCGGCCTCCGCACTCTCATCCAATGGCAAATCGCTATTAGGACTGCGATCACGAACGACTTCAAACGCACGCTGCACGGCGGCATAGGCGACTTGCGAGTCATCGGTCTGACGGCTTGAGATTCCCAGTAATCGAACCTGCAGCTCAGAGCGGCGTAAGAATCGTTGCCAGTCCAGCACCACTCGGGCACGCGGAGGGGGTATCGTGGATGGCAGTTTGCGAGGTGCAAGTTCGGACACCAGCCGACCATCAATGCGGGCCATCGTTTCCAAAATGCGGATGCGTGCCACCGCGTCGAGTAACGGGGTTTCCAGCATCAGACTCATCCGCCACGAATCGCCAGGAGAAGCAGGGAGTAGCGCCAGCGAATTGATCACACTGGGCTGCATCAGCATGTCGATGCGCTGGCCCAGGATCTCCATCTCTCCGAGTTGCCGTGAAATCTCGGGTAACTGATTGGTGTCTTGTGAAAGCAGGAGCTGGTCTAATGTGCTGATGCCATTGAGTAACTCGAACAAGTCTGCATAGCGTGGTGCCACGCGATCCGGTGTCAGGCCGGCATTAAAATGCCATTGCAAGTAGTACGGTGCCTTGCGCAACAGATCGTTCCGCAGATCGATGGCCGCTTCAACCGTGGCCAGATTTTCCAAGGCCTGGCGATACCCGGCTAGCGCTTCGCGCAGCGAGAAGACAGCAGTAGTGTGTCGCTGTCGGTCAATTTGATCCAGCAGTCTGCGTTCGGCTTCCCAACGCATCCGATCTGCCGCATCGACCTGGTCGGCGATCCACATCAGCAACGCCGGTCGGCTGGCGGCCAGTTGCTCGCCCAGGCGACAGGTCTCCAGAGCGAGCTGCACCGTTGCCCAATCGAGGGCCGAAATTTGGGACAATTGCCGTGCAAAGCGCAGTTCCAAATAGCTGTCCAGTTCGGTCGGTAACTTCGCGATCCACAGGTCGAACTCGCCACGGCTTCCGCCACGTACAAACCGATCGTACTGCGTAATGGCCTTGCGCAGCTCGGCATCCACAGTGGCGCGGCCGCGAATCTCCAACGTCTCGGCCAGTGCCAAGCTGTATGGCTGATCCACTGCGGCGGGCGCTGACGGGAGTCGCCCACGCAGGCGCGCGGCATAGTCTCGTTGCAATGAGGACGCGGTGCGGTTAACCTTCGGAGGTGGGCCGGGCGTTCGCCAGTCGCGCAGCGGCAGCACTGCCTCGCGCAACCATTCATCCATTGAACCGAGCGGCGCGATCCCCCCGGCACGATATTGTTGTTCCATATCCAGCAGCCACGCCTCGTATTCGGCCCAAACTTGCGGGGCAAAGTCGATCGGCACCGGCAGGTCGTTACTGCGACGCAGCAGCCGGTCGCGCAGCTTCCATCCTTCGACAATCAGCGCCGGCACCGCCTCGGCAGGACGATCGGAATCGATCGGGTTCGGCTCAACAACCGCGTTACTCTTTTTGGCGTCCGTCGACTTGCCGTCATCACTGGTCGGCTTGTCTGACTTGGCTACGCCGGTGGTGTTCGCTTTCGCAGTGGCGTCGGTCGGTTGACTGTCGGTCGCGGCGGTCTTGTCGGTCGGCGCTATAGCTTTTGCAGCCCCCTTTTCCTCGCCTGGCACCGTTGCAGCACCCTCGGCGGCTGGCGTTGTCGCAGGTGCCGCATCACCAGGCGCAGCGGCCGAATCATCCGCGACTAGCGTTGGGCCTTTCTTCTTCGGATCCTTGACTTTGGCAACCGATTTGTTGCGGACATCGCGCTTCTTTTGCGCCACCAAGCTGCGTGGGGTCGCTTCTTCATTAGCAACCGTTTCAAAACTATCGGCCGCCAGTCCACGGACGCCAGAGAATCGCGCCGATGGCGGTTCCGGTGCGGCAGCTTCAGGACGAGCCGCCGAACTTGCCGCTGCTGTATCATTTAAACTTGCTTCGCCCGAACCGGCGGCAATACCAGGGGGTGTGTCTTCTGGTTCACGCTCGAACATCGCCACCGACAACAGCAAAGGGCTGGGCGAATTCTCGACTGGACCTCCACCCCAAAACATTTGTGGAGTCTGCGTTGTTAGGCTATCGGTGGTTTCGATAACCCAGGATGAAACGTTGGTGATTACATACTTCGCCAGCTCATGCACTTCCACCGAGCGGTTTTGGTCCAGGTCGGCTGCTCCCTTCAAACCACGCGCTACAAAATGTGCGAAGATCGATTGCTGCAGGCTGGGCGAGTTATACGATCGCTCAAATGTTGAATTTGATACCATGACCCATAGGGAAGGGTCGTTGGCGCTTTCGACCGCTTCTTGCAACAGTCGCGGAAACTCATTGATGATCATCCCTAGCCGTGGATCGCACTCGATGCGACCGCTATCGAGGACGATGAACTTCACCGCCGCGGAACTGGCCTTGAACTGCGCCAGTAAATCGTCGATACGGTAGCGCCCGGCATCCGGATTCGCAGGATCAAAATTTCGGCAGAGCAGGTAGGGGACTCCGTCATCCGAGACGCCGTGCGCCGCAAAGTACGCAATCAGCACAGTTGAGCCGTTGGCATCACCGGTCGGCAGTTCTTGCAACAGGCCGTCCATTGCAGTCGGTGAGTTGAGGACGTTCAAAATTCGCGGGCCAAGCTCCTGGCCATGCGGCACCAGCGCAGCCGACAGCGGTGCCAACGCCGAGTAGTCCTCCAATACAAATGGAATCGGTGGCGCACGCAGCGCGCGGTATTCACCCCCGGTGGAGAAGACAAGCTCACTACGTGGGTGAATCAGCGGTCGAAAAACCAGCCAGAAAAAGAGCGCCGACAGGCCGAACAATATGGCCAAAAAGAAAAACAGCCGCATTCGTCGCGGTGTCAGTAGCCCCGGCGGGCGGCCGTTGCTGGCACCCCACCAGCGGCGAGGGCGCACGACCGGCGGTGGATCGTTGGGAAGTGCGGACGGAGGCGACTCGCTTTGCATAATGGCTGCAATATAACCAGAGTAGGAATCCAGTGAATTGCGGTTCGGTATACCTTGCCTATTCCGCCGTGGCAACACTGATTTGACATTCGGACCAGGCCCGTCAAATGGCCTACGGCGGTGTCCAATTGCTTCCATGCTATCACGTCCGGGTAAACTGTCCCGGAATGTTTGGGTGTGACCAAGATTCTCAGGCCAGCGATTTGCCCTTTCTGGCTATCTTGTCCAGCTATCCATGCCAGGGCTCGAGAAGGCTGAATCCTCAAATCACGGTGAACTCTGGCCCCCGTGGCTGCCGATTAAAGAGAATGGATAAACTTTGTCGATTGCAGTGTCACTGCGGCGGATCGGAGTCGAGGAGCAGTTAGATGCCAAAAACCAACTCACGCAAGCAGCAGGTCAAGAAAACGACCAGCGTGTCGACCGACTCGGGCCGCTCTGCGCGCATCGATCCGCCTCACGAGATGGCGCATGAACCCGTTGGCACGGTAGCGGAGAATGCTTCGGCCGCAGTTGAACAACAAGAGACAATAGCCAAGCCCGACAATAAATCTGTGGTATCTGAGGCCGAGCCGCACGCCTCGGTGGTTTTGGTGCAGCAAGCACGTCTGCAAGCACAGCAATTGGCCGAGCATTTGCGCTCCCAGCAGCAATCGCTGGATCGGCGAGAATCAGAACTGCAAGCCAAGCTGGCGCAGCTCGAGCAACAGGAGCGGAACAACCGGCTTTGGCTGCGGCAGCAGCACGAGCTGCTGGGCGAACAGCTAGCGGCATTGAACGAGCGCGATAAGGAACTGTCACGGCTGGCCGCTCAACTTGGCTCGGCCGAGTCTGACCACGATCAACGCCGCCAGGAAGTTGTGGCTGAGATCCTTTCTCGCCGCGATGGTCTGGATCGCCGTGAGGCGGCGATTCGTGCCCGTGAGATTGAGCAGGCGCAACAGCAACGGCAGATCGATGATGCTGCGGCGGCGCTCAAGGACGCCAGCGAGGCACACGATCAATTGTCCGGCGAGTTGGACCAGCGCTCTAACCAGTTTGATTTGCGACGCAGTGCGACATTGCAGATGGTAGGTCGTTATTTGAATGGCGAGATGCTGATTGCATCCAAACCGTCACGCCAGACTTCCTTGCTGGAACGAGATGAACTGGACTTGCTGGCCGATTCGCTGGTGGAACTGCAAGAGAAGCGCAGCAAATTGACCGAGACCGAGGATCTATGGCAGCGGGCGCGTGTCGAAGTGGACGAGCTGCGTAGCGAGCTACTGGCCGCACGGCAGCAATTACATACCGAGCGGCAGCAACAGCACAAGCGACAGGAAGAACAAAGCCGCCGCGCCGAGACCGAGCTGGAAAATCGCAATCACGCCTTGCAACTGGCCAACGATCATTTGGAACTGCGCCGCGCAGCGGTCGAGCAAATGCGCGGTGAGCTGACTCTGATGCAACGCGATACTCTGGAGACACGTCTGGCGGCAGAGCAGATCTTGGCTCAACTGGCAGGAGCGATTCCTCCGGCACAATTGACGCATCAAATCGCACGCTCGCGCTCAAAACTGGTCGACTACTATCGTCTGCAGAATGATGAGTTGACCGAGCAGCGCCAGCAGCTTGAGGCCTTGGCGGCGCAGCTTCCAGTGCAGCACGAAAAACTGCATCGCCAGCGGCGCGAATTGGAACAGTCGCTGCAAGAGCGTCAGACCGAGCTGGAGAAAATGGCCGGGCAGCTTGCCGGTCGTGAGGCCGAACTAGACCGGCAGCAAGAAATGCTTACCAAACAGCAAATCCAATGGGATCACGAGCGCGTCGACTACCAGCGACAGATCCGCCGATTGCTGGCGGAGATCGCCTAGAGCAGGAAATGCGAGTAAAGCGTTCCATTCAATAGGCCGTAGAGCAAGAATCAGTGGCCCCCTGAAGTTGCTTCGTCTTGCTTTCTAGGGCTGCGGCAATGCTGAGTTGAGGCCTGTCCCACGTAGAATCTTTACACCCGGTGGTGAATCACCTGGAACAGGCGTCAGCCTGACAGGTAACTCGAGAATTAGAGCCTCAGGTTTGAGAATCTTGGCGTATAGAGGATCGAGCTTACGCCCTGCTGGTAACAAGACAACGGCGGTATCGCCGTCCAGATCCTTCAAAAAATTTTCCGCAGGGATCAGGCGGCCATCTAGCCGCCTAGCAACAATGTCCTTCTCCTTAATTGAGATCCTGTGCGTCTCATAAACAGGGCTCATCGCGGTGTAAGCCCTAGGCGTGGTCTTTCCAGGTTCCGAAACCGCCCGTTTCTCCTCGGCTAGACTGGTTGTAACACGAGTTACATCGATACCGTCCCCAGCAGGATCGAGGGAGATTTTGACCAGTTCAATTGGACCATCGATTTTGAGATCGCCGACTGCCACCCCGCAGAACAAGGTCAATACGAAGGTAATGATTGTCTTCATTCGCATTTCAGTGCTCCAATATTGATATTCGAGTCGCAAACAAAAGACGGCAGTACGCCGCTATTTCTTTGGTGCCGGCTTCTGCTCTCCCTTGGCTTCTTTCGCTGGCAGCCTCTTTAAAACGACAAGACCATGCCGGAAGTGATAGCCCGTGTGCGCAATCATTAAGTCATAGTCGACACCGGCAACCAGACCTGAATACCCGCCGTCTTCGTACACGCTGAGTCGGTGACGAGAACCGATGAAGCGCTTTTTGAGATCCGCTTGAATAGCTTCGTTAATAGTATTAGTCTTCTTGCGATGAATTGCCTGGTATAGCTCAAAGTAGTCCTCTGGAAAAATCGCGCTTTCATTCTTTCCAGCGACGGCGGCGGAATACTTGATCTGTCGCGGCTTGTCCAATTTCTTGCCATTGACGGCTTGGACTTCCAAAACGAAATCTGGAGCCGATTTCATTCTGGCGTACACCACTTCGCCATCAAGTACAACCGCCTCTATTTCGCAAACTGTACCGAAGGGAAGGCCCAACGCCCCCAGCAGGCCTCGCTCGTAGAATTCGTCAATCGTGATCGGCGGAGCTTTCTCCTGAGCGAAAACCGGCGCGGCAGAAAATAGAAACAGCGAGAAGAATGCAATCTTGTACATAGTGCCCTCGTGAAGATTGGCTTGGCGGTGACATATTCGACCCGCCATTATATTACAGCAAAGTCGAGCTACCTGGAAATAACGGCTAGTTTCCGCTGTTTTTGGCGACTCTAGCCCCGAGGTACTCCCGACTTTACAGAATTCCAAAAATATCTGTCCCCTCTCTGCCCCGGCTCTCGCATGGCTTAATAGTCCGGACAACGACAACAACTCTTCCCGCTCTGATTTAGAAAATTAGAAAGCCACAAGATGAACACCACTTTGAAGACCTTCGCTACAACCGTTTTGGTTCTGACTATTGGAATGGTATCCAGTGCTTCAGCAGAATGGTGGAACCCAGTGATTGCCAGCAGCATTCCTGAAACGACCATCAGTCAGGATCCTTTCTGGCCTCATACGCATATTCATAATCATCAGACTCAGGTGCATGCCAGTGCGACCGCTCCGTTTCGCAATCTGGTGGCCCCTGGCAGTCTGCGATATATCAACAGTACGTTTTACGGTGCGGACGGTGCATTGTACCGTCAGGTCGGTTATCGCTGGCGAAATGCCGTCACCGGCCAGCCACATAGCACCGTGACCACAACGCGCCTGACTGGCGGCATGACCAACGCCGGGCTCGTCACCCAAAGCGACAGTGTGACTTCGATCCGCTCGATGAAGCCTAAGCAATCACAGCCCCAGTTGAAGAAATTCGGCGGCTGATAACAACGGCAACTTGCCGATATATAGAAAAACCCGGCTGATGGCACGCAGGTGTCCGTCAGCCGGGTTTTTGCGTTGATGGTGTATCTGCTTCGGTTACGTGTGCCACTGGCTTTGCCAGTGCTTGTTGCGAGAACACGAAACGGCAAGCTATTGCCCATCCGGCAAAGCGAAATGGCGGACTACGTAGCGACAAACTAAATGCCACTCCACCCGCTAGTGAGTTCAACGCACACTATTGCTCTCACTGGCGGAGCCAGTGGCACACATATGCTGACGGTTGTGTCAAAACGCTGTGCAGGTTTATACATCCGCCAAACGTTCCTTGGCATCTCCAAAGGTCTTTGGGCGGACATCCATCTTGTCCATCAGGCTCATGTACAGCCGGCACATTTGGCGGTCTTCTTGCTGACGATAGTTCACCGCACGCCCGGTCTGGAGCTTGCCGCCGCCACGTCCAAGAATAACCACCGGCAACTGGTCGTTGTTGTGGTTGCCGGTCATCATGCTGGAGCAGAGCATGATCATGGAGTTATCCAGCGCGGTCCGTTCACCTTCCTGAACAGCGTCCAGTTTCTTGGCAATGTAGGCCATCTGCTCGACAAAGAAACGGTTGACCTTCAGCCAGTCGTCCCCATCGGAATGCGACAGCAAATGGTGGATCATGTAGTGCACGCCCAGATGCGGGAAGCGGAGCGAGGAGTGATCGTTGTTCAGCTTCAGCGTGGTGATGCGCGTCGTATCGGTCTGGAACGCCAGCACCAGGATATCGCACATCAACCGCATGTGGTCGGCAATATTTTGCGGAATACCATCGGCCGGGCGCGGAATGTTCGGCTTGTCGAGTGTTGGCCGCCAGCCCTGCAGTTCGCCGTGTTTACCGGCGCGGCTGATACGGTCTTCGACATCGCGAACCGAGTCGAGGTATTCGTCCAACTTGCGTTGATCAGAAGTGCTGATCTTGCGACGGAGGTCGCCCGCGTCTTCGAGGACGGCATCGAGCACGCTCTTGTCACCCTTGCGGACTTCGTCTTTGAAAAGTCGATCGAAGGCCAGGGCGGGGTACAGCTCCAGCGGCGTTGGCGTGGTTGGCGACGACCAGGAAATGTGCGAGCTGTAGAGCATTGAGTAGTTTTTGTGCACCGATGGGTTGGCCGCTTCACAGCCAAGGACCAAGCTGGGGACCTTGGTCGAACGCCCATAGGTTTGCGCGAGGAGTTGATCAAAACTGGTGCCCGAGCGGATATCGCCACCGGAGGCGAGGGGTGCCCCGGACAGGATATTGCCGGTTTGCGAGCTGTGGATATTTCCCTTGGTCGCTTCGACGTTGTAGAGGCCCTGGATGAAAAGGAGCTTTTCGCGGAAGTCATTCAAGGGAGCGAGGACCTTGCCGACCTGCATGTCGCGGCCGGTTCCTTTGACCCACCACTCTTTGCTGTGGTAGCCGTTTCCAGAAAATAGCACCGCCATCCGAACGGGGGCTTCGCTAGCGGCCTTATCCGATCCGGTCACGTCACCCCAGACGCGGAGCGATTCCAGCC
>JAWXCH010000576.1:0-22484 GCA_034440595.1 Planctomycetota bacterium | reverse complement strand
CATAAAATAGAGAATCAAGCCGCCGACGCCAGCGGCAATGCCTAACAGAACGATTATCTCGATAGTTCCCAAGCCCATCATTCGTATTACCCCCTTATATTGAATTTCAAAACTCTGCGAGGATCTGGCCGACTACCGTCGATTGCCCCCGCGATATCCCCTACCACGCGACGGAGCACTGGAGGGATTTCTCAGACGTGCTTCCATGTTGGCACTGACAATATGGCCAATCGCTTCTTTCCACGGGGTGCATTCGCGATGCAAGTTCCGGCTGCGTGGTGCCCCATCACCATCATCGTCGTCACTATCCAGGTCGTCGCCATCATCGGCTTCCATTTGCGGCAGGTCATCGTTATCGTCGTCGTCATCTTCGGAACCGGAGAATCCATCGGCATTGGAGGACTCTGCGTTCTTCTCACCGGAGGCCGATGTTTCCTTGGCACGCGAAGACCGTTTGCCACGGCGGCGGCGACGACGCTTGCGAGTGGCTCCTTCCTCATCATCGGACTTGCCGCCGGCGGAATCTGAACCTTCACTGCGGTTCCCGTCGGCGTCGACTTCGCTACCCAGTTCATGTTCCAGCGAATCGGGGTCAGCAAACTCGTTTCTGTCGCTGGAGTCAAAATCGCCTGCGGTTGGACCCGGTTCAGCCGTCACGTTGATCAGATCGTCCGTCGCCAGTCGCTGCATTCCCAGCGATTCATCGGCAGCGCGCGGGCGTCGTCGACCTCGGCGTCTGCGACGCTTGGTTTGGCCTTCGCCTGACTCGGAGCTTTCAGGGCTGTCTGCGTCAGAGTGGCCCGAATCATCGATCGACTCCACGTCAATCAGCTCGGCGATTTCTATTTCTTCAAAAAATGTCGGATTACCATCGTCGCGGCGGTCGTCGTACTCAGCGACTGGGATCGAGTCATCACCTGGCCCGGCGGAACCGGAATTGGAACGGTCACCAGCATCACGTTGCCCATCGCGCGAATTGGAATCTCCATCTCTCGACCGCGATCGCCCCCCTCGGCCACGACGTCGATTGCGGCCACGGCCGCGCGACCCTTCGCGTTCGGTTTTGCCTTCGGAAGTCGGGGTCCCTGTCTCTGGCTGAGATTCTGTCGAATCTGCGGGCCAGGAATCCGTATCGGCCAAGTCACCGGCAGGCACCACATCGCTACGTTCGCCACGACCGGCTGGCCGATTGTCTGTTCGCGATCGGCCCCTATCACTTCTACCACGACCGGATCGACCTCCTTCGGATCTTGTTGCTTCGCTAGGCTCGGCATCACCGCGTTCGGATTCACCGCGTTCGGCTTCACTGCGGCGCGGCTCCGCTGATTCAGTTCGAGGACGTTCGGAACGGGATCTATCAGAGCGGGGCCGCTCAGAACTTCTGGGCCGCTGAGAATCAGTACCTTCTGCGTCACGGGACGATGGTCGGTCGCCGTGACGAGGAGTGCGCTCGCGCGGTGGCCGAGCTTGCCGCTCTTCAGTGGAATGAGCATCACCGGCCGCATCGGCTTCAAAAGCCGAACGGGACGGAGGAGCCGGCTCGCGCTTGGGCGCGACCGGAGTTGGCGGTGGCACAGGTTCTGGAGGAACCTCGATTCCTAAAGAATTTGCCAGCGCATTCCAGTTCGACTTGGCACGCGGGGCTTCCGCGGCAGATTTTTGTGTTGGTCGATTCGCTGGCACCACTGCCGGAGCAGGTGCAACGGGCGGAGCGGCAGCCGCCGGCTCAGGTGGCTTGGCCACTGGCTCAACGCCAAATTGTTCAACCAGTATGTTCCAGTGATCTTTGGATGGATTAGAGTCAGACATTCTTTGCAATGATAAATAGAGGATTGGGCAACTGACTGGATTATAAGTATTTGCAACCACGTTGGGAAGTGAAACTCTAGCCCGTGCCAAGGCTTAGGAGCTGTAAGCAGGTTCCCAACAAAGCAGGCCGCTGATGTAACCGGCCTGCCCCGTTCTTCCCGGGCAAGATTGGACTTTCGAATGGTCAGGTGGTATTCTCGAATTCAATCTCTGCCCGATTGAAATGACTCGATTGACCCACAAAAAGGTCAATTGGCTCTGGATTAGTCGGCAATCCTCGCTCAGACTGCCACAACACTACCCGTTATTGTTCCCTTCATTCCCAAGAAGTATTTATTCCAGGAATCGCCAGCATGAGCTTATTTCCGAATCGACTTTGGTTCTTCTGTGCCCTTGCCGGATTAGCTGCCGTTGTCGGCCTGACAAATCTGGCCAGCGCCGTCGATCCACCTCCTACCACCAATGTTCACTGGAACCGAAAGATTCTTGACACCAAGTTCCGCAGCGAAGGGGTCGCAGCCGGTGACTTCAATCGCGATGGCAAAATGGATATCGCCGCCGGCAATGTCTGGTTTGAAGCACCCAATTGGGAAATGCGGCTCTTCCGCGACAAGGCAGAGGAGTTCAACCCGCACAATTACAGCAACTCCTTTGTCAATGTGGTTGAAGACCGCAATGGGGACGGCTGGGATGATCTGATCGTCGTCGACTTTCCTGGTATACAGACCTGGTGGTTTGAGAATCCTCAGAACAAGCCCGGGCCGTGGAAGAAGCATGTGGTTGTGGATGTAACGAACAACGAGTCGCCACAGTATCTGGATGTAGATGGAGATGGCAAGAAGGAGCTGTTGTTTGCGACGAGTAATGACCCTAAGCAACCCAATGCTGCCGAGCGGTTCATGGCACTGGCGCGACCACAGCAGGATCCAACTAAGCCGTTTGTAATCCAGCGAATTTCGGCCAATAGCGCGCCTAGCACGGAAAAGTTTTCGCATGGGTTAGGAGCCGGTGACATCAACGGGGACGGACGCAACGACGTTGTTGTGCCCAAGGGATGGTGGGAAGGGCCTGCCGCAGGGGCCGAGCAAGCGGAGTGGAAGTTTCACGAGGCCCCCTTTGGCGAAAATTGCTCGCAGATGTATGTCTACGATTTTAACGGAGATGGGCGCAACGATGTGCTCTCTACATCAGCGCATCTGTTTGGCATGTGGTGGCATGAGCAAACCGAGAATGGCTGGAAAACGCACGAGATCAGCAAACTCTTCTCACAGACGCATGCCCTCTGTCTGGCGGATATCAATGGCGACGGGAAACCAGACTTTGTCACCGGCAAGCGGTACTGGGCACACGGCCCGGCCGGGGACATCGATCCGCATGCCCCGGCCATCGTTGCCTGGTACGAATTGAGGCAAAAGGACGGAAAGCCATTCTGGATTCCGCGCGAGATCGATCACAACAGCGGCGTAGGAACGCAGTTTGAAGTGGTCGACATCAATGGTGACGGTCTGCTCGATGTCATTACATCGAACAAGCGCGGTGTCTTTCTGTTCGAGCAACTTCGTGACAAACCGGCAGAAAAAGCAGCCGCGAAATAAGCCTGCTGTCTAGCGGTCTGCCGGCAACAGGTATTCGATCTGCTGCTGACGGTAGTCAAAAATGTTCCGTAGCGAGCGGCGGACAAAAAGTCGCTGCGCGACTCCCCCCAATAATCCTAGCGGCATTTGGTACTCGACACGGTCGGTCATCAACGTGCCACCATCTACGGAGTGGAATTCATGCATATGCCGCCAGCTTCGATACGGGCCGATGGTTTGTGTATCGACAAAGCGAGTCGGCGGCTCGAATAGTTCGATTGTCGTTCGCCAACTAAACCCGACGCCGTATAGACGGAGCCGGTAGTCGATCACCGTGCCGGCCTGCATCTGAATTGGCCGTGGCGTGACGATGTGAAATCGCAGCGCCGGCGGGGTGATTTTCTCTAAATTGGTGGCATCTGCAAAAAATGCAAACACATCAGCGCAGTCTCGACGAATGAACTGCGAACGCTCGAGTGTGTGAGTCTGCGTCATCTGAGAACAGATTTAAGAGTCCAAACGATATTCGCACTGGCGGAGCCAGTGGCACACTTAAGTTACTTGAAGGGCTACTTGTCCGTGTGTAATATCTCGTGCAGCGCTAGCTGGAGCTTGGGAAACTGAAACTGGTAGCCGGTTTGAGTGGCCACGTGCGGTTCGATTCTTTGCGATGCAAACAACACCTGTGCAAATTCGCCAAAAATCGCCCGGGCGGCAAAATAGGGGAGCGGAAAAATCGCCGGGCGGTGCAGTTCGCTGGCCAGGGTCGTGGTGAATTCGGCGTTGCGAATCGCATGCGGAGCAACAGTGTTCATCGCGCGGTCGACCGATTCATCTTTTGCCGCGTGCAACAGCAAGCCGACCGCATCCGCTACATGAACCCAGGACATCCACTGCTGGCCGTTGCCCAACTTACCCCCCAGGCCAAATTTGAACGGGGGCAGCATCTTGGATAGTGCTCCACCTTTGCCCAGAACCAGTCCAATTCGCATTGGCACGACACGAACTCCAACTTGCGTGGCGCGGTGCGCTTCGCGTTCCCAGGCAACACAGACCTCCGCCAGAAAATCATCGGCTGGCGTGGAGTCTTCGTTGAGCACCTCATCTCCGCGCGAACCATAATAGCCAATCGCCGAGGCCGAAACGAGTACGCGCGGACGATTGTGTGCGGCGATCAGACCTTCGACCAGGTTTCGCGTCCCTTGAACGCGGCTCTCGCGAATGGCCTTTTTACGGCTGTTGGTCCAACGACCGGCGGCGACCGATTCTCCCGCCAGATGAAATACCACGTCCACGCCATCAAAGGCTTCTGCCGGCGGCGGACCTTGCATCGGATCCCAGGCAAACGCTGTCGCATTCAAACCGGTAAGTGATTGTTTGGCGCGCTCGACATTGCGCGTCAGCACGATGGGCCGGTCCAACTGCCGCAGCAATTGGGTTCCAACAAAACCGGTGGCCCCTGTTACCAATGCACGCATTTGCAGTCCTTTTTGTGTGTTACTTGATCAAGCCGCGCACTCGCATCCAATCGGCACAGCGAACGGGCCAGGTCGCCAACAGCGGATCCTTGGTTCCCAGCCCAAAGCCGTGCCCCCCCTTTTCATAAATGTGCATTTCCACTGGAACCTTGGCCTTACGCAACGCCAGATAAAACTGCACGCTGTTCTCTGCCGGAACCGCCGTATCTCCACCGGTGTGCATCAAAAACGTCGGCGGCGTCTCGGCGGTCACTTGCGTATCGTTGGAAAGACTCTTGGCAAGTTGCTCGTCAGCATCTTTATCTTTGCCAAGTAGATTCTTTCGGGACCCTTGATGAGCAATTGGGCCAGTCAATGAAATGACCGGATAGGCCAAGATCATGAAATCGGGTCGACAACTCACTCGGTCAATCGGATCGGCTGCGATACTGTCTCCGTGATCAAAATGCGTACCCGTGGTAGAGGCCAAATGCCCTCCGGCAGAGAATCCAAGAATGCCAATCGCGTCTGGTTTCAGTTTCCACTCTTTGGCCTTCGAGCGAACCAGGCGAATCGCACGCTGTGCATCAAGCATTGGTGCCGGATGTTGATAACCGGTTCCGGCATGACGATAGGTAAATACAAATGCCGAAACCCCTAATGAGTTAAACCACTCGGCCACGTCTCGACCTTCATGCCCCAGCGCCAGGTGCCCGTAGCCTCCGCCCGGACAGACGATGACAGCAGTTCCATTCGCCTTTGCCGCCGGGGCGAGATAGACCATCAGATTTGGGCGGTCTTTCTCCTCACTACCCTTGGCTAGCGGAGCTTTATCGGGCCAAAGGAATTGAACCGGTTCCTCGGCGTTAAGCCCGCGCCATGGCAGTACAGTGGTCATCAGGATGAAGGCAGCCTTGATAAAGAGGCCGGCGAAAACATTAGTTGCGGGAAAAGTCGACATAGTAAACCTTTGCGGAATTATAGGCATTCGACGCTGAAGCAAAGCCATTTTCTGTTTGCGACGGCGAATTGGTTGCGCGATACGCCATGATAAGCGACTATCACTGCGACTGTCTATGAACCGATTTTTAGCGGCAAATTGTGGGGTTTGGACAATACAAACAGTCATTTTTTAAGGCGAAATCTGCCAAAAGTTTGCTAAGGGCGTAGCAAACGATTACGATTGGGCACGTATCGCCAAGGCTGGGGAACCTAGGCGAACAGACCTGCCTCGGCCGGCTGACCAGTCGGACGACTAAAGCTGCAAACAGTTTCTATCTAGGTTCACGGCACCTTCAGTTCACAGAACTGAATTCTGCTGTCGAGCTTTAACCCTTGAAGTCAAAGGAATCAAACATGCTAAGAGTTGTTTTGTTAGCACTGCTGGGCGTCGGTATTTGTTCGGTCACAGCACAGGACTTGTTCTCGGCGGATAAACCGGCCGCCACGATTGAGAAATCGGCTGCGGAGAAAAAGGCCGCCCAAGAACTACGACGCCAAAAGGTACTTGCCGACGCCGCTGAAAAGCAGAAGAACGCCCCGGTTGTGCCACCGCGCACAGGCAAGTCCGAGACGACAGTACTCTTCAATGGCAAGGATCTGACCGGTTGGACTGGTCAACCTGAACATTGGAGCGTGAAGGATGGCGTGATCGTTGGCAAGAATAATAACCCGGTCAAAGTCAGTACTTACTTGCTGACCAAAGAATCCTATGACGACTTCCGCTTGTTGGCCACCGTCAAGCTCGTCGAAAGCGAAATGCACTCTGGCATCGCCATCTGGGGTCGTCAGGCACCGGACAAGGGCGCACCCTATACCTATGCCGGGCCGCTAGTGATGTTCCCTTGCGGCTGGGGAATGTACGACCTGTTTGGACGCGAAGGATTGGGTGTTGACGGCAATCCTGGACGTAAAGTGGGCAAGCAACACGACTGGAACGAGTTAGAAATCCTGGCACAAGGCAACCGACTTCGCGTTGTTGCCAACGGCACTCAGATTGTCGACTGGCGTGATCCCGAACCAGACCGTTTGAAGAAAGGCCCCATCGGGCTGCAGCTCCACGCCAATGACGTGCCGCAGGAGATTCACTTCAAGGATTTGAAGATCACGACCTATCCAGAGGATAAGCTGATCACTTTGAAGTCAGATACGACCGAAGCGGCGAAGTAGAGAAACTGTTCAGCTCCCAACAGTTCGTTTTCCTTCAATCCGGGAAGAAGTTTGAGATCGTCTACCCAAGCGAGACCAATTCCGATCTCAAACTGCAAAACCCTGAAGGGTCGTCTCTGTCAGCCCGGGGTGAAGCCGCGTAGCGGTGGAACCCCGGGTTAACGGTTCGACTAAAATTCTCCCCTCTCCACGCACAAGACTTCATCTGCATTGTTCGCGCTTTCGGGGAGAGGGGTCGGGGGTGAGGGCCACTACAAATCGTCTCACTTCGCGGGCTGTAGGGTTTGTGCAGCGCACCGCGCACTCCGCTTGAGCCTGCATACCGGTTTGCATCAATTCTGAAACCGATTTTGCACACCGATCGTCCGGTGCGCGGAACGATCCAAGTAGCTACGCAGGACGCCGGGTGCTGCTGCCAGCCGGTTCAGCCGTGTGAGTAGATTCGCTTCCCCAACCCTACAGCAAATTGCTGATGATCGACAACAAATGCCAGCGACTTACTTCGCAGTTGGAGGAAGTTTTGCATTTGCCACAGGGGGAGCCGGAACTTCGGCTCCCTCCGCTGGTTTCACACTGACCGCTTGGGCATCGCAAGCTGGACAGAGATCCTCGACCACCCATTTGTAGCTGTCCACCTTCTTGGTCACGATCTTTTGCATCAGCTTCTTCTTGGTGTATACCTTGGAACAACTGCCGGGTATCCAGTCGGTCCAGACAAACTTCGTAGGAGCTCCGTGCGCTGCCCGGTCGTTGCATGAATCGCAGTCTGTGCAAACTTCTTCGCAGTGTGTACAGCCGGGCGTACTAGGTCCTGGCACGCAAAAATCTTCGCACTTCGTTCCCCAGCAGATGACCTTGACCTTTTTCTCTTCCTTAACAAGTCGACAGACTTTGTTGCATGGTTCCGAGCATCCGCAATGAGCACAGCCGATACCAGCTCGTGCAGGCCCCGCTAGCAGAGACATCCCGATAGCAGCACAAAGAACGACTGAAGCGATACCGCGAGTCATGGAATATCTCCCGAGCCTGCTCACATATTTATGCTAGCAGACCACTAAAAGTTGAAATCAAAACGCATCCCGATAATGTCCGACGTTGTCCCACCATACGGTTTTGTATCGGCGGCAGTTACGGGATGAATCCAATCGAACATCACTCGAGTCCGTTCCGACCAATACCAGTTAAAGCCAAATGTGAAGTCGTTGTAGATACCGCTGTCGATGCCGGTCAGTGTCAGATTCGACCAGCGCGCTTTCAATTCCCATGCGCCCGAGCCGCATCCGCCTGGGACGCAAAAAAAATTGGTGTAGGGTACAGGGCGACCGAACTGGGCACCGTGCTGACCATAACGCTCATAGACCCGGTTCTCGCCAGTCAGAAAATAACTGGCGTAAACATATGACCCGCCGATAATCGCGGAGTCGGCGCCAATTCGGTCCACGGAGCAAATATAATTTTCATTCTGAATCGAGAATGGCCCCCAAACTACCGCAAACTCCGTATTGGCACTGGTGTATGACTCGGCTGGAAATAATCCGCTGTCAATCAAAAACGGGCCTTCGTGAATCTGTGGTCGTGAGCGAAACCGAGACTGGCCATCCTGGTCGTGTGTGTACAGCACGCCAACACCAGTGTGAACCATATAACGCCCGTTTGACGGCTCATCGTAGTAAGGCAAGTGAGTCAATCGTCCGCTAATGCGCTGCCCTTGATTGCCATCGACTCGTTCCTTGGTAGCTTCACTCAGGCTGTCAGCAAAGATCCCCGTTGTCCAAGTCGAGTTTTTGGTTTCGCTGACGCCATAGAGGGCCATGCCGACTTCGCGATCCGCCGTAAAAATCCCTTGCGTTGGAATCGAACGTTCGAGAAAAACGCTGTTCACATCGTTGGTGACTTGCTCCAGCCCGTAGGGAACGAAAAAATGGCCAATTCTCCAGCGATGAACAACGGGCAACTCATTGACGGTGAAGTAGGCATCTTTAATTAGTGTGACCGGGGTGTTGATGTTGTCTTCCCCCTCCGGCTCAAATTCAACTTGAATCCGAAAGTCGTACACGCCATACCCCACGCCATCAGCCAATAAACGCAGCCGTCGAAATTCGATATAGTTAAAGGCGGGAACCGGCGGATTCTGAACTTCGGGCCAGGTGATGTAGTCCAGTTGCATCTGCCCGCCAAGTTTGACGGACCATTTCTCGCTCGAAAGATCGATCCAGCCCTCTTCAGCTATTAATGCGTCCAGTTCCTTTTTTTCCGCTTTCGGTCCGATCTCTCCCGAGGCTGCCGCCTTTTCAAGCACTTCCAGTCGGCGACGCAGCTCCTCTACTTCGGGTGACGGAGTCGGCAGGTTGTACGGCTGCGTGGAGAACTCCTCTTCCAAGACATCGACCGGGGGGAGCGGAGTCGGCTCGGGAAGCTGGTATTGCGCCGGCGAAACAGGTGGCAACGACGGAGCTATTGCAGGCGCAGCCACGTTGGGCTGCGGTGATTCAGCAACTGCGCCCCAGGCCCCCAGCCGAGCAAAGAAGCTGAACAAAATCAGCCAGATGACTGCCGTAATGCGCGCAAATGCACAGCAAGTTGATATTTGTCTTGCCAGATACTTCGCAACAGCGAAAACACCGCCTCTTGAGTTCACGAGACGTTTCCATACTGCGAGTTTTCTGGGTTTCCAGTTATTCACTCGCCCGGTGAAGAGTGTGCCTCCAGGTCGTGGTCGGCAATGAATCTCCACCTGCTATCGGCAAACTCTAGGCGACCAGATTAACCGTTTCGATCCGAATAATCAGATTAATTCAAAATCTCAACGCAAATTGCCCAGCCTGCCAGATAACTGAAGCGGGAGATTCGCAATAGAGCGGATGGTAAATTGCTATTTCCCTTCTGCCACCAGCCGCACCAGATCCAGGCTGCTGATGATCCCCACCGGCTTGTCGGAATCCAAAACGATAATGCGGTGCAGATGCTCGCGGACCATGGCCGCAGCGACTTGCGCGATCGGGGTATTCAAACTGCATGTCACCACTTGCGTACGCATAGCATCGCGTACGCGAAGAACCTCATAGCGATCGGAAAAGCCCTCGAATTGCTCGGGGGCCGGGTGTTGAAATCCGTCAGCCTGCGTTTCGTCCCAATTCAGTTCGTCGCGAACCTGGCCGTCCAGCGCTCCGGCCAATACGCGTGCCCTGGCGACATCGGTGTTGCTGATGATGCCAACCAGCTTGGTTCCCGCAATGACTGGCATGCCGGTGATGCGATGATCGATCAGCAACTGTTCTGCCTCGGTCAGCTTCTGATCAGGCCGAGCATGGACAAGGGATCGTTTCATGCAATCGGCAGCGGTGCGACCTGTGACAGTTGACATTCCGATAGACCTTTTCATCATGCGAACAGCAATATAGGGGGGACGACGAAACCCGATTCTAAATGGACATCTCTCGAGCGGCAATAGAGTTGATAGCCTCCAGAGACCGCATTGTGTGATCCTTTTGGCCGATAGTGTTGTCACCAAATCGGGTTACTGAACGTAGTTTAATCGGATTACACCGCTATCGGCAACTCTGCCGCCGCTTGGCGCAGGCGCGTTGCGTCGGATAGAGTTGGCTGGGTACGATTGGCAAATTAGCGATCTTTTTCAAAACCTTCAGCGGCCTGTCACGGCATACCGATGTTGCACATTTTTGACCAGATAGAAGCGGCAGTTGCCGTCATTCGTAAAAAATGGCCGCACACCCCGCGCGCCGGCTTGATCCTCGGCACTGGTCTGGGTGGTCTGGCCGAAAATATCGTCGTCGAGGCCTCGCTGGATTACGAAGAGATTCCGCACTTTGCTCGCTCCACCGCACACAGCCACCGAGGTCGGCTGGTCTGCGGTCAGTTGGCCGGTGTGCCAGTTGTCGCAATGGAAGGGCGCTTCCACGCCTACGAAGGATATTCGCTACAGCAAATCACGCTGCCGGTGCGAGTGATGAGGGCGCTGGGCGCTGAGCTACTTATCGGTAGCAATGCGGTTGGGGCGATGAACCCGTACTTTGGTCTTGGCGATATCATGGTGGTTGAAGACCACATCAACCTGATGGGGGTCAACCCACTGATCGGCATCAACGACGACCGTCTTGGCCCACGTTTTCCCGACATGTGTCAGCCGTATGATTTTAAGTTGATTGACATCGCGCTGGAAATTGCCCGGCACGAAAACATCGTCGCGTCCAAAGGAGTGCTGGTGGCGGTGATGGGACCGAACTTGGAAACGCGCGCCGAGTACCGATTCTTGCGAACGATTGGTGCCGACGCGGTCGGCATGTCGACCGTGCCAGAAGTAATTGTCGCCAACCATTGCGGGCTAAAGGTGATTGCGTTTTCCGTCGTAACCGATCTCTGCCTGCCCGATGCGCTGGAGCCTGCGGAAATCGAGCGGATCATTGCCGTGGCCAACTCGGCTGAACCAAAGCTGCGTAAGCTGGTCCTCGGCGTGCTACGTGCGGTCGCAGCAGGGCAGTGGAAACCCTAACCGTAGCAGCCTCTACAGACCTGTCTGTTCACCTTGAAGTGACTCGATCCGTGCCCGCTTCACATAACCCTGTTTCGATCATTGCCAAAAAGCGCGACGGGGGTGAGCTTACTCCAGCAGAGATCGCTGCATTCATCCGGGGGTATGTCGCTGGCGATATTCCGGACTACCAGATGTCGGCCCTGGCGATGGCAATCTACCTTCGGGGCATGTATGCCGAGGAGACCGCCTGTCTGACAAAGGAGATGCTCCGTTCTGGTGCAACTTTGCCACGGAGCGAGTCGAAACAGCCTCGCATTGATAAGCACTCGACCGGGGGCGTTGGCGACAAATCGTCCATTGTGCTGGCCCCCTTGCTCGCCTGTTGCAACGTGGAAGTGCCGATGATCGCCGGTCGTGGCTTAGGTGCCACCGGTGGAACGCTGGATAAGTTGGAGTCCATTCCCGGCTTTCGTACGGACCTTAGCACCGATGAACTGCAACGCGTCGTCGCCGATGTCAGCTGTGCAATTACTGGTGCTACAGCCGATATCGCTCCCGCAGATCGCAAGCTGTACGCACTGCGAGACGTGACTGCGACTGTCGCCTCCATTCCGCTCATTACCGCCAGTATTCTCAGCAAGAAGCTGGCCGAAAACCTGGACGCTCTGGTGTTGGACGTAAAGTTTGGCAGCGGTGCGTTTATGAAGACATTGCCGCAAGCGAATGCGCTGGCCCGTTCGTTGGTCGATACGGCCAGCAGTCTAGGGGTGCAAGCCGTGGCTCTGGTCACCGATATGAATCAGCCCACCGGTCGCATGGCGGGCTGCGCAGTCGAGATCAACGAATGTCTCGATGTATTGAACGGTGCTGGGCCGGCCGATTTGCGCGAGCTAATACTGGCATTGGGTGCAGATGTGCTTGCAATGTCTGGACGATATCGGACACCCGAAGAGGCAACAGTCGAATTGCAGTCCCACTTGCAATCAGGCCGCGCCCTCGAACGCCTGCACAAGATGGTCGTTGCTCAAGGGGGAGACTTAGGCGCGCCGCTCAAAGTCGCACCCGAGCACGTCCTAATTGCCGAATATGCCGGAGTTGTGCAACGGATCGAGACAGAGAGCTTAGGACTGGCCATTGTTGCTCTCGGTGGAGGCCGCCGCGTGATTACCGATAGAGTCGATCACAGTGTCGGCCTGGAGGTCCTGGTGCGCGTTGGCGACGAAGTAGCGGCAGGTCAACCGCTGCTGCGAGTGTTTGCTCCAGCAGCCAAAAGAGCTAGTGTGCAAGAACAACTTCGCCAGGCGGTCGTCATTGACGACGAGCCAACTGAGCCATTGATGCTGATTGTGGATCGGGTCGTCTAATTTTTCAATGTGTGCCAGATCGAGTGTGCCACTGGCTCCGCCAGTGTGAATTGCCTCACAGGTTAAATCTCATCGAAAGCTAAACTATGAATGACACACAGCGAGAAATGCTAGTCAGTGCGGCTTTGGCGGCACACGCCCGTGCGTATGCTCCTTACTCCAAATTCGCCGTCGGTGCGGCACTGCTGTGTGCCGATGGCACCGTTGTCAGCGGCTGCAATGTGGAAAACGTCTCTTTCGGGCTATCTAACTGCGCCGAGCGCAGCGCGGTATTCAGCGCCGTCAGCCAAGGCCACAAGGAGTTTGTCGCCATAGCCGTTGCCAGCTCTGGCGCCTTTTCGCCATGCGGAGCGTGCCGACAGGTGCTCGCCGAATTTTGCCGCGATCTGCAAGTACTGTTAGTGGATGCCACCAGCGGACAAATCACTGGCCAGACCACCCTCAATGCTTTGCTTCCTCAGCGGTTCGAGTGGTAAGATGCCGCAAGTGCAGTCCTGCTGCATCATTTTTCGCTTGGCCTGCTTACAACTTGAACTGGAAACCGTATGAACTGGCATTCCTTAATCCAAAACGACCTGAGTGACCTGCCGACCGTGGCCGAGGCGCTGCAAATCGCGGTGCGCTTACTGGTGGCAACGTTGCTAGGTGCGCTGGTCGGCTTTGAGCGGCAAAGCGCCGGCAAGGCGGCCGGGCTGCGCACACACATGTTGGTATCCATTGGTGCGGCGTTGTTCATGGTCGTTGCCAATCGCATGGATTTTGGTCCCGATGCCATGAGCCGAGTCATGCAGGGCATCGTAACCGGAATCGGCTTTCTGGGTGGTGGCACAATCTTAAAACTGGCGGACGAACATCGTGTCAAAGGGCTAACCACCGCCGCGGGGATCTGGATGATGGCCGCCATCGGAGTTGCTGCCGGGTCAGGTAAGCTGGCAACGGCTACGATTGCCGCCGTGCTGACCTTCGTGATTCTGCGAGTTGTCTATCATCTGACCGAAGAAGTGCATTCAGTGCACACTAGCGGCAACGAGAAGATTTAACGCGCCCGGTGAGCAGACTCAGAGACTACTGCTCGGAAGTCGCTCGATCAATGGTTCGATCTGAGCTACCGCGTGGCCGCGTTCCCGGTTGCCGTCGCGAGGTGCTAAGCTCTGTCTCATTCGTCAGCGCATCTTCAACGGGCACAATGAATCGCCCACTGGCCAGTTGCCAAACAAACAGCCACTGAAAGAACAGCCCGAGTAAAACTGCCAGGTGGAACATCTCGTGGGCATGCACCACGGAAGGGATCACAATCGGCCAGCGATTGAATTCCATCAGCGCGCCAACTGAATAAGCGATTCCTCCCCACAACAGTGGCGCAACAAAGCGAAAGTCATGCCTCCTCGCGACCAGTGTGCCGGTGATCGCGCCGAGCCAACCCATCGTCAAGTAGAGCGACAGCCCGACCCACTCCGGCAAGCTGTCAAAAAAGACACATTTCAGCGTTATTCCGATGATCGCCGCCGTCCAGATCAACAGCAGCGGCAGCCACCGCAGCACGCCGCGAAACAGAATTACGTGAACCGGTGTAAATGTTCCGGCGATCAAGATGAAAATGGCGCTGTGGTCGAGCCGCCGCATAATCTGGCCCGCTGTGCTACTACGATCCAACATGTGATACACACTACTCATCGCCAACAGCAGTACACATGCGCCAGCATAGACGCCCAGGCTCCACGGTTCGACGCCAGACTGGCGCGCTCGCCGCACCAGCAGCACACCCAGCACCGCGAACACGATCGCCCCCAGCAAATGGCTGATTACGCTGAAGGGACTATAAAATCCCGGCAGATGGTAGATTTCTGGCAAGGGATCCACAATCAATACCCAGAGTGCCAATTCGAAGTCCGCGGATAGTATGCTTCCGAACTTTTGATCTGGATAATGGTATAGACGATCCAGTCGAAATCGAAAAGGGGAAGCGGTCGCATGGCTGACGTACTCGGTCACGCGCAACCACAGGCGCGGCAACTCGGCTTGCTCAGGCAAACAAATCTGCATCGCTCAACGAGACACCGGCCTGATCTTTGGCATTGACAACCGGGTCGTCAATCGGCCAATCGATGCCGATCTCGGGATCATTCCAGGCGATCGTCCGCTCATGCTGCGGATAATAGACATCGGTGCATTTATAGACCACTTCGGCGTCGTCACTCAGCACACAAAACCCATGCGCAAAACCTGGCGGGATATAAATCTGTTTCTTGTTTTCTGCGGAGAGTACAATTCCGAACCATTTGCCGAACATGGCCGAACTGCGCCTCAGGTCCACCGCCACATCGTACACTTCGCCACGAATCGCGCGGACCAGTTTTCCTTGCGAATGCTCGATCTGATAGTGCAGCCCACGCAGCACCTTGGCCACCGAGTAAGAATGGTTATCTTGCGGAAACTCGGCAGGCAAGCCGACCTCGACAAACTTGTCGCGATGAAATGTTTCCATGAAGATACCACGTGCATCGGTGAGCACACGCGGTTCAATCACAATCATGCCCGCAAATTCAGTGATGATAAAGTTCATACGGTGGCAACAATGGCTTCTCTGTTATCCGGTCGTAACACTGCCGGCGCAGGCCCAAACGGCGCTACTATGCCTCTCTACCGGCAAAATCCACGGTAGTTACCTGACAGCGAAAGTTCAAGCGGGCCTGTCCGATCGTATCGATTGTGCGGCCAAGGAGGGCAAATTCTCCCTTTAATCAGCCATTGGGCGCTAGCCCATGGTTTGCGGCGGCGGCATTGTGAAACCACTAACCACCGACTTCCAGCCCCAGCCGCTCTCCGCGATAGCCACCCGAACGAACCCGTTCAATCCAGCGGTCGTTTTCCAGATACCAGGCAATCGTCTTCTCCAGCCCAGCTTCAAAATCCTGCTGCGGCACCCAGCCGAGCTGCGTGCGGATCTTGGCTGCATCAATCGCATACCGCCGGTCGTGCCCCGGTCGGTCTTTGACAAATCGAATCAGCGATTTCGTCGGTCGGTGCGAAAGCTCAGGCCGCAGCCGATCAACAATCTCACAGATTGCATGCACAATCTGCAAGTTGGTTCGTTCGCAGTTACCGCCGATGTTAAACACTTCACCCACCGGTGCTCGTTCCAGCACCATACGAATCGCACGGCAATGGTCTTCCACAAACAACCAGTCGCGTATGTTCTGACCGTCGCCATACACCGGCAGCGGTTTGCCTTCCACGGCGTTGAGAATCACCAGGGGTATCAGCTTCTCCGGAAACTGGTACGGGCCATAATTGTTCGAGCAATTGGTAATCAGCACCGGCAAGCCATACGTATGGTGGTACGCGCGGACAAAATGATCGGAAGAGGCCTTTGACGCCGAGTACGGTGAGTTCGGTGAGTTCGGTGTCGTTTCAACAAACGCCCCGGTCGCACCAAGCGAGCCGTACACCTCATCCGTCGATACATGCAAAAAGCGAAAGCTCTGCTTGGCCGCTTCACCTAGCTCCGACCAATACTGCCGGGCTGCCTCCAGCAATCGGAACGTACCAACCACATTGGTCTGCACAAACTCCCCCGGCCCGTCGATCGAGCGGTCGACATGCGACTCAGCGGCAAAGTTGACAATCGCGTCAACCTTATTCGCGCGAAGCAATTCTAGCACCCCTTCCGTATCGCCGATGTCACCTTGCACAAATGTGTGCCGCGAGTTGCCGGCCACCGGTTCCAGCGAGTCCATGTTGCCCGCATACGTCAGCTTATCCAGATTCACGATCCGCAGGTCGCTCTCGGTAATCAATTGCCGCACAAAGCAACCGCCGATGAAGCCCGCCCCGCCGGTCACGAGCAGCGTTTTGAATTGAGAAGGTGCGGAACTGGGAACTGCCATCGAATCGGCCTTACGTGAATCGGACTGCGGAACAGGAAAATGTCGGAGGTGTGCGATCAGCCGAAACGCGCTAGCGTCCGGTTACCACTTTTGTGATGCTCAACCTCCTCGTGTGGCCTGAATCTTGCCTGATTTTGGCCAGAATGGCAAGGGTGCCCTCAGTCGCCTTTCGCTCCGCCGAAAGAGTGTCCTCGTCATTCCCGCGCACGTAGCCGGCACGGTCCCCGTGCCGAAAAGCAAACAACGCAGTCGGCCCCCTCCCGTCATTCCCGCGCCCTCCCGTCATTCCCGCGCATGCGGGAATCCATTTTGTAGGGGACGGGCAACGCACCATGCACTCCGTTTGAGGTAGCCTAACCATTCCGCCTCAATCCTCGAGCGCTAGTTGCACCCCAAACGCCCGGTGCGTGGAGCGTACCAGGAACCGCCGCAAGACGTTCTAAAATGTTAGCCGCGACGTGTTGGCAATACGCGAATCCACGACCTCACCCTAGCAGAGGTACTGGCTTTTTTTCAAGCGCCAAACATTGTGGTGCGGGCTTCCAGCCTGCCTTCTCTACTTTCTACTCTCCCCCTTCTACTCTCTAGGGCGCAGCCCTCGCCCTTATGCCGAAGGCATTACACACCACAGCCCAGTGGTCGCGCAGCGCACCCTGGGTAACGAACTCGCCTCGTTACGCTGAAAGCGTTACACAACTCCCAACCACCCAAAACCCAACCCACCACCTCTGTTGATTTCCCCCCGCTTTCTGTTCTACTACCCACTTCACCAACTCAATTGTCCTATGCACCAGACAAATGCCCGGGGGGCAGGCCCACATGGCCACCATTACACCACCCAAAACCGTAAACTCTCGCACTACTGCGTCCAATATTACTGCGTCTTGCACCACGGCGTACCAACCCCCCGCCGCCAAAACCGTGAATTCCCGGCAACGTGTCATCGATCATGGTGAGGTGTTCACGCCCGATTGGCTGCTCAAGGACATGCTTGACTTGGTCGGGCATGAATTCGACCGCCTCGAACCCCGCTTCCTCGAACCGGCCTGCGGCGAAGGCAACTTCCTCTACGAAGTCCTTTTCCGCAAGCTCCGCAGGGTCAGCGACTTTCATCCACGCAGCAGCCTCAAGTGGCAGCGCGATGCCATCCTCTCTGTCAGCACCATTTACGGCATTGATCTGCTGGCCGACAACGTCGCCATCTGCCGCCAGCGGTTGTTGAAAATCGTCTGCGACAGATATATAGAACGCTTCAAAACCCCACTCCCCGAGGCCACAGCCCGCACCGCCGGCTACATCCTCTCCAAGAACATCGTGCATGGCGACGCGCTCACACTTCGCACGTCCGAGGACCAACCGATCATCTTCCCCGAATGGGCATTCATCGGCGGCAACACCGTCAAACGCCGCGACTTCACCTTTGCACAATTGCTCGAGCGCCCCGACCTGAAATGCCCCACCCTCTTTGACAATCAAAGCCAAGAGCGCTTCGTCAACGATCACGGCGACGATGTTTTCGTCCCCACTCCCGTTGCCGAGTATCGACCTTGTCATTATCTAAAGCTTGCCGATGCGGAGCATTTAAGAATTAACGATGCGGAGGGGACTGCATGAACGGCCACAACCCCGACATCCTCACTTGCCTGGCCAACCTCAGCGCCGACGAGGTCTTCACCCCGCCGAAGCTCGCTGTCGCCATGCTCGACGCGCTTCCCCAGGATCTCTTCCGCCGGCCAAACACCACTTTCCTGGACCCCGTCTGCAAATCGGGTGTTTTCTTGCGCGAAATCGCCCGCCGATTGAACGACGGACCACGAGTTCAAACGCCAGACGAGCAGAACTTGGCTCGCGTAGCCAATCGTTTAGGTCTGACTACACATACACACCCTGTGATATACTGATGGACTGAAATGGATTCTCATCGCACCGACCACTGGATAAAGCTTTGCGTGGAACAGAGGTGCAGATTCAGGTAAGATAAAGAATGTCAGCTAATAGTTTGGCTCCAATACCGGTGCGTGTCTTCACGCTTTGTGTGAAAGCGATTGCCGCTGGCTTAATGATCAGCCGCGTTAGTTCGTCCGACAAGGAATTTCACTTTCAACATTGGTTTCGTGATCGCCTGCAGTCGCTCGGTGAGAATATCGAATCGGGTGGCAGAAACAGTTATCCCGACTTCCGCATGGTCGGATTCACTGACGGATTTGAAGTCAAGGGATTGGCTTATCCGGGTCGCGAAGCGAGCTTTGACAGCAATAGCCAACTGCCCACGGGTCATCACAATGGACGGACGATTTACTATGTGTTTGGACGATACCCAAAGCAGCCGGACGGCAACAACTATCCAGTTCTTGATTTCGTCATCTGCCACGGCGACTTTCTCAATGCCGATCGAGAACCACACCACAGGAATAAGAGCGTAAAGGGCTTCGGCAGTTACGGCGATATCCTGATTCGCGCCCGACGAATGTACGTCGTGCCCACCCCGTTTCATCTAGCCGACGGATTGGCTCACCGGCAGACCCTTATAATGCCCAGCGGAACAAATGCGCCGGGATTAGTGAAGGTCGGAGAGCTCCGCCGGCGGGAGTGCGAGCGGCTTGTCGTGGGTTACACTTACGACCGTCCCACGGATGATCTCTCGCCGAAGCTGATCGAAAACCCAAACGCCGGCAAGGAGCATCAATTCACGGCATGGCGCGTGAAAGGGGCACCGGCGGACCCGGTCGACATGAGGAGCCACAAAGCCGGAAAGATCGAGGTCGCCGATGACGAATCAGATGCCAACTATTAGATATTCCTTGATCGAATCGGATTCTTTTGCCTTTGAATTCCTCTCCGAACTGGCGGAGCGGGAGAGTTGGCGGAAGGAATTGCACCGCCCAATTTACCACATCCATAAGTGGTGGGCGCAGCGTCTTGGTTCGGTCTTCCGCGGTTTGCTCCTCGGAAGCGTACTCCCGTCCGACACAGACCTGCGCGAGTCATTTTACGCACGACACGCCCTGGAAGATTTTACCGTGTTCGACCCATTCATGGGTTCGGGAACCACCGTCGGCGAGGCACACAAGCTCGGCATGACCGCACTAGGTCGGGACATCAATCCAGTCGCAGTCCGTTCTGCCAAGACTGCATTCGGCGCGCTCGATCGTCGCCGCATTCTTGCTGCTTACGACGAAGTCGCTTCGCGCATCGAGCATCGCATTCGCGACCTTTACCGCGGGACTGATCCGCAAGGCCGCATCAGCGAAGTCCTGTATCACTTTTGGGTCATGCAATGCGATTGTCCGGACTGCGATGCTCGGATTGATCTGTTTCCCTCGTACATTGTTGCGAGAAACGCACATCCAAAGCGAAAATCTCATGTTCAAGTGCGTTGTCCCGCTTGCGCTGACATATTCCAGATCACGCAATCGCCTCACGACGTCACCTGCCGCAGTTGCCGACACCAGTTTGACGCGACGACCGGTATCGCATCAGGTGCAAAAGCAACCTGCACGGAATGTCGCTCAACGTTCACCATTTTGAAGACAATCGGCAAGACAAGGCCACGCTTCCGACTTTTCGGAAAACTCGTCTTGTCGTCCGAAGGACGGAAAGCATACTTTCCAGCAACTGATGCGGATCACGCCGAATACGAGCGGTGCGGTGAACTACTTCAAGCTGAAGTACGCGCCGGTCGCATCGAGCTACCAACATTGAAACTGACTCACGGGCACAATACACGTCAGGCGATGAATTATAACTTCCATAGCTGGATTGATTTCTTCAATGACCGTCAACTTCTTGCGCTTGGCTGGTTACGCGGCGCGATCCTCGATTTGACGAGTTCTCCTGAACGCGATGCGCTGCTCACGCTGTTTTCCGGCGCGCTGGAGTTCAACAACCTTTTCGCGTCGTATAAAGGTGAAGGCACGGGCGCGGTGCGGCACATGTTCTCGCACCATATCCTCAAACCTGAGCGGATGCCCCTTGAAGCCAATGTCTGGGGCACCCTCAAAAGTTCGGGCGGGTTCTCGAATCTCCTGCGTAATCGGCTACTGCGCGCCATCGATTACCGCGAGACGCCGACGGAACTCAACGGATTAACATCGACCGCCAAGACTTGCTCGCCAGAATTTACGGGGCGCGTCGAAGAACGATGGCCGACGACGATTCCGATGGCTCGTCGCGGCGTTTACCTGTCCGTCGGCGACTCCGGAAGTACATCGCTGCCCGACAAATCAGTCGACGTGGTCGTCACCGATCCGCCATTCTTCGACAATGTCCACTATTCAGAGCTTGCCGACTTTTTTCAGGCATGGCAGGGCATCGGCACCGACGCGACTCACAACTGTTCGACACGTAATCTCGCTGAGGTTCAAGACGTGGACGCCGCCAAGTTCGCTTCCAAACTTCAGGACGTGTTTGCCGAATGCCACCGCGTCTTGAAGGACGGCGGAATGTTGGTGTTCACTTATCACCATTCTCGCGATGAGGGTTGGCATGCGTTGTCCGCCGCAATTTTTGGAGCTGGCTTTTTGGTCGTGAACGCCCACCCCGTGAAGGCCGAAATGTCCGTCGCGACGCCAAAGTTTCAAGCAAAAGAACCCATTCAACTCGACGTTATTTTGGTATGCCGAAAGCAATCGGACACGATTGATTTTCTGCGTCCAT
Organism: Planctomycetota bacterium; assembly: GCA_034440595.1. Lineage (GTDB taxonomy): Bacteria > Planctomycetota > Planctomycetia > Pirellulales > JALHPA01 > JAWXCH01. The sequence goes on along the minus strand of JAWXCH010000576.1, from coordinate 1,076 downwards.
CGCCAGTCGAAGCGCTTGACCGTGCACGCGAGAAATTGTGTCGTTTGGCGGCCTCAGGTTTCACGCTCTCGCGCAATGATCGTCGCATCACACTGGTGGGCCAACTTTTGACAACACTGCTGCCAACGGAGTCGCCTGATTCACTCAACCGGATCGTGGAGCATGCATTGGATGACGAAGCGTTCGCCCCAATCGCCGTCAAGAAGTGCCAAGCACAGATGTCTTTGTTTTAGCGCATACTAGGCATCGTCCACCGATCGACCGACTGCCAGAGGGAGTATACGACGGCAGCAGCATGCGTCAGCTCGACGCCGCAGCGATCCTGGCCATTGCCACCAGCGGTACCAGCGCCACCCTGCTTGCCAAACGCTGGGAAAGCGTCCTTCTGGTCAACGTCGACGATACCACGCTCAATCGACTAATGAAGGACGCAGCCGCAATGGCCGCGCTGCAAAGCATCGAAGGTTTCCGCAACCTGAATACCGATTTGGAAACGATCATCAACCGTTCCGAGCAGATCAAGGATGCCAAACGCAAAGCCGCCGAAGGTGACAAACTCACCACCAAAGAAAAACGCGAACTGACCGAGGCCGAAAAAGAACGCAAATCCCTCCGCAAGGAAGTCCAAGAAAAACTCATCGTTCGCCGCCCGTATCCCCGTCTTCATGTACCTCACCGACTTCCGCGAACAGCGACTCAAAGACGTCATCACCAAACTCGAACCGGCACTCTTCAAACGTGTCACCGGGCTAACCACCGAAGACTTCGAGCGCCTCGTCTCCCTCGGTGTCTTCAACGGCAGTCTCATGAACGACGCCGTGTGGAAATTCCGCCGCTACGAGGACTCCAGCCTCGCCTACATGGGCATCCGCCGCCACAGACAAACCGACCGCGGGCTATGGGACACAACCCTCTCCGAAGACGACTTCCACGCCACCTTCACCGGCGTCGCCCCTGAATAACAACTCATCGTGTGCCACTGGCTCTGCCAGTGCTCTTGCACATCGGCGATTATTCGCTTGACTTTGTTCACTGTGCAACCATCTTGTATAAGCCAATAACAAATAATAAATGAT
>JAWXCH010000575.1:0-5044 GCA_034440595.1 Planctomycetota bacterium | reverse complement strand
CGGGGCGTCCAGCTCAAGATCATCACGGGCGATAACCACTTGGTGGCACGGCACGTCGCTGAGGCGGTCAATCTGCCGATCGACCGCTTGCTGACCGGAAACGACTTGCAGAGCCTGGGAGACGAGGCGCTCTGGCATGCCGCTGAACGCACGACCATCTTCGCCGAAGTCGATCCGAACCAGAAAGAGCGCATCATCCTGGCATTGCAAAAAACCGGACACGTCGTCGGCTACCTGGGGGACGGCATCAACGATGCGCCCGCCCTGCATGCCGCTGACGTGGGCATCTCGGTAAATACCGCCGTAGATGTAGCGAAAGATGCGGCTGATCTGGTGCTGCTCGAACATGACCTGGACATCTTGCGGGACGGCATTGACGAAGGCCGTCGCACATTTGCCAATACTCTCAAATACATCCTGACGACCACCAGCGCCAACTTCGGCAACATGTTCAGCATGGCGGCGGCTTCCTTGTTCCTGCCGTTTCTGCCGCTACTCGCCTCGCAGATCTTGCTCAACAATTTCCTGTCCGACATTCCGGGCACCACGATCGCCGGCGACAATGTCGACCCCGAATGGGTAGCCGAGCCGCGCCGCTGGGATAATAAGTTCATTAGTCGCTACATGGTCCTCTTTGGGCTGGTCAGCTCGATCTTTGACTTTCTGACCTTTGGCACATTGCTCTTCGTATTTCATGCGACGGCCGAAGAGTTCCGCACCGGCTGGTTCATCGAGTCGTTGCTGACCGAACTGGTGATCGCGTTGGTCGTGCGCACCCGCCGGCTCTTCTTCCGCAGCCGTCCGGGAAATTTGTTGCTCGCGAGCACCGTTGCCATCATTGGCGTCACCCTCCTGTTGCCTTACCTCCCCTTCAATTCGCTGTTGGGCTTTGTTCCACTGCCGGCGCCCCTGATGTTGGTGCTGATTGGATTGACGGTGCTCTATGTCGTCGTCGCCGAATTGGCGAAAAAGTACTTCTACACTCGCCTTATCAATGCACGGTTTCTCGGTCTCGGCAAAACGTGAAGCGAGACAGTCGAACCTCCCGGCAGCAAAGCTCTTTCTGGTCCGACCGCTGACCGCACTTCGAGTCAGTTTGCCTGCCCTGAACCTGCTTCGGTGCCTCACGCCGAACTCAAAATGAACAACACCCCAAAAGCGATCAAGGCTAGTATCATGGTACCGATTCTAGCAGGTTGTCCCACAACAAGCCCTCGGATGGTGAATTGGAAGCGGGACGGGGTCATGGGGAAGTAATGCCGTGCGACTTTTCGATTCGCTCCATCTCTTGCCGTCACGCCGCCTCGCGCTTGCTCAGCGTGGTTATGACGGTAACGAAGGTAGCCACCATTGCCGTGAGTAGGAAAAGCGTTCACAGGCTGACCTGGAAACGTCGGGGTGCGGGTGCTCTTCCATGTCCGCATTCCAGCGTAGGGCAGGGTTGCAAGCGATACAATTCGATAAACCTACATTAACGCCCGTTTCCAGCGCTAATCGCGGGGCGTTTACGCGAGAACGTGCCCGGTCTCAACGCCTAATCCATCTCTAGCCCCGTAGCTGACGATGGACCGGGAGTACTAAACAGCCCCAGCATCCTCGATCAGTTCACCGAAGCCGAGTGCCGAAACTATTTTCAACACTGTGGTTACCGCCACGCCTAACATGAAAACGCTCTAACGACCCAGCAGAATCAATATCCCCGCGGCGATAGCCAATCCGGCCAGAATCGGAACCGTGGGGATCCCGGTGATTGGCACCAATACCAAAACGCCCGTGGCAATCAACCAGACGGCCAGCAGCAGCATGCCCAAATTTGAGATTCCAATCCATTTCATCGGTCTTGTCCTTGTTGTCAGCAGGATGGCAGAATGTAACTAGCGCTAGTCTCCCGTCCGTTCCGAGTGACGGCGCCGCGGTTTTGGCCTCTCAATGTCTCTGTCCAGCCAAAGTCGCAGCCTACTGTAAAACTGGCCCGACGTTTCGCCTTCGATTCGCTGGCAATCGCCAAAGCGTTTGGTTCGGTTTTCTAGTTCGGCTCTTCCATGAGGGGTGGCTGCCAACTGATCCACGAACACCTGCAATTGCGTCAGCTTCTCGTCCATTCGTTCTTCGACGAGGAGATTCTCCTGGTGGCTTCGGTATTGGAGCATGATCTCCAGATCCTCACGTTTGGTTTTTCGGCTGGGATTCATTTTATTGCTACAGGCGTTCTGATGTAGGGTGATTAAGGCATCCTACCAGTATTGATAGAACCGTGCGTCGGATTTATAGCACACAAGGGCTGAAATGCCTTATCGCTGTGGGGAGCGGGGGCACTTGGATACAGCCATGTCGCGAATCGACCCCTGGGCAACCTGCCTACCAGGAGGTAGCGGTTGCACTAGGTGCATTTCTCGCCTTAGCTCAACTTGAGCAAGCCCCCTCGCCCGTCCATCCCAGCCGGAACCGGCTGGTCGTCGCATCCCGATGCTCTACTGCAAATTCTTGAGTGCTTTCGCCGCCGCCTTCTGCACACGTTTTCGCTTGTCACTTACCCTTCGCCCCCTTCCTCTCTGAGAAACGCTTCCTGGACCAGCTCCGTCTCTTTCTTGCTGTGCTCGTCGAGCTTGGCGAGCAGGGTCGTCAATCGTTCGCACAAACTTGCAAACTGCTGTTGGTTCCCGGCAGTCACCTCTTCCAGCCCAGCCACGATTTGCCGCAGTGTCTCCCGAAACTCATCATGCTGCTGACGGAGTGCCTCGACCTGATCGGTCAGTTTCGGACTGGCGGCCCGGATTTCAGGCATATAGCCACCCGTTTCTTCCAGATTCAGCATGTATTCCACGTGACGTTGCAGCGAGCTGGTGACAAAGCGCAGGGACGTTAGCTTGCGTGGCGCGCCGGCCTCGGGAACGTGCCAGTTAAGCACTGTCCGCAGTGCTTCCACGATGTGCTTGAGCGTCTGATGTTCAATCAGCGTCTGTTGAGCGATGTCACTGAGCATGGTAGGTATAACTCGGCGAATTTGTTGATCGTGGACAGGTGATACTGGTCGGAATCTGCGGGCGACCTCGGCCGTAAGCCAGTTGGCTATGTAACTTGCCGAACGTTCTTTCGCCGCAGTGTTGGGTATCGTGCTGTGGCGGAACTCTCTCAATCCAAGATAACAAACCAGCGAGTGCGAATGGAGGGCGGCGGAAGCATGGTTTCGTAATCTTGGATCGTCGATAGCCTGCCTGGCGATCTAGGCGCTATCAGCCCATTTGCTTCACCGTAGGGGCCTTTTCACCGGAACTGCCAAAGAAATCTTGACTTGCGGTGCGATATATGCCAATAATGGCATAATGAGCAAGGAAGTGGAGCAACAGAGCGAGCAGTCCGCAAAGCCGCTCTTCTGGATTGCCAGTAGCAGAGACGACCTCCGGGATTTTCCAGAGGATGTAAAGGACGTGGTGGGCTTTGCCTTGTACCAAGCCCAAATGGGCGGCAAGCACGTCGCTGCCAAACCGCTCAAGGGATTTGGCGGAGCCGGGGTACTCGAGATCGTTTGAGGACGACAATGGGAGCACTTTCCGAGGCGTGTACACAGTGAAATTTGCCGGGGCCGTGTATGTTCTGGACGCCTTTCAGAAGAAGTCGAAGAAGGGTGCTAAGACGCCGCAAGGGGACGTCGACCGCATCAAGAATCGGTTGAAAGCGGCGGAAGAGCACCACAAGCTGTGGCGATTAGCTCAACAGAAGAAAGAGGACCAAGAATGAAGACCACCAAAAAGATCGCCAGGGTACAGAAAAGCAGTGGCAATGTCTTTGCTGACCTTGCTCTTCACGACCCTGACGACATGCTTGCCAAGGCGCAACTATCACACCTGATTTGTCAGGTCATCGCTGCTCGGAAACTTACTCAGACGAAGGCCGCTGAGGCGATGGGGCTGGACCAACCCAAAATCTCTGCGTTGATGCGAGGCAAGCTCAAGGGGTTTTCGGCGGATCGACTTTTTCGGTGCTTAAATGACTTGGGCCAAGAAGTCGAGATAATGGTTCGACCAACGCTACGGAACAATCGTCGAGGTAGTACTCGTGTCGTGGCCGCCGGATGACTACCTAACCGGGCATGTCTGCGCGACGTTGTCTCCTTGGGCAACTTAAGATAACTAGTTGCCAGCGTAAGGTGTACGGCCCTGATGGCTCTTCAATCGCCCGAGGGTTCGCTTCAGTGTGTTCTTCAATTTATCAGCAGCGCCCCCGAGCGCCTGCTCTAGAGACGAGCCCTGATGCCTTACGATGATCGGTTGCAGCCCGGAGATCGCGACCGCCGCAGTCGCCGTGCTGCTTTTAGCTGCGATAGTCCGACGGCCCCACCGTGCGAATCGCCAATCGTCTTGAGACCGCGATTCGTAGTCTGAAAGCACGTGCGGAGTCATAGCGGCTCGCAAAGCGTTCAGCACCGCCAGGACATCAATGACCTCTTGCGTGATCGCGCCGGCCACCGGCGGTAGGTAGACTTTACAGGGGACGGACAACGCAAGGTTCGCGTGGGTTACATTCAGGAGTCCCCTGTCTGGAAGACCAGCTATCGCTTGGTGCTGGGCAAGGAAGACCCGTTCCTACAAGGCTGGGCCATCGTTGAAAACACGACGGAGGCCGACTGGGAAAACGTGCGGCTAACACTCGTGAGCGGCCGGCCCATCTCGTATGTCATGGATCTCTATCAACCCCTTTACATCCCCAGGCCAGTGGTTCAGCTGGAGCTGTACGGATCTCTCGGCCCCCAGACCTATGACCAAGATCTGGCGGGCAAGGACCAACAGTTCAAGAGAATGGCTAAATCGGATAGCCCACCAGCGGCGAAGGCCCCGGGTGAATTCGCCAGAAGAGGACGAGCTATGGGTGTCGCAGAGAGCGCTGCCCCGGACGCCTCTGAAGCACTTGCCGAGGAACCCGTCATGGACCTTCGCCAGGGCGTCCAATCCGTTGCCCAAGCCGGCAACGTGGGTGAGTTATTTGAATACGTCATCACCGCCCCCGTTACCCTGTCTCGCCAACGCAGCGCCATGCTCCCCATCGT
>JAWXCH010000574.1:0-16377 GCA_034440595.1 Planctomycetota bacterium | reverse complement strand
GCCCATAGTGAACCATGTTGTGCAAGCTGAGCAACAGCAGCGTCGTTCCCACCGTTTGCATCACTTCTTCAAAGCCCGGCGGAATGAACTTCGGTGCCTTGTCTAGGTCCGCATCTGTCAGCTCGTCCAACATTTTCAAATTCTCTTCGCGCAGCCGGAGATACGTCGACAACACTTCCTCAAACGACGGATAGTCACTGGCGTCGGTCGTCGGCGTGGTGCCGGGGGCAAAGAGTGCCCCCCACTCTTCCACTGGGTTGGGCTGGCCAAAAACGATCTGCCGAAATGACCCTTCAACGAACGCCAAGTGGCCAAGGCACCACAATGTGTGGTTGCCACCCTTGCTGGTTGGTTGAACGAGTGGCGACTCGCGCATCGTGCTGGCGATGTTCTCGGTGCCGCCGGCGGTCAATTGCATGCTCCAGCGAATGGCATCGATTGCATTCATGTTCTCTGTCCTGTTGGTTTCAAGGTTGCTGATGGAAAACGCTAAGACCCGATCCATTATTAGCGGCTTGTCTTCCGCTCGGCAATACACTTCAAATGCTCCAGACAATGCTGCCAACCTTCTTGGACCCCTTCGCTATGCTCTGCCGAGATCAGCCCGATGGCCGTGTGCAAAATCGAAACTCGCGTCCCCTGCTCTTCTTCAGCCAGGCGATACTGAATGTGCGAAGTCGCCGCGTACGACATAAACATCGGCCCGCAAATCTCGATCAGCTTTGGCGGCTTGATCACCTGCACATGCCCCCACAAGTGGCCGGCATTGTTACCAAGATCGCGATACCAACGCCCGCCCGGCCAGGCTTCCAGCACCATCGGGAACGGCATGCCCTCCGCCATTTCACTTTCCGGGCCAAGATCGGCCAGCACCGCCTCAAAGGTGATGTCCAGAGGGGCGTTGACCAAGATGTTTTTGTTGATGCGAAGCGATTGCACTTCTTCGACGAGGCTGCTGGATACCATTGGAATGCTCCTTGTTTAGAAAGTTGTTTAGGAAGACTGATTGCGAGAAGGTTTCGGAGTTGCGTTTTTGCGTTCTAGCGCAGCCCGTTCGGCACGGAGTTTGATCCGCTCCAGCGACCGGGTCCAATACTGCTCAAAAGTTTTGATCCAGTCATGCACCGGTTTGAGTTGTTGAGGGTTAAGTCGATAGAGGCGCTGCTGCCCCTGCTTGGTAACCACCACCAGCCCGACCTTCCGCAGCACGCTCAGATGCTTAGAAACCGCGGGCTGCGGCAGCCGCAGCCGCTGCACCAGATCCCCCACCGGCAAGTCGTTCTGTTCGACCAGGATATCGATAATCTCCCGCCGCCGCGGCTCGGCAATGGCGCGAAAGATCTCGGCGGTGGTCAAAGCAGTTGCAGCCATGCGGTTAATATATTCCGTTTTTGGAATATGCCAACAGGCCGGGCAAGAATTTGGATCAACCCCACGCGTCGCGAAATAGTGCCGCCACGCGGCGCAGCCCGTGTACCTGGACTCCGCCGGTGCCAACCTGTCGAATGCGCAAAGTGCTCAGCGTAGGTCCAATGGGTCAGCTAGAGGCAAACTGAATGCAAGAAACCAGCCTGGCCTCACTTCGCCGCTTGCACGTCTGGTCGAAAGCCGACCAGCCCCAGAGCAGCAACATAATCGGCTTCGGCTTGATAGTAGTTCACCTGAGCCGCCACTAGCTCGATGGCCGCATCGGCGGCCTGTTGTTCACGAAGATTGACGTCGAGCAACGTGCTATTGCCTAGTTCGAAACTCCGGCGTTCCGTCTCCTCCATCTTCACCGCAAGCTGCAGACTTTCAGTTGTTTTCTCCACGCGCAGGCGCGTTGCCTCCAGGGCGACGCGTGCCGATCGAACCTCGGCGGCGATCTTGTCATACAGGTAACGCTGTTTCGAGTTGAGCTGACTGATCTTTCCCTGCGCTTTTCGAAGTTCGCCAAATGCCTTTCGACGCTCAACGGGAACTTCCACGGTCAAGGACGCCTCCAACTCAAATGGGGACTTGTCTCGGGTAGGACTGGTGGGTGCCCCGACGTCTTGCGACCCCAGCAATCCAGCATAGATTTCAGGTTGAATCAAATTCTCGGCTTGCCTGCGCTCGATCTCAAAAATTTCCCGCGTGAAGTTCAGGACTGCCGCATCCGGACGGTTCGTCAGCGCAAATTCGATGTCTTCCTGCTCACTTCGCTGCAGGCGGTTGCCAATTTGAGGAAACCGACTGGGCAAGCGATTATCATCTGCCACCAACGGCATTCCATCACTACCCCGAAAAAATAGCGACAGCTTGATAGCCATCTGGTCAAGTTTCTGCTCAGCATCAATCAACCGAGCCTCACGCGAAACAATCATCCGCTCGTTGTCAATCAGTTCGATCTGGGGACGGTCTCCGGTTTCGACCTGCCGTGCGATTGCCTTGTTTCGGGACTGCGCGATCTCCAACAGCGATTTTGCTACGTCGCGCACTTGACCTTCCGCCACCCAGTTCCAATAAACGATGGAACCATCCCGGACAAATTGCACAATTTCCGCTTGAATTTCCGGCTCAACCTGATTCCGAGCCACTTGAGCCTGCCAAAGGGCAGCGCGGTTGGGATCGATCCACCGATTACGTGCCAGGGGAACCAGCATGCCTGCCTTGAATTCACCCCCTTCGTTCGTTTGTCGTTCCAGATACCATGGCTCAAATATTCCGCGGCCAATGCGATAACCTGCCACAGTCTTACCACCCCACATCGTATCGCGTTCCACAGCAATGCCATGGCGATAGTTTTCGTAGTACCCTAGCGGCTCCGTCTCACTGGCTCCCTTCAATTTGTGGTCAAAGGCTCCCCAAGCGGATAACTCCTGGCCAGACCGGATTTGCCGCTCGTCCACAACCACTCGGATCAAAGGAAAGTTCGCCCGCACAGAATTGACGACTTCGTCCAATGCAAGTGTCGATTTGGGGACCGATATCGCTTCGGGAATGATCCCGGGGGGCGGCGCATCGATCGGAACCGGCAGAAGCTCCTCTCCCGCAATCGGAGGTGGCAGGGGCGTGACCTGAGTGCTTGCGTCTTGATAGCTGACCGGATTGACCTCAGTAGATCCGGTAACTTCCGTACCAGGGGGCTGAGAATCTTTTGAAAGTGGAGCCACCGCTGGCGCAATGGGAATGCTAGCAGTGCGCCGACCCGCGCACCCGCCAGTGCAAATCAGCAAAAGTGCAATGATTGACAGAGCTTTTGCCAACAGATCTTCCAAGAATTGAAGCCATCCCCCAGTCTAGCTACGAAATCCGCCCGCAAACTTTGCCTAACTCCTATTATCGGAACACGATGTCCCTAGAGTTGACATCATTCGGGCCGATCGGGCATAACTGCCTGGCGACGCTAAATCTTTATCTTAGGCGGCTTTGCAGCCTTCTCGACCTCCCCAGCCTTACTCTTCAATGCCGGAGGAAACCCGTTCAATCGTCGCCACATTTCGTAGCCAAGTCGGACGCGGTCCAGCAAGATCCAGCCATTAGCACGTGCTCCCTGTCGCAGATAGGGATAGGTTGGCCACGGATCAGAATCCTCATCCGGAACAATTACGACTCGAAAACGCCCCTGCCCGTCATCCGTCGAATCCACAATCGAGACCACTCCCCCGAAGGTACCGACCGCGACCGAAGGCCATCCCGAGAATTGCACCGCAGGCCAGCCCTCAAATTGCATCCGGACCTTTTTACCCGGCGAAACCAAAGGAACGTCATTGCCATCGATCCAAACTTGCGCGGCAAGATTTGCAACCTGTGGAACTATCTCAAACAGCGGATCACCAACCTTGACGTAGGCACCTCCCCGCGTTGCCACCAGGTCCATCAAGTAGCCGTCACAAGGAGCGACAATGGTTTGGTTTTCCTGCCGGGCCAACTTTACTTGCGCTTCTACAACTTCCTTCTGAAACTTGGCCAGATCCGACTCAGTCTTAGCCACGTCGCCTTGTGCTTTGGCTACGTCTGATTGAGCCTTTTGTAAAGATGCCCTGACGGAGTCAACCTTGGCCTGAGCTTCCCGCTCTTTGGCATCCCGTTCTCGCTTCTTGGCGCTTAACTCACTCCTGGCTGCATCGATGTACGATTGCGCTTGTTCCTGCTTGGCCAGCGCCTCCTGATACTTTCGTTCTGCCAACTGCATCTTGAGTTCCGATGCAAGTCCTTCCGCATGTAACTGCTTCTGCCGCTTGTAATCAGCCTCGGCCTGCCGCAAACCGGCAGACGCAGCTTGCAGATTCTGCTCTTCGGCTTTTACCTTACTCTCAGCCATTCGAATGTATTCGGTTGCTGCACCCACAACCTCCTCGCGAACACTTCGAAACGCCGCGACCTGCGCCTCAAAAGTCTCGATGATCGACACCAGCAAGTCAACCTGACTCTTGGCAGCCCGAATCTGCGCTTCAGAAGCATTCACTTGTCGTTGACCCGCCTCAAGCTGCAACTTCAATCGATCGATCAGTTGCGGATCCATGTCTTGGATTTCAAGAATAAACTGTCCTTCCCGAACGAAAGTGTTCTCTCGAATGCTTTCGTCCCAACGCACGATGCGTCCGTTGACAGGAGACTCAACAATCTGTCGCCGATCGATAGGAGCAAAGGCCACAACATTTCCGCGACCGGCAATCGTTTGCTGCCATGGTGCAAATGCCATCGCAATGACAGACGATAACAAGCAGATAATCAGCCATTTGGCGACGCGTCGCGCAGTTCGCGATGCGCGTACCAACCGCAATGCAGGGAACACGGCCTCTCGGTCGAATAACGTCGTCCGGCGATCTGCCGTAGAGGAATGTTCTGTCAATAATGAACTCACGACTCGACCCTCACTTGCTTGTTCACCTGGAATTAGCTCACCTTGATCGGCATATCAAAACGGGAATCACACTCGCTGGCAACAGACTCTCGATTGGTAGCAATTAGAACTGTGCAATTTGGAATCCCGCGGAGATATTGAAATACCTGATACAAACCCTTCTCACCCATCACATCAAGCAAACCGTCGATCAGCAGCAGTCGGGGCGGTCGAACCAGAGCACGGGCCAGCAAAAGCAACGCCTGCTGCGTTGCACTGAGTGGATGCCCATTGGAACTTAACTCAGTCTCCAAACCATTTGGCAATCGCAACACTTGCGATAGTAAACCTACTCCGTCTAGCGCAGAACGCAGTTCGTGCTGCGTGATACTGGCTTGACCCAAATAAAGATTCTCGCTGACAGTTCCCGCAAATAACTCGCCCCCCCGCACCAACCCAACACCCTTGCGATAAATTTCCGGGCCGATGTCATTTGGATCCGTATCGTCGACTTCGATATGACCATCTGAGGTACCACGCAAAGCGTAAAGCAGTTCCAGAAGCACGCTCTTCCCCGAGCCAGGTCCCCCAACTACCGCCACGAGGCTATCCGCAGCTATTTGAGCTGAAAGTGGCCGCGCAAAAATCGACTTGCCGCCGATTTTGCATTGCACATCAGTCAATACCACCTTGGTCCCCCCCTCATTGTGCAGATGCCCGACACCGGACTGCCGCTCAATCGGAAGATCGAGTAACTTCCCTAGTTTGTCGACGCCCGCCAACAGATCGTAAAATCCCTCCAAATGCTTGCCCAACTTCGCAAGCGATACCAGAATCGTAGATACAATTAACTCAGCGGCAACCAACTGACCCAGTGTCAATTGTCCCTGGATGACGAGCCAACCGCCAAAGCCCAGTGTGATCGTCGCGGCCACAGCCTGCAAAAACAGCAGCAACAAAATCTGCCGAAAAAGCAGGCTAAAATGTCTTTGCCGAGCGTGAAGATACTCACTTGTCAGAACACTGGCACGATCCGCCCCAAACTCTGCTGCACCGGCGCTCCGAAATGAAACGCTGCAACGTGCCATTTCCTCAAGCCACGCAGCCAAACGGTACTTCTGCTTCGATTCATTCACACTGTTGGCAAGCGCACCTTGGCCCAGCACATACACACCCAGTGCTACTATCGCCAATAAAACGACGTCAAACCCGAGAAACCAAGGATGATAAAACGCAAGTACGGCCATACCGACCAGGGTCGTCAGCACAATCGCAATCCCATCCAAAACTAGATAGGCCGTTCCTTTCTGTAATGTGACGACTTCAAAAAAACGGTTCATCAACTCTGGAAAATGGGCACCGTCCAAGGCGGTTGCCTTGACTCGCGGAATACGATAGCTCAGATCGGCGGCAACCCGACTAAAAAGCCTCCGTTGCAGAATCTCAACCACATATGTCTGCAATCCCGTTATCGCCGCCAAAAAAGCCAGCAATATAAACAAAATCGTCGCCAGCACCAGGATCGGTTGCAACAAGCTACCGAACGCAACCGTATTCACCAGCGACTCCACCGCAATCGGGCTCGCAATACTCAAGATACCCACGACGATAGCGAACGAAGCGACAGTCCAAAGATCATGCCGCTCAGGACGTAGGATCGCAATCAATCGAGATATCGGGTGAAGTGGCTCGACCTTATCGCCACGGCTCAACGACAACTCCGGAGCAGTCACAATCATCCACTTCACTTCGTCCTTCGAACCAATCCCGAGCTGCGCCGCCAAATCACTCTGTAGAACAACGCACGATTCGTCGGTTCCACTTCGCTCTAGCACAACATCGCGATGATCGCGCACAATCGTCCACCACTCTGGCATGCCATTGCGCATCCGCAGTGTGACCAACGCGGCACCCCCCAGGCAAATCTGATAGGCGGCCTCGCATGTCAGATTGGCCAATCGCGGTCGCAAGTGAAGACTCTTTGCGACACTTTCCAGCCATACCCCCCATTGAGTTTCGATTTCACCTGGCGCCAATTCCGACGCCTGATGCAGCAACTGGCAAACTCGACTCAACTCGGGTTCGACAACAATTGAGCGCACCATGATCGTCAGCGAGCGACCTAGTCTCTCGATGCCGCTGGCTTTACGTTCAATCGCTGATGTTGAGTCAATTCCCACGACGCCGATTCTCGCTGTCTTTAGTTTGCTACAGGCTACGCTGATTAAGTCCGAAACGTCGATTGCTCTCAAAGTTCGGACTGTCCCGGGTTCCACTTCCTTATTCTACGGAAAGTGGCATATATAGAAAACATAGATTATACTTGTTTTAGACATAAATAAAATCTATAGGACAGTGCGACATGATAATCGAAGAACTGAATTTCCACCATCTCCTCTACTTCTGGGTCGTTGCGCGCGAAGGAACGGTGGTTGCCGCCAGCCGCCGGTTGCGGCTGGCCCAGCCCAGCATCAGCATGCAAATCCGTAAACTCGAAAAAGCCGTCGGAGCGCCCCTCTTTAAACGAGCAGGACGCGGGCTGGTCCTCACGGACATTGGCCGGGATCTGTATGCTCGGGCCGACGAAGTTTTTCAGGCCGGGCAAGGAGTCGTGGACCTGCTTCGCGGTGTACCCACCGAACGGCGTGCGAAGCTCACAGTTGGCGTTCCCGATATCATGCCAAAACTCATCACGCATCGACTGCTATCCCCGGTATTCGCCATGCCCGCGGACATGCAGGTCGTCTGTTATGAAAGCGCATTTGAAAATCTGCTGGCCGACTTGGCCGTGAATCGCTTTGATGTTGTACTGTCCGACGCCCCTGTCGGGTCGCACCTAAAGGTTCGTGCCTACAACCACTTCCTGGGAGAATGCGGAATTACAATATTCGCGCAGCCAAAGCTAGCCGCCAGATACCAAGAAGCTTTTCCACAATCGCTCGAATCGGCGCCCATGTTACTCCCCACGCCGAACACGGAACTCGGCCGGTCAATTGACCAATGGCTCTATGCCCGATCCATACAACCAAAAGTAGTCGGTCAATTTTACGACAGCGCCTTGCTCAAGGAATTCGGCAGCGCCGGAGTCGGACTATTTCCCGGTCCAACTGCGATCGAGCGTGAGATCCAACGCCAGTACCGAGTCTCAGTGGTCGGACGCATCGAGGAAATTCGCGAACGGTTTTACGCCATTACCGTTCAACGGAAAATTCAACATCCAGGTATCATCGCAATCGTCGAGTCGGCCCGAGCCGACCCCCTCGCCAACCACTAGCGCCATTAGCATTCAACGAACCCAATGTTCGACGTAAGCAAATACGATTCCCGACCAAAGCCCACCACATCCCGTCAACCGACACTGCGCTCAACCGATCCCACCGCCAGCCTTGGCCAGATGTCCGATGAAATCCCCTTTGGCCCTAATGGCCGATTTTACTAGCGCAGGTCGCCTCGCAGCGGCGCAAACCTCGGATTATCAACTCAAATAGTCTCGTCTCGCAGCACCTTTCCACCTTGTCGCCAACGACATGGCGTGGTAGCAAGGGGCTTTCCCAGATTGCCGCGTGACACTCCGTCACAGTGGCTGGTTTTCTCCGCACAGAGGCTTCCTGCTCGATGCTTCCTTACCAGGCCCGTTGCGATAAACTCCGAAAGCTGCTGAAGAAGTCCAATTATCCGGGGCTGTTGGTCAGTAATCGGACCAATGTGACGTATCTCACTGGTTTTACGGGTGAGGACAGCTTTCTGCTGGTCATGCCCGACGGGGAGGTGCTGATCACTGACCCGCGATTTACTGAGCAGGTAGAGCAAGAATGCCCTGGGCTGGAGATGCATGTCCGGCTGCCGGGGGTGAGCATGAGTGCGGCGACGGGGAGGGCGTGTGGCACGGCCAAGTTGGGTCGGCTGGCGATTGAGGGGGACTCGCTGACGGTGTCTGCACGGGACCGGTTGGCGGATCAGTTGCCGAAGGTGGAGCTGGCGACATCGAGCGGTTTGGTGGAGACCTTGCGAACAATTAAGGACAAAAGCGAGATTGCGGCGATTCGGCAGGCGGTGCGGATGGCCGAGGAAGCCTTTACGACGATGCGTGGGCGGCTGTCGCGAGGGGAGTCTGAGAAGCAGTACGCCAACGGGCTAGAGGCGGAAATGCGGCGGGCGGGGGCGAAAGGGGCCTCGTTTGAGACCATTGTGGCCGTTGGTGCGCGGTCGGCGTTGCCGCACGCACGGCCGACGGGGAAGCTGCTGAGCGAGGCGGGATTCGTGCTGATAGACTGGGGAGCGGACGGCGGGCTATACAAGAGCGACTTGACGCGGTTTCTGGTGACAGCTAAAATTTCGCCCAAACTCGAACGGGTGTATGGAGTTGTGTTAAAAGCACAGCTTGCGGCGATCGAGGCGATTCGACCCGGCGTGTCGTGTGCCGATGTCGACGCTGTAGCGCGGAAGATCATTGCAGATGCGGGCTTCGGCAAACGGTTTGGTCACGGGCTGGGGCATGGGCTGGGCCTGGATGTCCATGAGGCACCACGGCTGTCGCAGGGACAGGCTACATTGCTGGAACCGGGAATGGTTGTGACCGTCGAGCCAGGGATTTATTTGCCCGGCTGGGGGGGAGTTCGAATCGAAGACGATGTACTGGTTACTCGCAACGGGCACGAGGTCCTGACATCACTTCCCAAGAGCTGGGAAGAGTGTTTTATTTGAGAAAACAATTCACCTTTGCCGAGTTCGCCATCGACCAGCGGTTCTGGTTGGATTGGCGAAAGTTCGGTTAGCAAATCAGTGGAGAGTACAGCATGACCAATTTGGGTTCAGGTTCCGGGGACATCTTCGACGTGAAGAAAGTTCGCCGGCTGGTCGAGCTGATGAAGGAACACGATCTGGGAGAGATCGACCTGAAGCAAGGGGATCAGCGGATTCGCTTGCGGCGCGGTTCAGAACCGGTGGTGACCACTGGCGGCGGAGGCTCGTACAGTGTTCCTGCAGCGGCGACCCCTGCTGCTAGCAGCGGAACGACCGGCGCAGCTAACAAGCCGACCGAAACAGCGGACGATGCCGATACGCAGGTCATCAAGTGCCCGACGGTCGGGACGTTTTATGTGGCTGCGAATCAGGAGTCGCCTCCGTTTGTCAAAGTCGGCGATCACATTGGCCCGGAGAGTATCGTTGGCATGATCGAAGCGATGAAGGTCTTTAGCGAGATCCCGGCCGAGATTTCGGGCCAAGTGGTCGCAGTGCTGGTTGAGAACGGTGCTTCGGTTGAATTTGGGCAGCCGCTGTTCAAAGTTCGCGTGCGCCGCTAGGTATTCCAGGGCATCGTCCGACGTACGGCTGCCGATGATGGCCGTTTCATTCAATTGACACCTGCTGGTTGCGGTATTGATGTTCAAACGTATTCTGATTGCGAATCGTGGTGAGATAGCCTTGCGGGTTATCCGCGCCTGCCGTGAGCTAGGGGTGGAGTCGGTCGTTATTTTCAGCGAGGCGGATCGCGGTTCGCAATATCTTAAACTGGCGGATGAGGCGATTTGCGTCGGTGGTGCCAAGGCATCGGACAGCTATCTCAAGATCGATCGCGTGATCAGTGCTGCCGAGATCGGTAATGTGCAAGCGATTCACCCCGGATACGGGTTCTTGTCTGAGAATTCGCACTTCAATGAGGTCTGCCGCAGTTGCAACATTGATTTTATCGGGCCATCGGCCGAGGCGATGAGCAAGCTGGGGGATAAGAACTCTGCGCGAAAGCTGGCACGTGAGGCGAATGTGCCGGTGGTGCCCGGTAGCGACGGACTGATCAACGATGAGCGGGAAGCGATCCGTGTTGCGCACGAGATCGGGTTTCCAGTATTGATCAAAGCGACCGCCGGCGGTGGTGGTCGCGGGATGCGGGTGGCGAGTAATGATCTGGTTCTTAAAAGCGCTATTCAGCAGGCACGCCAAGAGGCAGAGGCGGCGTTTGGAAACTCTGGCGTGTACCTGGAGCGGTACATTGAACGGCCGCGGCATGTGGAAGTGCAGGTGCTGGCTGATCTGCATGGGAATGCAGTGCATTTGTGGGAGCGGGACTGCTCGACACAGCGACGACATCAGAAGCTGATCGAGGAAAGCCCCTCGGCGGCACTCTCTCCGGAAACGCGCAAGGCGATGTGCGAAAATGCCGTGCGTATGATCAAGACTTCTGGCTACACCAACGCCGGGACGGTGGAGTTTATTGTCGATCAGAGTGGGAACTTTTACTTTATCGAAGTGAATGCACGCATTCAGGTCGAGCATCCAGTGACGGAGATGGTGACTGGGATCGATCTGATCAAAGCACAGATTCGCGTGGCTGCCGGTGAGCCGTTGCCATTTAAGCAAGAGGATATCGAGTGTCGTGGTGCGGCCATCGAATGCCGCATCAACGCCGAAGATCCGAAGAAGAACTTTAAGCCGTCACCAGGGAAGATCGAGCGTTTGATCGCGCCTGGTGGATTTGGCGTGCGATTTGATTCGCATGCGTACAGTGGGTACACGGTTTCGCCTTATTACGATTCGATGATCGGCAAATTGATTGTGCATCAGCCGACACGGCGTGAGGCGATCGACTGTATGCAGCGCGCGCTGCGCGAGCTGTGTGTGGAGGGCATCGAAACGACCGTGCCGCTCCACCAGGAGATTCTGGCGCACTCGGCGTTTTCTGAGTCGCGGATTGATACGACGTTTGTCGAGCGAACTTGGTTGAGCTAGCGGTATGCTGGCACAGTTTGAACTGCGACGATAGAAAAAACCCTCACCCGACGCTGGGGCGTCGACCTCTCCCGCAAGCGGGATAGGTAATGGCAACTGCTCTTGCCTCGCTAGCCAGTAGTTGTCCCCACAGTTGTGCTTTTCTGAGCGCGCTACTTCCGCAAGATTTGGCGGATCGTCTATGATACGACGGGAATCATATCTATAGAGACTAGTAACAAGGGAGTGAGAATATGAGTGCTGTGACGTTGAAGCGGCCACCCAAGGTTGAAGGTTCAATTCGCAAGGTGGCGATTCTGTTTGCCGGTGGCCCGGCCCCGGCGGCAAATGCGGTCATCTCCGCTGCAGCGACTTCGTTCTTGCGGAATAACATCGAAGCAGTCGGGATCATGTATGGATATTCCGGGCTAGTCGAATTCGGCCCCAACCACCCGATGGAGGCTGGTCGCGACTATGTTGTCCTGGACCACAAAATGTTGCGTCGCACACGCAATTCGCAAGGGATCATGATCGGCACCGCGCGAACCAACCCAGGCAAGAACATTTCGCACCCGGACCATTTGGATGATGCGAAGGCATCTGCGCCGCTGCGGACGGTTTACGAGGCGCTTTGCTCGATGGGAGTTGATGCGTTGATTTCGATTGGTGGTGACGACACCTTGAAGACCGCCAACAAGCTGAAGATGTTTCAGGATCGTTTGCCAGAAGGGAGCAAGCGCATTCCGGTTGTGCATCTGCCCAAGACAATCGACAACGACTACATGGGGATCGATTTTACGTTTGGATATTTCACTGCGGTGGAGACACTGGCCAGCGAAATTCGTAACCTGCTGCACGATAGCGAAGCGGGCAAGGCGTATTTTCTGACCGAGACGATGGGACGCAGTGCCGGTTGGTTGGCCTACGGTGCGGCAATTGCCGGTGAGGCGAGTCTGGTGATCAGTGTCGAGGACATCCACGGCTCATACGCGCAGGAAGAGACCGTCACCAATCCGAAGTCGGGCGAGACGAAAACACGCAAGATCATGAATGTTGATCAGGTCGTGAAGCGAATCGTCAAAACGATGCGAGTCCGTGAGGAGGGGGAAGGAAAGCAATACGGAGTGATTGTGATGGCCGAAGGACTGGCCGAACTACTACCGCAAAGTTATCTGGAGGGCATTCCACGCGACGATCACGGGCACATTTCGATCGCACAGGTGAACCTGGGCAAGATGTTTTCCAAGCTGGTCTCAGACGAATTCACGAAGCAAACCGGTCGCAAGCGAAAGGTGAACGGATTGCAACTTGGTTATGAAGTGCGGTGCGCACGGCCACTGGCTTTTGACGTGATGCTGGGAAGTCAGCTAGGCGTGGGGGCGTATCGCGCGCTAGTCGAGCACAAGCTGAACGGCGTGATGGTTTCGTGTACCGGCCAGTTAGAACTGGAATACGTTCCATTCGACAAGCTGGTCAATCCGGAAACGCTGGTCACGGTGGTGCGGTACATCGAACCGAACTCGGACTTTTATAAGCTCGCGAGATTCTTGGAGAGTGATGTTGGCGAATAAGGCTATTGCCGCGCGGCGCGTGCTGGCGGTTCTGTTTTTTTACTACAGAGTTCGCAAAGAAACGCAGAGAACAAACGCATTGCCGTCCTGTGAATCCTGCACATCGTTGTTTTTTAGATTGGACAAGGATGAACAGGATAATGTTTGAATCCGAATGGTTGGAGTGTCCTACGCACTGCGCGATTGTAACGACTTACTATCAGTCATTAATCATTGGGTAGTAAGCGCAGCCATCACTCGCTGAGCGTTCCCTTCGTACTTGGAATGCCACTCAGCCGGCCGTCCGCTTCCACCGCCATGCGCAGCGCACGCGCGGTTGCTTTGAAAATTCCTTCAGCAATGTGGTGATTATTGCGCCCGTGGTGGAGAACGATGTGCAGATTGCACAGTGCATTGGCGGCGGTGGCCTGCCAGAAGTCCTCGACCAGTTCGCTATCGAAGTCGCCGATCTTGGATGCCGAGAACGGAGCGTTGAAGACGAGGAAGTACCGCCCGCTCAGGTCGATAGCGCTTGTGACCAGCGTCTCTTCCATGGGCAGTGTGAAGTGACCGTAGCGGCGGATGCCGGCTTTGTTGCCGAGCGCCTGCCGAATTGCCTGGCCTAGCGCAATACCGGTGTCTTCGACCGTGTGGTGCTGATCGACGTGTAAGTCACCGTTGGCCTGGACAGTCAGGTCGATGGCCGCATGCCGCGCTAGCAGCGTCAGCATGTGGTCGAAGAAACCGACGCCGGTCTGGATGGTGGACTGGCCGGTGCCGTCCAGGTTCAGTTCCAGACGGATATCGGTCTCGGCGGTTTTTCGTTCGATCTTGGCGGTACGGGGCATGGGAGTGGGGAGAATTGTGATAATCTGCTTTTGGCTCAATTGTATTTCTAACTCTTCTCGCACGCGCCCTCACCCGACGCTGGGGCGTCGACCTCTCCCGGTGGGAGAGGTGAATCGCAACAAGCATCGCGGTTTTTTTAGCACTGCTGGGCAAGCCAGCATTGGCACCGGGCACCCTTCACAAGTTTCAGGCATACTTTGCAATCGGTTGCGGCACGGGGACCGTGCCTACTACGTTTCCCTCACCCGACGCTGGGGCGTCGACCTTTCCCGCAAGCGGGAGAGGTGAATGATTTTTCCCGTGCGTGTACTTCACGCGATTCGCTGCGCGGGAAGAGGTGAATGACGCGCGTCGTAGCGATGGACGCAATTTGTTATTTACTTGATGCGGAGCGTGAGGGGTGATTTGAGTGCTGCATGACATGTAATAGCCTACTACACCATACCTTGCAGCAAGCCTAGCAACGCATCAATTTGCTCATCTGTGCCGACAGAAATGCGGATTCCGTCGCCCCAGCCCGCATAGTTCATATAGCGAATGAGAATTTGTGCGGCTTTTAACTCTTCGTACAGGGATCTGGCCTGTTTGGCTGGGTGGTTGCACCAGACGAAATTGGCCTGCGAGTCGACTACGGAGAAGCCGAGTTTCCGCAGTTCGGCGGTCAATCGCTGACGTGTAGCGATGACTTTGGCGAGGTTATTGGCGAGCCAAGCCTGATCATCGATCGCGGCGGTTGCGCCGGAGATTGAGAGTGCATCGCAGTTGTAACTGTCTTTGACTTTCAGCAGTTGTTCGATGATCTGCGGCTGCGCGATCAGGTAGCCAAACCGCAGGCCAGCCAGCGCGTAAGACTTACTCAAGGTCCGCGAGACCATGATCTTTTCGTTTTGCTTCACAAGTTGGATGCAGTTGCCTTCGGCAAAGTCCCCGTAGGCTTCGTCGACCAACAGAGGACAAGGGAGCTTTTCAGCAATCACCAGAACTCGGTCCGGTGGAATGACCGTTCCCGAAGGACTGTTGGGATTGGCCAAGTAGACAATCTTGAGCCGTTCTGCACTGGCAGCAAAGTCGTCTCCAAGGGACCAATCTGGTCGAAAGTAAATCTCCTCGGATCGTGCCCCTTGCAGTTGAGCGAGTGTCTTATAGAGGATGTAGCTAGGAAACGGGAGACGAAGTAAGTCCCCTTCGCCGACAAAGGCGCGGGTCAGGATCGTGAGAATATCATCGCTGCCGTTGCCGCACAGAATCCAGTCGGGTGGAACGCCGTACACTTCCGCGGCGCGCTCGCGAAAGGCGGTGGCCAATGGGTCAGGATAGCGTTGTAGCCCCGACTGGATCGCTTTGCCGATTGCACGTTGCACCGCCGGCGAAGAGGGATAGGGATTCTCGTTGGTGTTGAGCTTGATGAATTTGCCGCCGCGCGGCTGTTCGCCGGGGACGTAGCCATGTATGCGTTGGATTTCGGGGCGGATGAACATGCTAACCATTCATAAAACTAGAGGCTGAAAAAATGCCCTAATACCAAGGATATCCGGTGAAGCAAAAAGTTCGCCACTCCCCTGCCCCTTTGCTGTACTCCAACGCGGTCAGTCGGTGGCCAACCGAATATCAATACTGGCACGGTGCGCGGTTAGTCCCTCTTTGTCGGCCAGGGTCCGAATATCTTCAGCCACGCTTCCAAGTCCTTCTTTGGTAAAGGAGATCACGCTGTTGGAACGGACAAAATCTGCCGCCGACAGGCCGCTGGCAAAGCGAGCTGTTCCTCCGGTCGGCAGGACGTGTGATGGGCCGGCGGCATAATCGCCCAGCGCCACGGGGCTGTAATGCCCGAGAAACACTGCTCCGGCATGGGGTATTTTGGCCAGTAGTTGTTCGGCATTGTCGGTAGCAATGTGCAAATGTTCGCTGGCAATTTCGTTGGCCAACTCGCAGGCTTCGTCTGAGTTTCTTACCAGGATCAACGCACCAAAGTCCTCCAGCGACTGGCGAGCCAGTGCGCCACGTGATAAATGAGACATCTGCTTGACCAGTTCGTCAGCCACGGCATTGAGCAGCTTTTCGCTCCAGGTGATGAGTACCCCGGAGCCGGGTGCATGCTCGGCTTGTGCAATCAGATCGGCAGCGGTGTAGTCAGCACGAGTACTGTCGTCGGCAATGACCACGACTTCGCTAGGTCCGGCGATGGAATCAATATCGACTTCGCCAAAGACATGGCGCTTGGCAAGCGCAACGAACATGTTGCCGGGTCCAACGATCTTGTCGACCTTGGGGATTCCATCAACGCCATAGGCCAGCGCGGCGACGCCTTGCGCGCCACCCATGCGGTAGACCTCGGTGATGCCAAGCTCATGGCAGGTGGCCAGTAAGTCCGTGTTGTAGGCACCAAATGGCGTAGGAGGCGCCATCACGACCAATTGCTGCACACCGGCCGCTTGTGCCGGGACGGCAGTCATTAGCACTGTGGAG
>JAWXCH010000573.1:0-7102 GCA_034440595.1 Planctomycetota bacterium | reverse complement strand
TGGCATTCCTTCGATTGTCGAACCGGAAGTGGTCCAGTTCAGCAAGTGTGAGGCGAAGTTTATCCTACATGTCGAAAAGGACACGGTCTGGCGACGTTTCAACGAAGACAAGTTTTGGAAAACACATCAGTGCATTCTGACGCACGGCGGTGGTCAGCCGCCGCGCGGTGTCCGTCGCATGCTATATCGATTGCACAACGAACTGAAACTCCCGGTCTACTGTGTGCTGGATAATGATCCCTGGGGATATTACATCTACAGCGTACTCAAGCAAGGCTCGATCAATCTGGCCTATGAGAGCAAGCGAATGGCGATTCCCGAGGCACGGTTTCTCGGTCTCAGTTCGCGCGACTTTGTACGCTGTGATCTTTCGCCAAGCGTCAGTATTAATCTCAACGAGCAGGATATCAAGCGCGCCAAGCAGATCGCTGCCTATCCCTGGTTTGCCAACAAGAAGGCCTGGCAGAAAGAAATTGAACTAATGCTGAAGAACGGTTTCAAGCTGGAGGTCGAGTCGCTCATCAGCAAGGACATCAGCTACGTGACCGAGGTCTATGTCCCTGAGCGACTGGCCGAAGGGGATTGGCTGGATTGAGCTGCCGAATACAGGCCCGTTGACAACTGTGGCACTGAGCGGTTGTACTGAGAGAAATTCGTACCGACCTCTCAGTCCCTTTTTCAACCGCACGGCATGCATTTACTTATCGCATTAAAGGCGTTCTTTCTGGTTCTGTTCAATGGCCGGCTGTCCAGCCAGGTGAACGACGTTCTCGTACACCGCAGTGAGCCGGCAGGGCTTCCCACTGCGGTCCCGTCGCAGTCGGACGAGACGCCGACCGTCTCTTCGTTTGCCGAGAAGACGCTGCCTGCCAAGGGAAGCAGCGGTCACAAGCCGGCGGTTGCCAAGCCGGTGAAGCCGGCTCGTAGTGAGGCACTGACGTTGCTGGCCGCACTGCAACGCGAAGGTCGGCTGCTCGACTTTCTCAAGGAACCGCTAACCGACTACAGCGATGCCCAGATAGGGGCGGTGGCGCGCGACCTGCACCGCGACTGCGGCAAGCTGGTCGAACGGATGTTCAACGTCCAGCCGCTATTGACCGAAGCCGAAGGGGCCGCGATCGAAGTACCCGTCGGTTTTGACGCCGCGCGATATCGCCTGGTGGGGAATGTCGGTGCGACGCCGCCACTCAAAGGCGCATTGATCCATCATGGCTGGCAGGCAACGGTTTGTGAACTACCGGTCTGGAACGGCAGCGACGCGGCCGCCAAGGTGGTTGCACCGGCGGAAGTCGAAGTGAAGTAGTGGCACACACAGTCGCCTTTCGCTCCGTCGAAAGAGTGTTGTAGAACGCGCAACAGCACTGTTAGAGTCAAAAGCACACAATAGAACAACGAGCAGTATGTCGCAGTACGTCATCGGAATTGATCTTGGCACCACCAACAGTGTGCTGGCCTATGCGCCGCTAGCGGAAGAAACTCCGCAGGTGCAGATCTTGCCGATCCCACAACTGGTTGCCGCGGGCACGGTCGAGTCACTCAGCGCGCTGCCGTCGTTTCTTTATCTCGGCACGGCGGCAGAAGCGGAGAGTAAATCGCTGGACCTGCCTTGGAGTGCCAATCGCGATTTTGCCATTGGCACGCTGGCGCGGCGGCAGTCAGCCGAGATGCCAGACCGCACGGTCGGCGGTGCCAAGAGCTGGCTGGCACACAGTCGCGTTGATCGGCATCAGGCGATTCTGCCCGGCAACGCACCGGACGATGTACAGAAGATATCTCCGGTGACGGCGTCGCGGCGGTATTTGGAGCACTTGGTTGCAGCATGGGACAGTGCCATGCCCGACGCCCCGCTAGCTGAACAAGTCGTGGTGCTGACTGTGCCCGCGTCGTTTGATGCCAGTGCGCGGGAACTGACTCGCGAAGCGGCCCTCGCCGCCGGGTTGCCCGTTGGGTTGATCTTGCTCGAAGAGCCACAGGCGGCCGTCTATGCCTGGCTGGACGAGACGGGGGACCGCTGGCGAAAAATGCTCCGACCAAACGACACGCTGCTGGTTTGCGATGTCGGGGGTGGCACGACCGATCTGACGCTCGTCGGCGTCGCGGAAGAAAACGGCGAGCTGGTTTTGCGGCGGCTGGCTGTCGGCAACCATCTGCTAGTCGGTGGCGATAACATGGACCTGACGCTGGCGCATTTTGTGTCGCAGCAGTTTGCCGAACAAGGAGTGCAGCTTGATCCGTGGCAATCGGTCTCGCTCTGGCATTCGTGCCGCGCGGCAAAGGAAGCACTGCTGGCCGAGGGTGGCGAGGCAACACACCGCATTACCATCGCCGGGCGCAGCAGCCGCCTCATCGGGGGCAGCAAAAGTATTGAAATCGCACGCCAGCAAGCGGCCGATTTATTACTCGACGGTTTCTTTCCACAGTGTGCCCTGACCGATCGACCGGCGCGGCGGCGTGCATCGGGCTTTCAAGAGATCGGCCTGCCGTTCGAGGCCGATACTGGCATCACGCGGCACCTGGCGGCTTTCTTGCAGGCACATGGCACACACGGAGCACCGGTACGGCCGACACATCTGCTATTCAACGGCGGTGTGTTCAAAGCGGCCGGTTTGCAGAACCGATTGCTGGAGTTGGTAGGCAACTGGTTTGCGCCGACTGAAACAGGAAGTGCGCGAGAAAAGCCTGTTGCACTACCCGGCTTGCATGATCTGGATCACGCCGTAGCACGTGGCGCTGCCGCGTATGGCCTGGCCAAGCAGCGCGGCGGCCTGCGGATCCGTGGTGGCACGGCACGGTCGTACTACGTTGGCATCGAAACCGCCGGGCTGGCGATTCCTGGTGCGCCGCGACCATTACGGGCACTCTGCGTAGCACCGATCGGCATGGAAGAAGGGACCGAAGCGGACGTGCCTTCCGGCGAGATCGGGCTGGTCGTCGGCGAGCCGGCACAGTTCCGGTTTTTTAGCTCCTCGACGCGCAAGCAAGATAGTATCGGGGATCTGGTACCGCACTGGACCGAAGAGGAGATCAGCGAGACGGACTCGCTGGAGACAACACTGCCGGCGGATGATACGCTGGCCGATGATTATGTGCCCGTGAAGTTTCATGCACGCTTGACGGAGCTAGGCGTTTTTGAGCTATGGTGCAATAGCACGAAGAATGATCAGCGCTGGAAGTTGGAATTCAGCGTGCGGGAAGATACAGAGTGAGTGAACAAGGATGGACAGGATTCACAGGATGAGATGCAGTTGACATCCGTTAAGAACATACCGTACTGGTACGCGCATCTGATATGTCTGCAAAAGTCGATAAAATCCAAAGCTGGCCTACTCCGCAGTGGCATCCTGACTGGGGCGACGCAGAACTGGAAATGCGTTCACTGAAGGAATTTTCCTTGCAACTCGTTGCTCGCGATGAGCGCTTTGATGTAGAAATCAACCACATTGATGTTGGCTACGTCCGCGTGGAGATATTTCTGCAACAGCGCCGCTGCGCAGAACTATGGTACACCGATGCGTATTTGCTATACCATTTTGACAGCGATGGCCAAGAGGAAAAGGAGATGCATTTTGCCGATGTGAACGAGGGGGTTCAGCTTTTGATTGCAACATTTCCAGCGATTCAATAAACGATCCAGAAGAACTTATAGACGACTATTACACCTCATGAAAACACTCCCTCCACGTAGTAAAGTCAAACCGGCCGATTGTTGGGATCTCAGCAGCCTGTACCCCAGCGATGCCAAATGGGAAACGGCCTTCAAAAAATGGGAAGCCAAGCTCCCTGGCTATAAGCAATTTGCTGGCACGTTGGCCAAGAGCGCCAAGCAACTTGCCGCTTGCCTGGAATTTGATCTGGAGATCGACTTGCAAGGGGAACAGCTAGGCAACTACGCGTTCTTGAAAACGGCCGAAGATGTCAGCAATAGCACCTACCAGGACATGTCCGGGCGGTATCGCCACGTCGCCAGTCAGGCGGGGCAGTTGGCCAGTTACATTCGCCCGGAGATCATGGCAATTCCGGCGGCCAAGATGAAGAGCTATCTGGCCGCGCCGGAGTTAAAGCCGCACCGGCTAACGCTGGAGCGGATTTTGCGCTACAAGCCGCATACGCTTGGCGAAGGAGAAGAGCGTCTGCTGGCAATGCAGGCGCAGATGTCTGAAACGTCCAACCAGGTCTTTCGTCAGCTCAACGATTCGGACCTGAAGTTCGGTACGATCAAGAACGAAAAGGGGGAGACGGTTGAACTGAGCACGTCGTCGTTCTCGCTGTTCTTGCATTCGCCGAAACGGAGCGTCCGCAAGGCGGCCTTCCATCAGTACTATGAACAATACGCCGGACACGAGAACACGCTGGCCGCAGCGCTAGGTGGGTCAATCCAGCGCGATGTCTACTATGCCAAGGCGCGTGGCTACGAGAGTTCGCTGGGTGCGGCGCTGTTTCATGACGATGTGCCGGCAAGTGTCTACGATAGTCTCATCGAGAGTGTGCATCGACATTTGCCGACGTTATATCGTTACTTTGAAATTCGTCGTCGAAAGATGAAGCTGCCCGATATTCATCACTACGATACGTATGTGCCGATCTTGAGCGAACAGGATAGCAAGACTCCTTGGAACAAAGCGGTCAAGTCGATCATCACGGCGCTGGAACCGCTCGGCAAGGAGTACTGTGGCGTCTTGGAGAAGGGTTTGAACAATGGCTGGTGCGATCGCTACCCGAACAAGGGGAAGCAGAGCGGAGCCTTCAGCAGCGGTGGCTTCACTGGCCAGCCGTACATTCTGATGAACTATCAGCCCGACGTGCTGGACCATGTGTTTACATTGGCGCATGAGGCGGGGCACTCGATGCACAGCTATTATTCGGCGAAGCATCAGCCGTTTCAATATTACGGCTACACGATCTTTGTGGCCGAGGTCGCCAGCACATTCAACGAGCAACTCCTCAGCCGGCATCTGAGTGCGCAGGCCAAGACCCCACAGGAACGCGCCTATCTGATTAATCGTGATATCGACGCGATCCGTGGCACGATCATCCGGCAGACGATGTTCGCCGAATTTGAAAAGATCACGCACAGCCTGGCCGAAGCGGGCGAAGCCCTCACCGTGGCCAGGTTCAAAAGCGTCTACCGCGAGCTACTCAATCTCTATTTCGGGCCAGATTTTGTCATCGACAACGAGCTGGAACTAGAGTGCCTCCGCATCCCGCACTTCTATCGCGGGTTCTATGTGTACAAGTATGCAACCGGGCTGTCTGCGGCAATCGCGCTCTCCGAGCGCGTTGTGAACGGCGGCAAAGAAGAGCTAAACGCCTATTTGAATTTCCTCAAGGGGGGCTGTTCCAAGTATCCGCTCGAACTACTGCGCGATGCGGGCGTGGATATGGAGACGCCAGAACCGGTTGATGCGGCGCTAACGCGCTTTGGCGAGTTGGTCGATGAGCTGGATGAGTTGTTGTAGGGTGTAATGAAACACGCCAGGTACTACACAAGACTTAATCGCGACGTTAACTGCTGCGCGTCGAAGTTATTATGCCTACCCTCACCCGCGGCTGAGACCGCGACCTCTCCCGCAAGCGGGAGAGGTGAATGATTTTGTACACAAAAGATGCCAGGCGTGTTTTCTACACCGTCGCCGTTGGGCTCGGTGTTGAGACATCCTTGATCAGGTCAATCGTCTCATGTTCCGGTGCGCGGATGGCAATGTCGGCCTGCGAAACCACGCCGATGCATTTGCCTTCTTTATCGGTCACCAGCATGCGGCGGATTTGCATTGCCTCCATTCGGTTGCAACACGCTTCGACCGTCGTGTCTTCGTAGACCGTGTCCACCGGAGAAGTCATGCAATCCTTGGCCGTCAGCTCCAATGGATTCTTCCCCTCGGCAACGGAGCGCGCTGTGATGTCCCGATCGGTGATAATTCCAATTGGGCGGTTGCCATGAAACTCAATTACAGGAATAGATCCACAGTCAAATCGCACCATCTGCGCCGCGACTTCCGCCAGCGGAGTATCTGGCAGGCAGCAGGCCGGGGCCGGCGTCATGATCTCGCCGACAGTCTGGTCGCTGCGCGGCTGGCCTTTTTTGGTAGCGCGGGCTGGCTGCGAAAATGCACTGACCGATTTGGACCTGCTCGCTGCTTCCGATTCCTTGGCAAGTTTCTGACGCAGCACCTCCAGTCCGACGGAACCCAGGGCGCGAGTCATCAAGCCACCGCGACCAGCAATCAAACTGAATAGCGTTGTGGAGGTGGCCCCAGTCAGCAGTTTGCTGAGAGGGGAAAGTGGGGCTGTACTCTTGGCTTTGGCACTGTCGATCTCTGGCTGAACGGCATGCAGCGATTGCTCATGCGCTTGGATCTGAGACCGGTTGCCAAGATTCCTGGTTCGCGAGAGCAACTGGTTCAGATCATTCCAGAAACCTCGTACGGAGCGATTCACATAATCGCGACGGGCAGGGCCTTTCTCAGGATCAAAAAAGTACATCGTGCCGGCTCCAATCAACGCAGATTTGAGGATCTTGTTGGTCATGGTCGTAACTCCCTGAAATATGGTGATTGGTGTTTGGCCGCTATCGGGGCTGGCCAGGGGGCGATTTATTTTCAACGCTGCGATTGCCCACCATCAAACGAACTGCCGCGCCGGTTTCTCGCTCTCCGCGTAAGTTCCTACCATAGTGCAAATTAAGTGCCCGCTTAGAGCTCAATGGAAGAACGGCCATGCAGTGTGTTAGTTACGAGCAACCAAAACTGCCGGTCAATCCAATGCAATATACGTATCTCTAGTGTACGGCGCTAGTTGCGATGGGAGCTTAATTTATCTCTAAGTCCGCTGTGTGGGGGATTGCGGTAATTACGGTACAGGCGATCAGGCCACACTGGAGCAAATCAATAAGAGGGTTGGCATTCTTCCGCCCAGTAAATGCGAACGACCAGCGGCCAGGCCGGGAATAGCCGCAGTCTCCGTGAATCGCGGGCTGCCGCAACCCGCGATTCAACCGAACCAGCTTTCGGCATCGTCATCAAAGACCGCCGGGGGAAGAATTTGCGACGAATCCACCGATCCATCAACGAAAATTGTTGTTTATGGGTAGTGGAATTGCTTATAC
>JAWXCH010000572.1:0-3514 GCA_034440595.1 Planctomycetota bacterium | reverse complement strand
GTACTGTGCACTCAGGCACGGGTATCTGAGCTAGACGGTGCAAGACCTCCAGCACCTTGTTGACGCTGGTCAGTACGTGCGATTCAGTCCGTCCCAGCGACGAAAGCCCAAGTGCAGATAGACGTTCCTGGATGGGACGCATTTCACGACGCCGCAGAGCAAGGTAATGGAATAAGTTGCGCACGCTCTGTAGGTACGCTGGATGAATTTGCGTGGCTTTCTGCAGCCCCAGTCCCTCCAGATCGAGCATTTGCTCTCGTAACGCGCTAAGATCGTGGATCAGACTATCCAGTTAAGCAGTTTGATGGTTAATTGCGGCCAGCGGCAGGGAATGTTGTACCGACTGTTGCTGGTTCGACGTATACGAAGCTTCGTACCCCTGTCCTTCGGGCAAGGTTGCCGTTGAACTCAGGTCTGTGCAGTAACCGTCCGCCGAACTCCCTGGGTTCGTTTCGACATTGAGAATGTCGTTCGTCACGCTTTTCCTTCTCATGTGCTTCATAGTTAATTTCTCGCTTCGCCTTGTCCGTTTTGCCTATCGTCAATTGCGTAGTTCCACGGCCGGCACGAAAGGAACCCTCACAGCAAGCGCACTGCACCACAGCGTCAGCTAACGGTCATCTCTGCCGGTCAACATCTGCTCCATGTCATCCGCCCATTGAGCAACCTCGTGAACACTCCTGCGAATGTCTTCCGCCTCACAAGTGGCCTGCAAATAGCTATTGAGCATCACAAAATGAGGCTCGCCATCAATGTCCTGTATCGCTAGTGCCCCATGCGGCATCGTGGCATTGAACTCCAATGCTCGGCGGAAATAGGTCTCGTCGATCGGCGCGCAAACACTATAGATACGTATCAGACTTGATTCGCCTAATTGTGCAGGGAAGAATTCGATGTGGACGCGTTGGCTTCGTCCCCCACCGAGTCGCATTGTGGCAATGACTCGGCCTTGACTGGAATTAAGATCCACGCACAGTTCGGCAAGCCCCTTGGCAACTAGCGCGGGAAAGTCTCGCATTCCACTGAATACTCGTTGCATTTCGCGCAAGAGGTCAACGCTATCCTGGAAACGATCCTGCGGATTCTTGGCCAGGCAACGGGCGATTATCGCCGCCGCCTCTGCGGGAATGTCCTGACGAAATGATCGGGGATCGGGAATCGGTTGATCGGCATGCGCTTGGGCTAGCCCCACAATCGCTTTGTGGACAAACGGAAACTGGCCGGTTAAGGAGCGGAAGTACGAAACGCCGACGGCATAAACATCGCTCTGCTGATTGGCCTGCTCGCCCTGAAAGAGTTCCGGCGCCATGAAGTGGGGAGTACCCGCCAGAGCGCCGTCTAATGTCACAGGTTGCCTGGAAAGTTGCTTAGCGAGCCCAAAGTCGGCAAGCTTCGCGGTTCCATCTGAACTTACCAAGATATTGGCGGGCTTAAAATCACGATGAGCCAGACCCTGCCGGTGCGCAGCAGTCAAGGCCGAACAGGCTTGCAGTAGATAGCTGGTAGCATCGAGGAGCGGCAGGGAGGGTCGTTCGGAAATGAGCTGCTCCAGCGAGCAGCCGGGGACGTACTCCATCTCAATGAAGTGGTGTGATTCTAATTCACCTATGTTGTGGATCGCGACAATGTGAGGATGCACCAGGGATGCGGCTGCACGGGCTTCCGCGATGAAAGAATCCAGTGAATCGGCTTTGCGACCAAATAGTTCGGGGCACAGCACTTTGATCGCACAGAGCCGGTGCAGAGTGTTGTGTCGAGCAAGAAATACCCATGCCATTCCACCTTTTCCCAAGAGCGAGTCGATATCGTATAGTCCTATTCTTCGGCCAAGTAAACGTTCAGGAAAACCCTCGGCGCCAGGAAGAAGAGGGGCTGCGCTGTTGCCGATCGAAGAGAAATTTGTCAAATCCAAGGTCGGGGCAGAGTCCACCACCGATGTTAAACATCCACAAACTGGGCAAGCGTGGGTCGCAACTTCTGCGACGACGAGCCTCCTGCACCGCGCACAGAATCGTTCACGGTTTTTCAAGGCTGCCTCGCGAGTAGTAGGTTTAATATGTGAATTGACAACATGTGGAAACGGTCAATTCTTTGAAGGCCTAGAACGATCTATTCTTTATCATTAGTTCCGCAACGGATTTTGAACCTCCACCGTCTGGAAGTCCGCCTCCATCAGGTATGGAATGGGATCGGGACATAGTGAGCTTTCTCCACTTCTCATGCCCAACTCTGCGGCAGCTCAAGACCAGTTTGGACAATTCGACACACGACATCGGCACGCAGGACAGGCCGACGATTACTAGCCACTGGCTCCCCGTCGGATAGGACTCGATGCCAAATACCGGATGTAGAAAGGGGATCAGCACGATGCCGATTTGTAGCACGAACGAGACGCCGATCGCCGCCAGCAGCGTCGGGTTTGATGCGAGACCTAACTGCAGGATCGATACCCGCCAACTGCGGCACGACAGCGAATAGCCTAATTGCGCGAAGGCGAGAATGCAGAAGGCAACCACCCGCGCGTCGGCTAGTTTCGCGGCGTCTCCCTGGTAGACAATCCAAAAACCCGCCAAAGCAGACAGGGCGGATAGCCCGCCATGCGCTAGGAGAAGTAGACCTTGCCGCCATCCGATGAGTGCAGCGGACGCGGCGCGAGGTTGACGGTCCATGACGCCGCGTTCTGGCGGTTCCACTCCGAGCCCCAGCGCAGGCAACCCATCGGTGACAAGATTCAACCAAAGTAACTGCACGGCCAACAGTGGATTGGGCCAGCCCAACACGGCTGCGACAAACATGAAGATGATCTTGCCGACATTACCAGCCAAGAGGTAATGAATAAACTTTTGAATGTTGTCAAAAATGCCGCGACCTTCTTCAACCGCATTGACAATCGTGGCGAAATTGTCGTCCGCCAAGACCATCGTGGAGGCTTGTTTAGTCACGTCTGTCCCGGTGATACCCATCGCAATACCGATATCGGCGGCTTTCACAGCAGGCGCGTCGTTGACGCCGTCGCCGGTCATGGCCACGACGTTCCCTTGTGATCGGAGTAACTGGATGAGCCGCAGTTTGTGTTCCGCAGTAACGCGCGCAAACACCGCCACATTCGCAAGCTGCGTTAGAAGTCGCTCATCCGGCAATTGATCCAACTCACGCCCGCTTATCGCCCCTTGATCTCCGCGCGCGATGCCAAGCTCTCGCGCAATGGCCAACGCAGTGGCAGGATGGTCGCCTGTGATCATGATCGGGCGAATGCCTGCGGTGCGACAATGAGCGACGGCGACGCGCACCTCATCCCGCGGCGGGTCAATCATGCCGACGAAGCCGGCAAACACCAAGTCGCGTTCGAATTCCAAACCGTCAGCTAGTTCCACCTCTTCGCGAAACGCTAACGCCAAGACGCGCAACGCGCGGGCCGCCATTTCATCGGTAATCGCCAGCAATCGTTAGCGTACCCTTTGTTCTGTAAAAGCCCCCGGCAGTGGCCGCGTTGGTGCGGGGCGTAGCTTCATTG
>JAWXCH010000571.1:0-3331 GCA_034440595.1 Planctomycetota bacterium | reverse complement strand
GTCAATCACCTCTATTTTCTCTTCAGGGAGAACTGCGGCGAGCAGTCCTGTCCTTCCGAGGCGCTCTTCGATCCTCGTCCCTTGGGAGTAGCCAAACAGGTTTCCACGACCGAGAACGTACTCAAGTTCCTGAAAGGAATACGCCTCTTTCTTTCCGAGGCGTGCGTCATGAGCGGCAATCACTTTGAGCGTGCGATTTCGCCCCAATAGAGTCGCCCAGTCGTCATCCGGAAGAGAGCGACGTAGAGATCCAATCAAGTCCAACAGATCGTCAGTTCGAGACGGCTGAAATCCCGGCTGAGTCAGTGACACGAGCCACGTAGTCATTTCTTCGACGGACGGCTTGGCACCTCCCTTTTCGTCCGCATCCGCCGCATCCAGATTAGCAGGAACAATTAACGTCTCGGTGGAGCAGCCCCACAGCCGCTTGAGCATGTCCTCGGAAGTGGGGGAGGGAACGGAAATTCTTCGGCCTGGCAATACGAAGCCAATCAATTTCCTGACTTCACGTCGTAAGGCACGAACGTCAGCAAGACTGAATCGCGTAAGCACTTTGCGAATGACGCGTAGGACTGTGTCCTGCAATCGGCCCGCTCCACGGTAGTGACTGGCGGATTTATAGAGAAACGATCGAAAGTAACCGAGAGCGGTCGATTCTCTCAGCGCTTCGATCGCAACGCTGGAGATAACTGCGTCCAGATCCTCTTCGGTCCATTGGTCGACGTGACGAGCGATGCGTGGCGCATCGGCATCAAAATAAGTCACACGCGCAATCTTTGAAATTCCTGGAAGAACTGTCCAGGCGCGCCCGGGATCTTCTCGTTCGTTCGCAGAGGCCGGCAAAGGAAGCAACCGGCCGTCAGCCAGGTCTATGAGGTTCCAACGAGGGCCATTCTGTTCAAGCACTCTTGCCCACGCGTGTCGCGCGCAAACGTAGGCTTCGTATTGCGATATGAAAGTTGCCCCGCCTATACCCGCCCCATCTCGGTGGGGCACCCGATTGATGGCATTAGTAAGGTCGTGAATCTCGGCTTCGTCGTGTTTGTGGTTCTCCAGGTAGGCTTTAAGCGTCGGCAAGAGAAGAGGTAGTACGATTTGCTGCGCCAGTGCCTGGTTCCACTGTTTTTGAAGGGTGTCTGCATTTTCCGGAGAAACGCTTTCTGCCGGCCGGCACAACGCTGGGTAGTGGTTAACCTTCTTGCGTCCGCCATCAATGAAGAACTGGCCGTGCAGAGTTATGCGATAGTGACGCGATGAATTCGGGATCGCGACCGTCTGACTCATCTCTTCTCCGAGCGGGAGAAATACGGCCCATTCGATGCTGCAATGACCCGCACTTCCATCCCGATGGCTGATGATAACGGCCCCCTCGGCTTGCGATTTGTCCTCCGCTTGATATTCGCGCCAGTCCTTATCACGAGCAAATGTTTTCGGCCAATAAGAAGACGCTCGAAGGTCATTAAAAGGCGCGCTCAAGCCGTTGCCTCTATGCCCGACATCGCGAATACCGCTGTATCGAATGTCGCTGATGTTTTTTCCTGGAATGCTGATCGATACTCGCCCAACCGCAGGAAGGGCAGAAACGTCCTTCTGCCCCAGCAAGAGATTGCTATTCGCAACATCTGCCCCAACGGCAGCTGCGCTGCTAACGGTAAATGATATGCCCGCTCCGTCCGCGCGATACCTGATAGACCTCAATCGCGGCAGCAATGTGAGTACATTAGCTATTTCAAATGGCAGATGGTCATCGGCGAGAAACGCTAGGTCGTTCGACCGAGGTTCCCCCGGATA
Source organism: Planctomycetota bacterium (assembly GCA_034440595.1). Taxonomy (GTDB): domain Bacteria; phylum Planctomycetota; class Planctomycetia; order Pirellulales; family JALHPA01; genus JAWXCH01. The sequence goes on along the minus strand of JAWXCH010000571.1, from coordinate 1,540 downwards.
CCGTTCAATGATCGCGCCCTTGCCACCGAGCTGTTCATGCGTCCTAAGGGGCAACCACAGGAGAAAATTACCCTCCCCCACTCTTGGAAGGGTTTCAGTGACGAATGTACTTAGCCGGTCCCACTCGATTGTTGAGTTCGAGTCCCAGTCCGTATGCGGCCGTCTAGATTCGCCAGAATTCCACGGATTGATGAATTCACTGAAGAAGTCGCCATTGTTCGCCTTGGCGATGTAGAAGAATGCCTCGCACCAGTGGAAGACACTCTTCATTCCCAGCCCAAACTTGCCTATCGCTTCGGTTTCACCAGCTCGCGTATCGTCGGCAAATGAGGCTATCCCTTTGGCGTCGCTTTCCTCAAATACTCCGTCATTCCAAAACCAAATAGCGGGGCCTTTCAGCAGCGGATGCGTCGCTTCTGGAAAGCCGGGATGGTGCCCAAACACCATATGGTTTGCGTGAGCATCGTTAGCGTTTTGAATCAGTTCCTTGAGGACAGGAAAGCCATTGCCATAACCATCGCGCAAATTGCCTGCGAGTAGATTGATGACGTTGACGCTAAATCCCGGCATGCGCTTCCCGATGTGGGTTACTTTTTACTACCCTCGGCTTCTTAGTTGGAAACCGAAATTCGGGCATCTTGTGATCGGCCGGAAGCTGATCACGCTGGACTAGTGCGTGCAAGTTGACGGAATCAGTTCAAACTACCTTTAGCACATTCTGAGTAAGCATGACGGGAATGACAAACGTTAAAAAGTCAGCACAAGGTCGTAGTTGCGAGGGTGCTTGTGTTGATGGAGCGCTGGTCCAAGGTGGGTTTTCACGCCGTGCGCGAGCACCGGGAGCAGTTGGCGCAGGTGCAGGTGCAGGGGTCATGAATACGGGCAAGGTTCTGCAGGCTGAATTACTGCCACTATTTCAGTCGAGTCCCCGATGGGAGGGGCTTTTCAGTCGAATTGCTGCCATCGCTTCAAGACTCCTTTCGCGTCTCGACCCTGCAATTCGCGCAACCTCGGGGCATGCAGCCAGACAAATTCCAGCTAGAGGACGGTCGCTGGCAGTCGGATCGTATCCTTTGGCGCAGCCGCCTTCCCATGGTCTCGAATAGTGATATCGACATCGCACCCAAGGCGTGTCAGCAGCGCATCAGGCGCTCGACTGAAATATCCCCGAATTGCCCACTGAGCAGTCGGGATACGTCTGGCTGGCTAAGACCCATTCGGTCGGCCGTTGCAGTTTGGGTCAGCTTTTGCGCGCTGATGACGTCTTGGATCCGCGACACCAGCCCGGCTTTCAGCAGATGAGTTTCGGCATCAGGAAAGCCGAGATCGGCAAAAACGTTCTTCGTGCCGCGGTTGATTTTGGTGATGGAGTCCTCCTTCATGATGTTCTTCTCCCCTCGTTTTCACCGCCGCCCGGCGTGAGCCGGACCCGTTGGTCGTAGTCACTCTTGGCGCTTCAAGTCCCGGTAGAAATTCTCGTTCGGACCAAAGGTCAGAAGCTTGATGCTCTCCGCGTCCAGTACCCGGTACGCCAGCAGGC
>JAWXCH010000570.1:0-4497 GCA_034440595.1 Planctomycetota bacterium | reverse complement strand
GAGTGTACCTGTCCAGTCGACGAAGCAAACGAGCGATGTTGCTTTCTCGCGCGTTTTCGACACCTCGGCTGCAACCTTCGGCCAGCGCGGGGGGCGTCTTCATCGAGGCGAGCGGGTGGGGCAACGTGCTGAAATTGCGAGTGAATTCGCTGAAGTGAATTTGCTTAACTTGAACCTTTTGCATTCGCAACGAGCCCCCGAGGAACTCTCCCTCGCAGCGGCGCATGGTTCGTTGTCGCGCGCTCAAATCGCTCACGATAGCGCGTGGGGCGAGTTAGGTGATTCATCGTCTGCGTCGAGTGGATGGCGCAGCGAAATCATGATGATACTTGATTGATGATGTAGCCAATTGGTCAGGAAAAAATCGCAGAAAAACGTTGCATATCGAAATTCAGTTGTTAGGTTAATAACAGGTTCTGTTTTCCTCTTTTCATCTGGAGTTACTTGCCAATGCCCATCAAGAATTCACTAACCGCCTTTGCGTGGTTGGCAGCAATGCTTATTGCTGCCGTCGTCGGTCCTGTCCCATTATTCGCTGCATCCGTCGGAATCAACTTCGTCGGCGAAACTTCCGGCGGGACGTTTATTGTCCCAGCGGATTCGGCCGGCGTTGATCCGCAGCAAAATTGGAACAACATACCAGGCCAGGCACCGGGTACCCTCCTCGTCGTGCCAAATCTAACGAAGGACACTGGGGGCGTAGGCTCGCTATCCGGCGTCAAGATGACGGTTCAATATAACGCCGCAAGCGCTGGGGTGTCCGGCGTAGTAACTAATGAAGGCGCGCCGCTTAATACGGCAAATCGTCAATTGATGCAGTCATATGCCGATGTGTTGGGCCCCGTTACTGGTGTCCCCGGAACGACGCACGTCACGTTTGAGAATCTGGCCGGACTCGGTCCCTTCGATCTGCTTATTTACAACGCCGGTACAATTCCTCCTTTCCAACCGGACCGCGTCGCACGGTACAGTTTCTATAATGGAACAACCAGTGTCGATCCATTGCTGAGCACTCGTTTGATTCGCAACAAGTTCAACCCCTTCAATGTTCCCAATGACGCGTTCAAAGAATCTCTCGGTAACGGGACAGTAGCGGGCACAGTGGAAGGGAATTACATTCGCATCTCGAATCTTAATCCTTCCTCTGGCTCCTTACACATTCTGGCTGAGGCCTTAACAGGAAGCCCACAACGCGGCGCACTCAACGGTATACAGCTAGTTCCAGCTACGGTACCCGAGCCAAATACGATTGCGCTGTTGGTCATGGCGTCCATTGCTGGAATGACGTTATTTCGGAGACGATAATTACCGAGGCAGAATGCCGTCATCCAAAGTATGTTCAGCAACTGTGTAGCAAGCCATAAATCCTCTCCCGGTTCCTCAACGGAACCGGGATGGGTTTGGCCATCCGCTGCGCTCAAAATCGAAATGCTCTAATTTTTGAAGTCAACATTTTTGATTATTGACCTGGGAGACACGAATGCGCGGTAAACCGGCCATAACCTTGCTCTCGACCTTGCTGTTCCTGCTCGTTGAAGTCGCGGCATCGGCAAAGACCATCAGCGTGAATCCCGGTGCAAACCTCCCGAACCAAGGCACTCAATTTACCCTCGCTCCAGACGAAGTTGCAGGGGTGGTGCCAGCCAAGAATTGGAACAACGTTATCGTCGCTGCTCCCGACTCGGTTGCCACCTATCCCAACCTCATTGTGGACACTAACGGCACTCCGTCGGGATCTGGAGTGAATTTCACCATCCACTTCGATGAGCTCAGCGCCAACGTATTCGGCGTGGTGACCAATGAAGGCCAAACGATCAACACCCCCGACCGAAAAATGATGGATTCCTACGCTGATGTGCTGGGGCCGTCGTCGTCCAACATGACGAATGGGACTACCCTGCAATTCACAAACCTCAACGGCTTTGGGCCGTTTGACCTTTACCTTTACAACGGCGGCACGATCCCACATGGCGATCCCAACCGCGTCGCACGTTACGATTTACGTGATGGAACGTCGGACAGCGCTCCGCTGATCATTAGCCGGTACGGGCGCAATGAGACGAACCCTTTTAAAGTCCCCAATGATGTGTTTATCGAGCAATCAGATAACGGAACACCGGAGGGATCCACCGTCGGCAACTATTTCGTCGTCCGGAATCTGAACCCCTCGTCGGGCTCGCTGTTTATTTTTGGTGACGCAATTAATCCATTTGGTTCTCCAGCAAGGGGTGCCATTAACGGCCTGCAATTGGTATCGGTAAATCCCGCTGGTCCGACGGGTGACTACAACGGCAACGGGGTAGTCGATGCTGCCGATTACGTGGTGTGGCGCAACACATCGGGGCAGGGCGCCACACCACCGGGGTCGGGCGCCGACGGCAACGCGAACGGAACTATTGACCCAGGCGACTACACTTTCTGGCGGTCGAAGTTCGGCAACCTGGTTCCGGGGATTGGCTCAGGATCGAACTTGGCCGTTCCAGAACCCAGTTTACTTTCGTTGCTGATCGTTTCGACCGTGGTTGCCCTGTGCGCCGGTAATCTTCGGAAGACCAGGATTGGCTCGTAGCCTTAGTGCTTCCGACCGAGCCATGAAAACTGCTCTTGAAGGATTGAAGATGATAGTTGATTGCCTCGACTTAGGGCGGGACACGCGATTGCGCGGCAGACAGCGCGCATTTACGCTGGTTGAGTTGTTAGTCGTGATTGCCATTATTGGAATACTGGTCGCGCTACTCCTGCCGGCCATCCAAGCGGCGCGTGAGGCTGCCCGCCGCAGCCAGTGCGTCAACAATATGAAGCAAATTGGCATTGCCATCCAAAATCATGACCTGAACAAAAAGTTTCTTCCACCCGGCGCCATTTGGGATCACTTCTTGCGGGGAAAAGGGAACACGCTGGTACATATTCTGCCGTTCATCGAACAACAGGCGATTTACGATCTGTTCGACTTCAAGGCGTTCACGATTGATGGACAGTTGCTTCCGGGCACGACGACGGCGATTGGTGCTACCGTAATTCCGACTTTTGTGTGTCCCAGTGATAATCACGAGCCGACAGCGCAGGTGCAGGGCGACGATCTGGCGATCCTGGAGAAAGCGTTGCATAACTACGCCACATCGCAAGGCCCCACCGAGCATCCGGACAATAGTGGTTGCTCCTGCTCAATTGATTGGAATGTACTGGCCACAGCGCCCTATTCTTATAGCGATAAGTTCGCCGGCCCGTTTACGCGCTACGGAACGATCGAAAAAGTCAACCCTATCGGTGCTTGGCGGCGAAAGGTCAAGCTTAAAGACATTACCGATGGCCTCACGAAGACGATCTTCGTAGGCGAAGTGCGGCCCGCTTGTTCGTTGCATGTTATCAGGGGCTGGGCGACCACCAACAACGGCTGTGGCTTTGTGTCGACACTAATTCCCATCAACTTCGACTCCTGCAGTGAGAGCACGACCATCGATGGCTGCCGACGCCCCTGCAACTATAATGCTGAACTCGGTTTTAAATCCGCTCATCCCGGCGGAGCCAACTTCAGCATGGGGGATGCCTCCATCCAATTTATTTCTGAAAACATTGACATGAAAACGTATTCGTATTTAGGTGACAAGGCGGATGGACAGGTTGCCGAGCTCAGTCAATGAAGGATGCGTTGCTTTCAAAGGTCTTTCGAGGTGGGTTTAGTGCTCTCGTCCTCATCTCGGTTGTCGGTTGCGGAGATTCCGGTCCTGAGCTGTTCCCGGTTCAGGGCAAAGTAACGTTGGACGGAAAGCCGCTGGCCGATGCTGGTGTGATGTTTATGCCTACCGACAAGGGGCCAAGCGCGAATGGCACCACCGATAGTGATGGTCATTTCGAGCTGATGACCGTCAACAGAGCCGGCGCGATTCGAGGCACTCACCCGGTAGTGATTGCCAAACGAAAATACGTCCCACTTAAACCAGGGGACGAACCAGTCCCCGCCGGTGTCCGTGCCGAATGGTATTCGCCCAAGAAATACTCGAACCCCGCCACCTCCGGGCTAACCGCCGATGTTGGCGACGGTGACAATAACTTCAATTTCGATTTGCGCTCGAAGTGAAGCCGATTGTAGTTTTCGGCGATGTCCTTGTACGTGCCCCCCGACCGTAATGGGGCGCTGATGACCGCCTCGCACGTCATACTCGGTGTTGGCCAGTTACTCTACTTGCGCTTGGATCATTTGAAAGAAGGCCCCTAACTTAGGATGCCAAATATGAAGACTGGCCCCCGACAACGCGTTGCTTCCCGACTTGTGTTTTCGCTCGTCGCCGCGGCCGCCCTACAGGCGCAGAATGCGGACTCATTTGCCGACGACGCCCATCCATCCAAGATCACCGATTCGCCGAAGGCAACGAGCGCCGAAAACGCGACAAAGGTGACCCCGTCCATGCAGCCGGTATTGGCCGACGGCTATCTGCAAAAGCCTCTTGCGTACAATCAAGTACGGCCCGCCGGCATATTGGCCGACCGCATTCAACT
>JAWXCH010000569.1:0-17803 GCA_034440595.1 Planctomycetota bacterium | reverse complement strand
TATCCATAGAGCGCCAAACACGACTGCCATACCAAACACACCCCCCCAGGCAACGGACCCGCCCTTACTGTTAAAAACACTAAGTAGCACTAAGGATCCCACTACCGCTAAGGGCATGCCGAAAATGGTCAATAAGGCATTGTTAGACTTCGCTCCATCTCGAAACAAATTTATCACTCCACGTCCGAGGCGGTACGCTATATAACAGCCAACCGAGAAGAATCCCGCAAACACCCATAACCCAAACGTAAACGCAAACACCACCACGGCACCAATGATGATCGCCGTGCGGGTTGCCTGATCGATGTTCGCCTTCTCCCAGCTTCGCCACCCTTCTTGCAAAGCGCTCATCACGGACTGCGCAACCGGCTCGTCAAAAAAGCTCCCCGGCTTGATCGGGCTGACAATGGGCCGATCAACCGGTTTCTGCTGCGAACCGCTGGCTCCCTGCTGATCCTTTTGCTCAATGCGATTGTGTGTTTGATTCGATTGATACGGCGGCGAACTTGCGTCGCTGGAGCCATATGCCGCGCCACCAAACGTTGCACTATTTGGCCCATAATCTGGCGATAGAAACGGCTGCGACGAGGTGGCCGCGTTCACGGCTTCATTCACTGCGTCGGCTAGCGGCGGTGTCGCTGCTTGCGCAACTGCTTCCGAGTTCTGTGCGGGCACGTCACTCGCCGTACCATTCAGTACGGCCACCATTTCCATCACATGATGAAACCGCTTGGCCGGATCCTTGGCCAGCGCACGAGCGACCACCGTCCGATACGGCTCTGCCAGTCGGCTGACATCCGGGGCGGCCGTCAGATGCTTCATCAACACCTCGCCAATGCTCTCTCCCTCAAACGGAACGTGCCCGGTGAGCATTTCGTACAGCATCACCCCCAGGGCATAAATATCGATCTCTTTGCCATAACGACCGTTGGCGACCTCGGGTGCCATGTAATGCACCGTGCCGACGCTGCCGGTCTGGCCACTGCGGCGACTGCACGAGATAAATTTTGATAGCCCGTAGTCGCCGATCTTGACGATACCCTCGTCAGAAAAAACATTCCCCGGCTTCAGGTCGCGGTGGACTACGCCGTGGTCATGCAGATAGGCCACCCCGGCGGCCACGCCGTGGAACCAGCGCAACGCCTCGGCGACCGGCATACCGTCCGGGTGCGCGGCGATCACCTCGTCCAGCGCGTCACCGGCGACGAATTCCATGACGACCCAGTTTTCGTCACTCTCTGACTGCCGGATATCGAATAGCGCCAGCAGGTTGGGGTGCTTGAGATTCAGGCATTGTGTCACGCCACGAATCTCGATCTCCAGATTGCGGCGGATGAGCTTGAGCGCGACCTCTTTGCCAGCGTCGCTGACGGCGTAGTAAACCTCGCCAAAGCCACCGTGACCGATGCCGCGCTTGATGGTGTAGCCGGCCAAGGGGCGCGAGCCACTGGCGTACAGAAACTGCCCCGAGCCGTTGCCCGCCGGTTCTGCCACATCGATAGGTGAGGTACGAAGTTGCATCATAGGTCGCCAGTCTATTTTAGCGTAACCGGGTGGCCTTCGCGCCGAATATCGGGCAAAACCTGCCGTCCGCTGCCGATTTCGGCCAAAGGGGAAAAACACCCTTCTCGAGAGTGTTCGCCGGTCTCAGCTCATTCTTGGAAAGTTTCTCCCAAATATTTGGTAATTTCCGCAATTCGGGCAGCTAGGGGAGCGACTCCAGGCCGAAGGCGAAATCGGACCCGCTGATTTGTGAGTTAAACTGCACCGCCGCACGGCTGGCGGCGACTTTGCCATCAATGGAGTAGGGTTGCGAGGTGCGGCACCCCAGCGGGGCGGCCGAACCGGGTGGCTGACGAAACAGGACGACTTCGCCGGTCCAGCGCGGGCAAATAACCTGGCTGTTCGAGGCCGGGCCAAGGATGCAGCTCTCGGCCATCAGCAGGATCCCCTTGGTGGTCGGTTGCGTGCGGTGGTAGCTGATCGGGTCGAGCCGCGCCGTCTGGCTGAGCGGGTGCGGCACACGAAAACGATAGACGACGCTGTTGCCCAATCGAATGTTATCACCATCGTGCAGCATGGTGGTTTGCTCGATGGGTCGATCGTTGATCTGCACCGCGCGGAGCGGCTGAATGGTGTAGCCTTCGCCCGAGCGTGAGATGGTGGCATGCCGATGCGATAGATCGCCAAGTATCGGTACGTCGACAGTAGCTGCACTACCAGCTACGTTTCCAAGTCGGTCACTTGGAGCGACCGGTCCACCTGGTTGCCCAAGCGTGACACTATCGGACAGGCAGGCCAGGTAGCCTCCAACTCCGTCGATCCAGAGCAGAAATCGTCGCGCTGGTGTCTGGTTCACAGATTGCCTGAATGTCAGGAAGCGATTCCAAGAAAACGTCATCGGTCGATAAGCAGAGCGAGGTTTCATTGTAGCAAACGGTCTGGTGCAGTTCGACGGAAGCTTTTACCGCAGAGTTCGCAGAGCAGAACGCAGAGATGAGAATTACCCCCTATCCAGTTCTTCCCGTTCATCCTTGCTCCTTCCGTCTTATCTCTCTTGCTTTTTTGAACAACTATAAACAGGATGAAAACTGCAAGCACGTGCCGTTTCCAACATCTCTTTGCGCCTTAGCGACTTTGCGTGAGTTCTTTTCTTAGAAAGAAGAGTTCACGCAAAGGCGCAAAGCCGCAAAGAAGTCGAAACCACACAGCTCCATCTCTGCGCGTCACTCAGCGCTCTCTGCGAACTCCGCGGTGAATAATACGCCCCAGCGGTGAATAATACGTCTTGCATTTCATGGCGTAAAAACACCACCGTGAGGGCCAGACTGTGCTTCTGGACCTCACCGGTGGTGCTGAGGGAGTTTCCAATTCGGCCCTCGATTTTCCCTGCCCACTCTTTTTTGCTGCCGATTGCACTGCCACATGGACACTGGTGCAAGCGGCTTTTTCCCTGCATCGGCCGTTGATCGTCTCGCGTGTAAGCGTCTCGAAAGCAGGCAACCGGACGCTAGCGCGTTTCGGCTGATAGCGTATTTGGGCTTTCGACCCTATCAGCCATAGGGCGCTAGCCCCTGGTTCTTATTCTTTAACTGTTGTTTTGGCTTCGATCGCTGGCGTTTTGACTTCGGCTAACTGTAGGTCCGGTTTCTCGCCAAGGTACTCGGCCACGTCGTCCACGATGTTGTCATTGACCGGGGCATCCAGCGGGATCTGATCGTTGAAGGTGCCTTCGACATTCACAATCTTCTCGGCGACTTGCAGACGTGTGCCCAGATCGCTCACCAGTTCCTTAACGCGGCCTAGCTGGCTGTCGTCAAAGGTAAAATTGCTGGTGGTCTGAGCGACTTCGACCATCTTGTGGCGAGCCTCCAGGTTCTCGACATCGACTTCCAGCTTGCGCTTGGCGGCTAGCATCCCTTCCAGCTTTTGTCGGGCAGCGTCCAGGCTCTTTTCGCGAGCCGATAGTATGTCTCGCAGGCTGTTCACCGTCGCGTCAGAAGTCTTGAACCGTTCAAATCGGTTCGACAGGTCGACCTTCACCTGAGAAACGGTGTAGGTCCGGCCCCCGTACTGGTACTTTTCCTTACCGCTGGCAACATCTTCCTTGAGTTGCTTCAGCTCGGTACGGTCCTTGTTGAGCTTCTGGTCCGACTGCTTGATCTGCTCCTTCAGACGTTCGACCTCGACCTCTTCCTTGGCGATAATGTGCATGTTCTGACGAATATCAGGGATCAGGTCCTTGACCATATTACGGGCACGGTCGATCTCAAATGCGACCGGCACCGAGTCTCTGACCGAGTCGCGTGCCCAGCCGGTGGCGGTGCCGACGTAGCTCTTGACGTTGCGTCCAAAGAGGAACAGTCCTAGTAAAGTTACCAGCCCGACTGCGAAAATTGACTTGCGGATCATGCCAGGTCTCCTTGATATGGTTGCGGCGATGCGGTTTTCAGGGCGTGCGCCAGCATTGTCCCAGTCCCGTTCTCTCTGGCCGGAACATGGCGTCACAAAGGTTCTTCGCCGGTCGGGAGAGGATATTGGGACCGGTGGGCAAAAATTTCTAGAAGAGGGCAAAATGCTGAAATTGCCGACGGATTCGGCAATTGGCGACTTGTTGTTCAGTTTTTTACCGCAAAGTTCGGGAAGGTACGCAAAGGAGGAGGCTGATGTCTGGGGTGCCGCTGGCCCAGTGAAGTTTCGTAGAATTGAACAAGGATGGACACGATGAGCGGGATGGTGGTTCACGGAGTTGGCGCGCGGAAGAGCCAGAATAATGTTGGATTTAGCGCTGGGCATCGCATATGTTCAATGACATGGGCAAAACATTGAACGATGACGGCTCCACTAGCGTTGCTTCCGCACCGCGCCGACGATGGCTGCGCTATAGCCTGCGGTCGCTGCTGGTACTGACTGCATTGGTCGCGGTGTGCATTGGTTTACTCATTCCGTGTTATGAGCGAGCACGTGCACAGCGTGAGATCATAGCAATTAGCAGCTACCAATGGGCTAAATACGAAGAGGAATTTGATCCAGATTCTGATAGCTCTCCAGTGCCTAGTTGGCTCGCTGGCATGATCGACCATCACTACTTCTACAGTATTGTTGACATTGGTGTTACGTCGGCAAGCGACGAAAATTTAGCTCGCCTGAAAAACCTGCCTCAACTGGAACATGTCGGCTTAGGCGTCTGGTCGAGTATTACGACGGAAGGGTTTAGTACACTTGCCTCTCTTCCGAATCTTCGGTCAGTTGCTATCGTCGAATACCGAGATGCCGCGATAGTTAAAACGGATGACGAGTATTTGCAGGGTCTCGGCAGAGTAAGACAACTCAAAGATCTATTTGTAGGCGCACCGGTCAATGACAAGGCCGCATTTGAAATAGCGCAGCTCCAAAACCTGACCAAACTATATTTATTGGAGACAGCTGAACTGACTGCGGTTGGCTTTGAAGCACTGACAAAATTGGCCAACCTTAAGGATCTTGAAGTCATGCTAAACGACCAAGTGAACGGTCGTGAGTTGAATAAGTTCGCAAATCTCGAGCAGTTGCGAGTCTGTGGACGACTGCGAACTGAATCGGCCAAGCCACTCCAACTGACTCTTTCAAGTAGACTGCAAGTGCTTGAAATCAGTTGTATGGATTCATTGACAGACGCGGATCTGGCCAAGATTGCCGAACTTGGTCGATTAACGAAACTCGTGCTAGAATATTGCCCGCCAATTACAGATGCCGGAATTGCCAACCTTGCGAATCTGAAGACTCTAACGCACTTGAAAGTGAAGTATTGTAATAAGGTCACGCCTGCCGCCGTAAAGTCACTGCGGGCAGCTATGCCGAAAGTAACCGTTGAATTTACGCACTGGTAGGTTTGCCAGTAACTGGACTTCTGCAGCCCGCTTCAGAGTGGACTGGCGAGAAGCTTCCTTCGGTGTACGGCGGGCCGTCGTCAGGTAGGTTGTGTAACGCTTTCAGCGTAACCGGCTGGGTTGGGTTCGATACCCAAGGTGCGCTGCGCGACCTTGGGCTATGTTGTGCAACACCTTCGGTGTAACGCACTGCGCGGGGATGTTGGATGGAAATGGATTGGCGCATGCGCGGAAATGACCAATTCAGGGCACTCTTTCGACGGAGCGAAAGGCGACAGTGGCGAAATACTTTGCTACCCCTGCACGACCGGATTACTCAGCGTACCGATACCGTCGATGGTGATCTCGACGTTATCTTCTGCCTCCAACGTGAATTCTTCCGTCGGCACGATTCCGGTTCCAGTCAGTAGGAAAACTCCCTGCGGAAAGCTGTTCTCACGACCAAGCCAACTGATCAGATCCTCTAGCGTGCGGTGCATTTGCGTGATGTCAGTCTCGCCGCTGAAGACTTTCTTGCCGGCGCGTTTTACACTGAGGCGGATTCCAATCTCCTCACGCGGGGGCATGGCGTCGGCCAAGGTGATCCACGGGCCTAGCGCGCAGCAGGCGTTGTAGACCTTGGCCTGTGGCAGATAGAGGGGATTCTCTCCCTCGATATCGCGGCTACTCATGTCGTTGCCGATGGTGTACCCGACGAGCTTCATCTTGGACGATAGCACGAGTGTCAATTCCGGTTCCGGGACATTCCACTTGGCATCGGCGCGAATCCGCACCCCGCGACCGGGGCCAACCACTCGGTGCGGGGTGGCCTTAAAGAACAACTCGGGCCGCGGTGCTTCGTAAACCAGATCATAGAATCGCGCTGCCCCTTCCGATTCTTCCATTCGCGCGACCTTGCTCCGCTTGTAGGTGACGCCAGCAGCCCAGACTTCTTGTGCGTCGATTGGTGCCAGTAGTTGCACACTGGCCAGGGGGAGCCGCTCGCCTGTTGGTAGCGACGTTGCCGCAACGGCAGGATCATCCGCCTCGATCAGGTCACTCAGCGTGCGGAATTTCTGATTCATGTGCAGCGGAATGACGGTTCCCTCTTCGATAATGCCGACCGTCTCGGGCCAGGTTCCGTAACGTATTTTGGCTAGTTGCATGGTGTAGTTCGTCTGTGCTTCTGAGTTCAAACTTTATTCAAACCTCAACGCGCTCCGCTATCGCGTCGCGGCTAACATCGCCGCAACGTCTATTGCGAATGCCGGGCCAACTCGCAATTTGCTAAGGCATCGGGTCGCTGCCTGCTACGAATCCTTCAACACATACCGCAGCTTCTTATCCTTCCACGCACCAGCATAGTCGATGCCGATTCGTGGTGTACGCAGGATTCCGCCGCGGCGAATCGTGTAGCCACGGTCTTCGATCCATAGTCCTGACTTCGCTGTCGCTGGCAGGCCGTAATGGCTCTTATCAATACTCAGTTCGCGGCAGAGTTTTCCTGGCCCGCGACTGTTTCCGGCGCCGCGAAATAGCACCGCGGCTGGCTGGTCCACTTCGCCTGTGACTACGTTCAGCATCCAGTGCATGCCGTAGATCAGATAGGTATACCAGTAGCCCGCCGGGCCGAACATCACCGCCGTCCGGTCGGTACAGCCAAACCGCCCATGACAGGCCAGGTCGTGCGCGCCGACATAAGCCTCGGTCTCATGAATCTGGAGTGCAACCGTTTCATCTCCAATCCGCCGGACCAGGTACTTCCCCAATAGTTCGCGCGCGACGATATCCGCCGGGCGGCGATAAAACTCCGCCGGCAGTGTAACTGCGCTCTGGATGGCTGCGTTCTGGATGGCTGCGGTTCGAGGTGGCAAATTCGGGACTTGTGTTGCAGGGAGCGGGTCAAACTATTTCCCAAACCGGCGTAAACCGGTACGATTGCGGTGACTTTACCGTCTGGCAAAAGGGGCTGCAATCGGCGGCGGCTGGCCGGTCGATGGATAGCAACAAGCTGACGGCATTGTAATACGACGCCGCCGGTCGATTTTAGTTCTGGCGATTTTAGTTCTGGATGGGGCGTAGGTCCAATTCCTCTCTGGCAAAGCAGCACCCTGGTACAGCAACCATGAAAGATTACAGCAAGCATCAGCAGAGCATCATCAAGAACTATTATGAGAACTTTGACAACATCCAGTTGCAAAAGCTGCAAGAACAGGTGACGGAGCTGTATCTGGCCGAGGGGAAAGCCCGCGAGAAACGCTGGAAGACGGTTGTGGTTGCCCTGGAGAAGCTGAAGATCCCTGCTTCGCGGATCGAGCACATTCGCAAGTCGGACAATCCGGCGCTATTGGCCGGCCTGCTCGAAGAGTTGTTGGCCAAGGCGAAGTAGGGGACGTGCGTGCAGACCCTCATCCGCGGCTGATACCGCGACTTCTCCCGCAAACGGGAGAAGTGAATATCTGGTGCGTTTGCGCGCACAGTCGCCTTTCGCTCCGTCGAAAGAGTGCTGATTTAGTTATCGTCTTAAACGGCCGCTGTGTCTCATTCTCAGACGCTATCGCATCCAAGGGCGAAAAAATCTGCCCCCGGCAGGCAACCGAACGCCCGTCAGCCGCGTACTATTACACAGCGCGTCGCGGGTGGCATTCGATCTTGCATCGTCCGCCGCATCTCGCTACGATCAGTAAGTTATTGCTTTTATAGCACTTATAGCGATTAGGCTGTTGCGGAAATACACAATCCGCCGGTCTGAAAGCTGGAGTGTTTCCCCTAGGGAATTTGCAAGACCGCGTCATTTTTCGGCAGACTCACGCCCCATCTTTTTGCGTTTGAGGAACTATTGGCATGAAATGCGCCAAAGCACACGTTCGGTTTCGTCGTTTTTACATGATTGCCCTAATGACGGGCGTTTCGCTGGCCGGCATGGTGGCCTGGAATCGCAGTCAGGCCGAAATAGACGAGCCGAAGGGGGAGGACTATTTTGTGACCCGCAAGGTCATGAGCAAGATGAACGAAGTCCACATGTCGAAGCATCCGCTCAACGATGAGATTTCGCAGCGGAGTCTGCGTACGTTCTTAAAGACCTTGGATCCGATGAAGCTTTACTTCTTGCAAAGCGATATCGACCAGTTCAACCAAAAGGAGTTTGAGCTGGACGACATGGTCCGCAAGGGGGACACGACGTTGGCCTTTTCAATTTTTAACCGCTTTTTGGAGCGTGTCGATCAACGTGTCAAAGAAGTCGACGCGCTGGTTGATATGGACCATGATTTTACAGTCGACGAAGACATCGTCAGCGATGCCAAGGCGACAACGTATGCGACCAGCAGTGACGAATTGAAGGATCGCTGGCGTAAACGGGTGAAGTACGATCTGCTGCTGCAAAAGATTGAGAACAAGCCAGAGGTGGCCAAGGACGGGGAAGCAAAGAAGGACAAGCCAGAGACGAAGGCGCCCGTTCTCAGCGAAGCTGAAATGAAGGCTAAGATCAAGCGTCGTTATCACAGCTTTGCCAAGCGCATGCATCAGATCAATAACGAAGACTTGCGCGAGATGTTTCTGACCGCGATCACTACCAGTTTTGACCCACACACGACGTACATGTCGGCCGATACTTTCAAGAACTTCAAAATTCAAATGAACTTGAAGCTGGAAGGAATCGGCGCTTCGCTGGAATTCAATGACGGCAACACGATTGTCAAAAGCTTGATTCCTGGTGGGGCGGCTGAAAAAGAGGGGAGTCTGAAGGCTGGAGACAAAGTCGTCGGCGTCGGGCAAGGGGCCGATGGCGAAATTGCCGATACAGTTGACCTGAACCTGAACGAAGTGGTGAAGCTGATTCGCGGAACGCCGGGCACAGTCGTCCGTCTCAAGGTGATTCCTGACACGAAGATCGAACCAAAAATCATCGCGATCACCCGTGCCAGCATCGAGCTGAAGGATAGTGAGGCTCGCGGCGAAATCATTGAAGAAACCGTCAACGGCCAGCCGTATCGAATCGGCGTGATCGACCTACCGAGTTTCTACATGAATATGGACGACCTGCGTGCAGGAGCCATCGATTACAAGAGCACTACCCGCGACGTGCGTAAGATCCTGAATGATTTCACCAGCAAGAAGGTGGACGCAGTGATTTTGGACCTGCGGCGCAACGGTGGTGGCAGTTTGGAAGAGGCGATCAGCCTGACCGGGCTGTTCATCGATCAAGGTCCAATCGTTCAGATCAAGGATCCAAGCGGCCGCGTGCATCCACGCGACGACGAAGATGCCGGAGTCGCGTGGTCAGGTCCACTAGTGGTTATGACCAGCAAATTCAGCGCGTCGGCCAGCGAGATTCTGGCTGGAGCCATTCAGGATTATCATCGCGGCTTGATCGTTGGCGACAAGGCCACGCACGGCAAGGGAACTGTGCAGAGTTTGATGGACCTAGGACGTGAAATGTTCATGACCCCAAATCCGCCTGAATTCGGCGCATTGAAGATCACCACTCAGCAGTTCTATCGCCCGAACGGTGATAGCACACAGAATCGTGGAGTTCTGGCAGATGTCGAGATTCCGTCGCTGACCACTCACTTGGATGTCGGGGAAGCGGATCTGGACTACGCAATGAAGTTTGACCAGGTGCCAGCGGCGAACTATCGCAAGGTGTCCGATGTCCAACCGGCACAGGTTGCCGAATTGGCGGCGACTTCAAAAGCACGCGTTGAAAAGTCAGCGGACTTCCAGAAGACGCTGCGAAATATCGAGCGTTACAAGAAGCAGAAGGCGAATAAGAAGATTTCGCTCAATGAGCAGGCCTTTATGTCCGACCGAGCTGAGATAGACTCCGACAGGGAAGAAGAGAAGGAGTTGGAAGAATTGAGCCAAACCAATCGCCCCGTCGTGAAGCGAGACTTTTATTTCAACGAAGCCTTGGCAATCACGCTGGACTACCTGCGACTGTTTCAAGTCGCCGCGCGATAGTCGGGCGGCAACCTGCTAAGTAGTAGCCAAAATCGAGCAGCCTGTTGAGACGTTCAACAGGCTGCTTTTTACGTTAAACGACGGAAGATTGGCCGGATTGTGACGGAAAAAGTGCCCCGAACGGATAAAAACCGGCTGTTAAGCATCTTCCCCTGAATCCGCCTGGCTGGTAATCTAACGAGTCTACATAAAACTGAATTCACCGCACTAGAACGTCTTAATAGGAGTGATTTCCATGGCCAAACCACATCGTGCCCTGAAAAAGGCAAACCACGGCAGCCGACCTGCCAATAGCAAGGCTCGTAAGGCCAAACGCAAGCATATTCGGACCTAGTTTTCCTTGGAAAGTTCTATCCCACTGATTTAGACAGAGTGGTACGATAGACATCGCCTAAGGAGAGCCTGGTGGCAAAGCCGTGCCTGTGTGCATGGTTGGTTTTAACCGGTTCCTAGTGGGAAAAGCATTCATCCGCGGCGTGACAAACTTCTGTTCACGTTCACAGTCGTTCGCTTTGCTCGCATAATACAGGTCAACCAATTTCGAGGAGCGTAGCTTGGCTGCCAAGGATCTGATTGTCGACTTCCACGAGTACGACTTGGATCGTCCGATTGCTAACCAAGAAGATATCCGCCGCCACAATTTGCAGCGGTACGAAATGGAGCAACTCGACGCCGTGGTCTTTGAAGACCAAAGCGGGCTGCGTTGCGTCGGGTACAAGGATATCACCCCCAGCGAATTCTGGGTTCGCGGGCACATGCCCGGCTATCCGCTGATGCCAGGGGTGATCATGTGCGAAGCGGCGGCTCAATTGGCCAGCTACTTTTCACAGCGATTCGATCTGCTGGGTGCCAAGGTACTCGGCTTTGGCGGCCTGGAAGAGGTCAAGTTCCGCGATCCGGTTTTGCCAGGCGATCGGCTGGTACTGGCGGTGCAAATGTTGAAGGCCCGGCGCGGTTCGATGATCGTCTGTCGCTTTCAAGGTTTTGTGCGTGAAAGCCTGGTCGTTGAGGGGGTGATCAAAGGTATTCCGCTGGCGCTGGAAATTCCAGAACCGGCCACCTCCTAAAGCAATCCCTTGCGCCGCCGGCGAACGATCGAGGTCTGAATGTTTCCGTTTGCTGATGCTAACCCGACCCATCGTACGGCGATTGTCACTTACACGATCATTCTGCTGAATGTCGTCGCGTTCTTTTTGTTCAGCCGCTTGGACCCAGAAACACAGACGCTGGTCACGGTCAACTACGGTTTTATTCCGCAGCGAATCGAGCAGCTCAGCGACCCTAACAAAATTGTTCGGGTGCCGGTCAGCGATCCACGGTTTATTGCGGTTGGATTCAACCAGGTTGAGCAACAGCAGGATGTGGTTGACCTGCCCGCAGACCCAAAAAACATCTACGCCTCGCTGCTGACCTGCATGTTTATGCACGGTGGTTGGATGCACCTGATCGGCAACATGTGGTTCCTGTTCATCTTTGGTAACAACATTGAAGACCGGTTGGGGCACGTACTCTATTTCCTGTTTTATATAGGTGGTGGGCTGGCCGCTTCGGCCACGCACTGGGCGATTGATCCGCAAAGTGCGATCCCCGTGATTGGTGCCAGTGGAGCGGTCGCGGCGGTGCTTGGTGCGTATGCCGTGACGTATCCATTCCATCGCGTACACACACTGATATTTCTGTTTGTGTTTGTCACGATCATTGACCTGCCGGCACTGGCTGTACTGGGTGTTTGGTTCCTCGGGCAATTGCTCGAAGCCTATTCGTCCATCGGTATGAAAGTTGGTGGTGGCGTTGCCTTCTGGGCACATGTCGGTGGCTTTGTAGCCGGGGCAGTGGTGATGCCGCTTCTGACATGGGTGCTGCCTCCGTATATTCCGCCGAGTGTTGATGGTCCTGCCGAAGCAAATCCTGGCGATGATGACTTCTTGCGACGAAGATTGGGGAGCTAGAATTCAGTATGCCGCGTCGCGCCGTCCGAAAATTCAGCCCAGAACTTGACCTGTCGCATCATTATCGCGAGGTCGATCAGCTCCCACAGCCCTGGGATTCCACACCGCTGTTTCCCAAGCAGCAGCCGCTGGAAGTCGAGATGGGAAGTGGCAAAGGGTTGTTCATTACCGCTGCGGCTCAGCAGCGTCCCGAGCACAATTTTCTGGGGATCGAGCTGGCTCGCAAGTATGCCTCCTACAGTGCGGCGAAGATTACGAAACTGGAACTGCCCAATGCGGTGATGGTTCAAGGGGATGGACTAAAAGTCTTTCGCGAGATCCTACCAGCGGCGTCCGTCACGGCCGTGCATGTCTATTTTCCCGATCCCTGGTGGAAAGCGCGCCACAAGAAACGGCGCGTGCTCAACGAAGCATTTTTACGCGATGCGCAGCGCGTGCTGATCTCCGGGGGGAAGCTTCACTTTTGGACCGATGTGGAGGAATACTTTCAAACGACGCTGGAGCTGCTGGCCGGTTTGAACTTAGAGTTGGAAGGCCCGTTGGAAGTTCCCGAAACTGCCGCAGAGCATGATCTGGATTACCGCACGCATTTTGAACGCCGCACGCGGTTGAATGCCGAACCGGTCTATCGTGCTGAGTTCCGGCGGAAGTGAAGTGAGGTGCTAGTGTGCCACTGGCTCTGCCAGTGTGGAGCGAGATGCGCCTCTGCGGCAAAGTGCACCGGCGAAGCCCAATCGCACTGGCGAAGCCAGTGGCACACCGTCAAACGGCGCTGCGCCTCGCTGGCGCGTCTGTTGCCTTTCACTCCGTGAAAGCGCACTAGTGCGCCACCTTGTTTCATCGTGTGCAAGCGGGCTAACCGATTCAAAATCGCTATTTCGCGGAGCGAAATGCGACATTGCGCCTCGCTGGCGCTTCGGGTTACTATGGCCTCTGGCCCTTGTCCAAGGCCCGTAAAACACGTAGGCTACGAGCTTAATAACTAGCGGCCAATTGGCGGTATGTAGCCAGATTATCCAGGTTTTGTTCTATGACTATTCGCTCCTGTGAAGTTCCCGTTCGTGTGGCCATCATCGGTGCGGGCAAGGTGAGTGACTATCACCACGTCCCGGCCATTCGCTTGGACAATCGCTGCAAACTTGTCGCGGCCTGCGATGCGGATGCCGGCTTGCTCGAACAGCGTAAAAAAGACTGGGGACTTACGAAGATTACGACCGATGCCGAGGCACTGTGTGCTGATCCCGAAGTCGACGCGGTAATCATCGCCACGCCAAATTTTACGCATCGCGAGATTTCCGTGGCTGCCGCCCGACATGGCAAGCATATCATGTGTGAAAAGCCGCTTGGCCTGAATGCTGCCGAAGTGGCGCAGATGTACACCTCTGCCCGCGATAACAATGTCGTTCACATGACGGCGTTCACCTACCGTTTTGCTCCTTCGATGCTCTACCTGCGGCACTTGCTCAAGAGCGGTGCCCTCGGCACGCCGCGGCATTTTCGGTCTCAGCGGTTTCTCGACTGGCCCGAAACAAGCTGGGCCTGGCGGCAGTACCAGCGACTCGCCGGGGCAGGGGATCTGTTCGACATGACGATCCACCGCATTGACTTTGCGATGGACCTGCTTGGCCCGTTGAAGAGTGTCTGCGGGGCGGTGGCACGTTTTGCCGAACGAACCCAGACGGTCGACGGCCGCACCTGTGAACCGAGCGATGTTGACGACTGGTCCAGCTTGATCGGTGAGTTTGAGTCAGGTGCCACTGGCGTCTGGGAAGGAACCACGCTGGCCAAGGGGTACCACCGCAACGGATTTGGCCACGAATGGGCTGAAATCAACGGCAGCGAAGGCTCGGCCGTGTACCGGCTCCACGAGCCAAACGCGATTATGCTGGGCAAAACGGGTGAGGATCTCCACCCTGTCCAGGTGCCGGCGGAGTTTTTGAAGCCAGCGGATAGCCCACGCGATCCAAATGTGGGCGAACCGGCGACCGTATTTCGGTATGATTTGATGTGGGAGTTTATTTCGGCGATTGTCGAACGACGCGAGGCGGTCCCTAGTTTTTTTGACGGGCTGTAT
This sequence comes from Planctomycetota bacterium, assembly GCA_034440595.1. GTDB lineage: Bacteria > Planctomycetota > Planctomycetia > Pirellulales > JALHPA01 > JAWXCH01. The sequence continues at coordinate 3,470 of JAWXCH010000569.1, read as the reverse complement.
GCTCAGCAAGTGGCCGATGCCGTCCTGCAATCGTATTCCGAACGGCGCTGGATCGATACACCCCCGGCCAGCCGGTAGTGGCTTTTGATCGCACGGTCGTGGTTTAGTTGCGGTTGTCCCTATTTCTTTTCAGTAAGCTCGCTCATGACCGACCGCGTTGTCCAGACTTCGAGTGCTCCGATACGCTCCATCACCGGTGTGCAGATCGTGTCGACCGGCGGCTATGTGCCGGATAACATCGTTCGCAACGAAGACTTGGCATCGCAAGGCTACGACTCCGAGTGGATCATCCAGCGAACTGGGATCTTGGAGCGGCGGCATGCTCCACCAGAGATGGCCACCAGCGACATGGCGATTAAGGCGGCAGAGCGTGCCTTGCATAACGCCGGTGCCACAGCCGCCGATGTTGATCTGGTGATCCTCGGTACGTTTACGCCCGACTGGTCGGTCCCCGCGTCGGCTTGTCAGGTGCAAACGAAGCTGGGCATCAACGCCCCGGCGATGGATGTGCATGCTGCCTGTGCCGGTTTCTTTTATGCACTACTCACCGGCATGCAGTACGTCGCCAGCGGGTGCAGCAAGCTGGCGCTGGTGATCGGTGCCGATACCAACTCGCGACTGGTCGATCCATCCGAGAAAAAGACGTACCCGTTGTTTGGCGACGGTGCCGGTGCGGTGCTGCTGGCCAAAGGTTCCCCCGAGCAAGGATTTCTCTCCTACACGATGGGGGCCGATGGGTCGGGGGCGGACCTGTTGTATAGCCCGATGGGTGGCTCACGCTGCCGCCCCTCAGTGGCCAGTGTGCAGGCTGGTGAGCATTATTTGCGGATGGAAGGCCGCCCAGTCTTTAAGTGGGCGGTGCGGCTGGTCGCACAGACCACGCGTGAGGTACTGGCCGCTGCAAATCTGAATATTTCTGATCTCGATCTCGTGGCACTGCATCAGGCGAATCTGCGGATCATCGACGCGGCAGTAGAGGATCTGGGGCTTCCTCGTGAAAAGGTTTTGATCAATCTGGACCTCTACGGCAATACATCTGCGGCCAGCATTCCGCTGGTCCTGGACGAGGCCAATCAGGCCGGGCGAATCCATCAAGGGAGCCGCATTCTCATCAGTGGCTTCGGTGCCGGGCTGGCGTGGGGCACGGGGATTTTTCAGTGGTAGGTGATACGCGAGAGCTGTTCCGGCCATCCCAATAACAAATAATCAATGATTGATAACAAATGACAAATGGTTTAGCGTTTCGATGCAACGACATGCTATTTGTTATTTGCTATTAATTATTTGTCATTTGTTATTGAAGAGCGAACCAATGCGATGATGTTTAACTGGACCCCATGACAGCCAGCGAACCTACCACCCAACCCAGCCGTTACGTCGTCGGCATGGATCTCGGCACGACAAACTCGGCGGTTGCTTACGTCGATACTCAGCAGCAGCCGTGGCGCGTTGCCAGCTTTCCGATTCCGCAGTTGGTTGCTCCGGCAGAGGTCGAAGCCCGCGACACGCTACCGTCGTTTCATTACCAACCGGCAGCAGGGGAGTTCTCGCCCGAAGCACTCCGCCTGCCCTGGGGTGTTGATCCTACTGCCAAACGCGCCGGCGACAGCATCGTCGGTTTCTTTGCACGCGATCATGGGGCACTTGTCCCTGGTCGCATGATCGCTTCGGCCAAGAGCTGGCTCTGCCACACGGGCGTGGATCGCACCGCCGACCTGCTCCCCTGGCATGGTGCGACCGATGTCGATCGGCTCTCGCCGGTCGAGGTGACCGCACGCTACTTGCGACATGTTTGTCAGGCCTGGGATGCACAGCACCCGGCCGATCCGCTGGCTCAGCAGGACTTTGTCCTCACATTGCCGGCGTCGTTTGACGAGGTAGCCCGTGAGCTGACCGTCGAGGCGGCCGCACTCGCCGGGCTGCCACGCGTCGTGCTGATCGAAGAGCCGCAGGCGGCGTTCTATGCCTGGATCTATCGCCACGCCGATTCGTGGGAACAGTCGGTTTCCTCTGGGCAAAAGATTCTGGTCTGCGACATCGGCGGAGGGACCAGCGATTTCACACTCATCCGCGTGCGCAGTGGCGAGTCGGGCAAGGTCCACTTCCATCGCGTGGCGGTTGGCGATCACCTCATCCTGGGTGGAGATAATCAGGATCTGGCGCTGGCGCACCATCTGGAACAGCGGCTTTCACCCGATGGCAAGCTTGATCCACGTCAATGGGACACGCTGGTCCGAACAGCTCGCCGCGTCAAGGAAACGCTGCTCGGCGAGGGTGCACCGGAACGCATGACGGTGCAGGTGGCCAGCGGCGGCTCACGACTGTTTGGCGCGTTGCAAACCGAAGTCTCGCGTGAGGAAGTGCAACAGTGGATCGTTGAAGGCTTTTTGCCGCGAGTTGAGCTCGCAGCGCATCCATCCACGCGGCAGAGCGGCTTTCAGGAATTCGGCCTGCCTTACGCCACCGATGCGGCCATCACGCGCTACCTGGCTGCGTTTCTGTCGGCGCATCGCAATGTGACCATTGGGGATGAAGCCCTGCCTACCGATCACGATCCGGCGCGGCCAGACATTGTGCTGTTTAACGGCGGCTTTTTTGCGTCGCCCGTTCTTCGCGAGCGGCTACTAGAAGTACTCAGCTCCTGGTTCAATGAAACTGGCTCGTCCACTTGGCAGCCGCTGGTCTTGGATAACGATCGACTTGATCTGGCCGTAGCTCGCGGGGCGGCCTATTACGGCATGGTCCGCCGTGGCGAAGGAGTCCGCATTGCCGCCGATCTGGCACGAACGTATTACCTTGGCGTGGAAAGTGAAGCCGGTGCTGCAAACGATGCCGCCACGGAACCCGTGCATCACGCCATTTGTTTGGTGCCGGCCAGTGCCGAGGCGGGCCAAGAGGTCGACCTCCGCGATCGACAGTTTCAACTCCGCGTTTCCGAGCCGGTTGAGTTCCCGCTGTTTGTCTCCAGTACCCGGCTGACCGACAAGCCTGGAGAGGTGATCGTCGTCGACAGTGAGCAATTGAAGTCGCTGCCGCCGATCCGCACGGTGCTGCGCTCGCGCGGCAAGTCCGACGAATCGGTCGTCGGCGTGGAACTGCACGCGCGGCTGACTGAGATCGGCACGCTGGACCTGTGGTGTGCCGAATCCGCCGGCCCGCGCAGTTGGAAAATGCAGTTCGATATTCGCTCGACCACGCAGACCGATTTGCAATCGCACGAGGGAGCTGGCGAGAGCGAAGGCTTTATTGACGAGGCTACTTGGGCCGAATGCCGCGCTACAATCGAAGCGACATTCGGCGCGGCAACGGATGAGCTGGCGGCCTTCAAGCCAGAGTCGCTGCTCAAACAGCTTGCCCGCATTCTTTCTAGTAGCAAGCAAGACTGGCCGATGTCTCTGCTCCGCCGCATTTGGGAAACGCTCATCGAAAACGAGGCCGGGCGCAAACGCTCCATCACGCACGAGGCTCGC
>JAWXCH010000568.1:0-3181 GCA_034440595.1 Planctomycetota bacterium | reverse complement strand
GTCAGCATGGCACGAATTGGCAGAATACCCCTGTTTTTCAAGGGTGTAGCGCAAATCGCATACCGAAGATCGGGAACTCATCTGGGAAATGCGGGATACAGGGTTTACGATGCCACTCCAGTCTGGGCCAATTTGGGTAAGGGAATCGGATTGCAACGCCGAGAAGACGATAGTGGCGAGTTGTGCGGGGTGATTTCCGGGTAAGTTCTTGGCTGAATTCGGGGTAGCCAGCCGAAGCGAAGTTTCATGGCTAATACCCTGCGCTGACATCAGCACAATGGCGGTGGAACGGCTTCACTACTCTTCGACGCAACGGCAAAACTTCCAGTGGAATTGTGGGACGGCCTGATTCTCGGCGAGTGCGATTGACGGCCCTGAGTAGCATCAGCAGTTGTCGCCGTACAGGAGCGTATGATTCCACCGGCAGAGAATAGATGGTCTTGGCGACATCCGCCGTCGTGGCCCTTCCCGCTTGGTCCGTAAGCCAGGCCTTCAAGTCCAGGAGCTGCCGCCGGTCGATCTCGACATGGGAATGCCACTTCGAGTCCGGCTGCCCCTCCCGCGTTCGCCCTCCCCGCCGATAGCTGATCGAGTATCCTGCGAACTTCAGGGGCACTCGTCGAATGTCCCGAATCAGGTTCTCCTCTTCCACGAAAAAACGGTGCTCACCCTTTGTTGCCAAGATCACGAAAAATCGCTCGTGGCGAATGTACTGGAGGTTTGCCTTTCCCGCCTGCTTTCGTCTGGCGCGCGTCGATTCCGAAACGGCGATCCCGTACTTCGAGATGAGCTTCTCATCCACGGACCTCGGATCTTTGCCCTGAGGAATCCACCCCGAGACATAGAACCAGTAACCGTGACGTAGGTAGCAGCAGGCGATCTGCTGAACGAAGCCCTCGACTGAAGTCGCTTCGGCTCGATACTCCATGAGCCTCCGAAATTGCAGACAGTGAATCCGCAAAGAGGGAGCTTGTTCAACGGCACAAGCTCCAGGGAAAGCCGAAATCCTTTGCACAAACGCAAGTGGCTCAGCAGCGGCGAATTCAGCAGGTGAACGATCCTCGCTCACCATACCGCGCATCGGCGCATGCCAGTGGTGAAGGATGGCGACGCACTACATTCTTAGATTGTGCATCGCCAATCCATACTACCCTTCACACCAGAAAACCTTCGACGGCCCTGGCCGTGTGAAGACACACGTCCAGGTACCGCCGTCGATCCGCTGCCACAGAAGACAAGTTCTCCCGAACCAGTCTCCAGTGACCGCTTGCGCCCTTCCAAGGACCGGCGACTGAAAAACTCAGTCGTCAGCACAGCTTTTCGACAGGTACATACTGCCCGTCAGCCCTTTCGTCGTCGTATACGCCCGGCACCACCCGTAACGCACGAACGAGTCCCCACTGCCTTGCAGGGAGCATCGCTCGATCGCAGCATCGGCTCCCGCCGATACCACAACCGACTTCTACTCAGGCCACACTCCCCCTCTACGGCGTTTGAATCACCTGAACGACCAGTTCAGGCACCGGTTACCAACCGGAGGCCGCAGAGGTTCCTGCGTTAGTCATTTTCATCACCTTGCGAATCGCGTCGCTATCCCGTGTTACCGGGAGGGAACGTCAGTCGTTATGCCAACTCTCCCGAGTCGGCAAAGTCGCCAAGCCCAAAGGCTTGCTTTCAGGGAACCGAACGTAGAAGCATCCCCTTACCCATCGACTGAGGTCGTTTGCGGTTTGGCACCGCCTTTCGCAAGATTTACCGGCAAGCCCTCACGGGCCTTTCATGGTTGAGCTATTCACGGCCGCTGGATTTGCCAGCAGTCCCCGAACTGGTCAGTTCGGTTCGGCCTGTCACCAGGCTCGAAGCTCCCCACGCCGGTCAGGTTGAACGCGGTCAAAGACCGCGAACCCCCTGAGCAGGATTGCTCGGGTCGCCAAAGGCGATTCCGCATCACCTGCTTTGAAAATGACGGCCTTGGTAAACCAAGGTCAGTCCGCATCGCCCCCGCACGCGCGGGTGCAAAAATGCCATCGGATAGAATGCTGGGATTACTCTGTTCGGTGTCTGCCATATAAGGGCAGTCACCGAACTAGGATTACTCCAACAAGCCTCCGTCGAGCTGGACAAGCACCTCTCGATGCATCCAGCTCTACGGGCCAACCGCGTGACAGGTGGTAAACTCCTGTCCCCTTAGCTCGACTGGTGAGGTCGAGTTTACCGGGTGCGGTTGCCTGTCAAAATCCGTCATGCTTGCCACCCCTAGCCCAATGAATTTGCACCGGGTGCGGAGCAGCGCGTTTAACGTAAGCGACAGCCGCAGTCGGGAATCCGATTCCCGACCACATCCATTTCAATACCGTACTGGTGAATATTTACAACTGCGCCATCGCTGCCATACGCAGTTGTTTCTGCGGTAATTCCGTGGTAGTTACTTCCGAATGATGACGAACGGACCAGACGAAAGATTGGTCTTTGTGGACCTGGAAACCGGCGGCCTGGAGACATGGAGGCCGATCGTCCAGATTGCCGCGATTGCAGTAACGAGTTCGCTATGTGAAATCGAAACCATCGAGGCGAAGCTGCGTTTCGAACCGCGGTTTGTCGATCCAAAATCACTTCGCAAAAACAACTACAGCCCGGAACGGTGGAGCAGGGAAGCCAAGTCAGCCCGCGAGGTGGCAACGACATTCGCAGAATTCTTGCGCCGACATGCAACCGTCGATGTAACGGCCGCGGGGAGGGGAGGCTACCGAGTGGCCCAGCTCGTCGCACACAATGCGGCTTTCGATGGACCCTTTTTGCAGGCATGGTTTGAGCGAATGGGGCTCTTCTTCCCAGGACACTTTCGCGTGCTTTGCACTGTGCAGAGAGCGGTGTGGCTCTTTCACGAACACAAGACACTGACGCCACCGCGAGATTTCAAGCTCGGAACACTTTGCGAGTATTTCGGAGTTCAACTCAGACCCGAAGAGGCGCATGATGCGCTGGCCGACGTGCGTGCAACCGTGGGACTGTACCGCGAAATGTTCCAGCTTGAGGCTAATCGGAAATTCGCTGCCTAATCGCGTTTAGGATCGTGCAATGAACCAAGGCGGACGTGTCGGTGCTGTCCTGTAGAATTGGTTGCTGGCGTGTCGCTGCCGTCCTAAATCAGATCATGCGACGTGTCGGTGCTGTCCTGTTT
>JAWXCH010000567.1:0-5069 GCA_034440595.1 Planctomycetota bacterium | reverse complement strand
TCCTGACGTGATCGAGAAAGCACTGAATCACTCAATGCGCGGCATCCGGGGCGTCTACAACGTAGCTCGGTATGCGGAACAGCGACGGGAAATGTTGCAGGCTTGGGCTGACTATTTGGACGGATTGAAGCCCGTTGCAATCGTGACTCCGATCGGCAATAACGCGGCATAGCGCCTTGCAACCTCGCACGGTCCGACTGGCCGCGAAAATAGGTTTTCTCTTTCCGCCGAGGGCCAAAAACGCTGTGGATTTTTCGGACTCAAATTGGAACAGAAGAACTTGAAATAAATAACGCCCGACGGCCTTCTACAAATCGGCGCGATCAACTTGATTCGATTCGCCTCTCAGCAGACAAGTCAAAGAAGAAATTATATGACGGCTTACCCAAGCATCTCCGATCCAAACAAGTTCGAAAACTGGATGACAGATTTCAAACACAAATCGTCGTACAAATGCGCGAAAGGGTCTCAAAAAACTGAGGCGATAAAGTGCCCGATCAACGACACACTAAAGGCAATCCAATCAATCCCGGTTGAGTGCAAATCTTCAAAGATTCTTGAGCTGAATCTTTTGTATGCGTGCTTCATGGCTACGAATGCGCACCTACCAGAACAGGATATCCGCGCAGTAACGCGGCGAGAGCTTCTAGCCGCGATGGACCAACTGCCGGCGACGCTTAAGACTATTTCTTCTCTACTTTTCTTCCTAGAGGAGCACCGCCCAATGGCTTTGAAGGCCGTGGCCCAAACGGATGACCCAAAGGTACATATTGACCTCCAGACCATCGGTTTGTCATCGACGAGACTTGAAAGGTTGACCAGCCTGCTTCTTGATCTAAAGGATGGTTTGCTGGAGTTTCAAGATGACCCGGATCACCCCGCCCTGATTAGTTCATCAGATTTTCAGTACGGCCCTTTCGAATTTGATTTTGATCTCAATGTGAATCTGAAGCACAAGGGGACCAAGCTGGAAGAAGAGGGGAAAAACATCATCCACACGGGCTTGATGTTCCATCTCACTTACCTATTCCGCTACTTCACCCGCCAACTTGTTCCGAAGACTTCCCCAGCTTTTTTCAATGGTGACATTCTCATGCTTGATATGGTGCGAATGATCAAAGTTGGAAAACCATATGGTCAGCACGTAGCCGCGCTGGTCAATGCTGTCTTCAATGAAAAATACTCCACAAGGAACGTTAAGGACAGATTGGACTCACTTTACAAAACTACGCCGGGTTCCAAGACTAAAAAGAACCCTGTGTTCATCGGCTGGTAATTCCCCCTCAAGCCGCACAAATACCCGCTTGTCGCGGTCGTAGTTGAAGGGGTAGGTTAACCCTTGACCGAACGGCTTTACCTACCCCTCGCCTCTACTCAAAGATGACGACTTGGTTAGTACGGAAACGTGCTGACCATATTCGAACAAGCTGTTTGGAGACGTCATGCGAGTACTTAGATGGGCGGCGGTACGAGAACGAATTCAGCTCAGTCGAACTACGATATGGCGATTGGAACGCCAAGGTAAGTTTCCTCGGCGCTTCAAAATCGGATCGAAATCTGTCGGTTGGCTGGAAAACGAAGTTGAGGATTGGGTCAAAGCTGCGCATCAGTCTACCCAATAGGAAAAGGCCGAAGTTCTGCTTCTTGAAGCCTAGTCACTCCTCGATTGGATGAGCTTGACCATAACGCCATGACAATTACATTCATACAAAAGGGACCGGTAGTCGCTCCTGCCGCGAAAACCGCAACGGCGCACGCTAAGAAGTTCAAGGTCGTTGTCAACAAGACAAACCTTGTTCTGAACGCGCTGCTCGCTGGCCAGCGATTAACAGTGCGAGACGCCGCTGTATGGTGGGACCTATATTGTCTCGGAGGGCTCGTGTATCACCTCAGACACCACCGCGATGTCCCGGTGAAAACGCTGATTATCAAGAAAATGCAAGCCGATGGCCTTGCCACCAAATATGCCGAATATTTTTTGACAGCGTTAGATATCGCGGAAGTCAAGGCGAAGAAGACTCCACAATGAAAATTGCCGCGAATACGGATTTGGAAAATCCAAACAAAGGCAAGGTAACCGTCTCGGACGCGCATCCTCAAGTCGCCACAGTGGCCGGGAAAACCGCATCCGCCGCGAAGGCTTGCTTGGACCGGAAATGGCGGCCCGTGCCCGTCAATTTCAAATCCAAGGAGTGCCACCTCTCGGGCTGGCCGGACTACACGGTTGAAGACAAAGACCTTCCAACTGCATTTGCAGACCCGTGCAATATCGGTGTGCTACTTGGTGCGTCGGGTCTTACCGATATCGACATCGATTCCGAAACCGCGAAGCCCTTTCTTGATTGGCTACCTCCGACCGGCTTGAAATGGGGAAGGCCGGGAAATTCCCGCTCGCATCACTTGTATAAAGGGGTACGGCCAACGCATCAGTTCAAGAACAGTAAGGAAATCGTCTTTGAAATGAGATCGCAGGGCTGCTACGCCGTTGTGCCACCGAGCATCCACCCAATAGGTGAGGCGTATGTTTGGGAGGCCGAAGGAGAACCCGGAGCGGGCATCGGGTTGGAAGATGCGGTCGTAAAGATCGCGGTCGCGGCCACATTGCTGCCCGTGTGGCAACCTAGTGCACGACACAATTTGGCATTGGCTATAGCAGGAATTCTAGGAAAACGCGGCTGGCCAGCAATCGATGTACTTGACCTAGTTACAAAGGTTGCCAAAGTTGCCGGAGACGCCGAAATATCGGATCGCCAAGCTGCGGTCAAGACCACATTTGAAAACATTGAAAAAGGCTCACCAGTAGCCGGGTATACCAAGCTCGTCGATCTGATAGGCAAGCAAGATGCAGATGCAATTGTCCAATGGATCGGTCCAATGCCGCCTGATCTTTGTGAACTTGCCACTGCAGCCAAGTCAGTTGCGGCTAAAAAGCGCGTCGCAGAGGCTATGCGGAAGGACCTCCAGTCACGCGGAACCTTCTACCGCACACCCGGTACGGCGGAACTATTTTTTTTCCACAAGGATGAACGCGAGTTATACGGGATTGAGTCCGCCGAGTTCCGCGCACTCTGCGTCGACCTCTACCGGATAAACGGCAAGGAGCCGGTGTGGAGCTACCTAGAAGCGGACGTTAAAGACCATTGCCTGCGGCACGGGAAGACAACTGAATTCTTCAAGTTCGCACGTTATCAAGACAGGAAGCTCTATATACACGCCGGTGGCCAGCGGGTGTTCCGACTCGATGGCACCAAGATCGAGACCTTAGACAACGGCGACGACGGCATACTTTTTACGAGGGAATCGTCACTTGCGCCAATTGAACCCGACTACGGCTTTGCCGGCAGCCCTGTACGAAACCATCTAGTCAATGTTGCGAATGCCAGTGATCTAGCGAGTCTCGATCTCTACCAGATTTACATCTATACGTTGTTCTTTGAATCTCTCCTACCGACAAAGCCCATTGTGTTGTTCACTGGTCCTAAGGGCAGCGGAAAGACTAGCGCCGGAAGAGGTCTCAAACGAGCCCTTCAAGGGCCTAGCGCGAACGTCGACACCGGTATGGCGGGTAAGGAGGACGCATTCTGGGCGGCGATATGCCACAACAGCCTAGTCTGCATAGACAACGTCGATAACGTCGTGCCATGGCTGGCAGATGCACTGGCCACGGCTGCGACCGGCGGCACGTATAAGCGACGCGAGCTGTACAAGACGAACACTGAGGCCGCGTATGTGCCGCGATGCTTCGTGATGATCACTTCACGGAATCCGCAGAGCATCACGCGGGACGACATAGTTGACCGCCTGCTACTGATCGATGTCGAGCGCCGAAAGGACTTCATCCCCGAATCCGACCTGCTTGCGAAGCTGGACCAGCAACGCCCTCGAATATGGGGCGAGCTGCTCACAACGCTGAACAAAATGGTCTACGAGCTGAGGCAGCCTCACAGCAAACAACCACTGTCGCATCGGTTGGCTGATTGGGCGCAGCTTGCGATTCTATTCGCGCCGCTGCTCGGCATTGCCGATGTCGAGCAGAAATTGAAGGACATGGAGTCGTCAAAGACGGAATTCGCCCTGCTCGATCATCCGGTCGTACAGGGTTTGGAGGACTGGATAGCAATAAACCCCAGTCACGATTTTACTGCCAGCGGCGAATTGTTCGACGCTATCTGCAAGATGCACGACGCTAAGGGTCAAAAGTTCCCCATAAAAACGCCCCGTGCATTCGGCATGCTGCTCAAGAACCTTCGGCTGGAGCTTGAATCTCTCTACAAGATTGAAGAAAAGTCAGGCTCCAGTAACAAGAAGCTGTTCCGCTTCAGCAAGATCAAGGAAAACGTCAGCCCACCGATATCTGTTCAGTCAAGCATTTCGCTCGGAGATCAGTTGTGATCGGGCAGCGGGAAGTTAAAGCAGTTAAACCTGTTAAAGCATTTTGGACTTCTCTGTCAGACGCAAAAGCGAGAGAGGTTATTGCCAAGCAATGTCAATATTTTTCGAAGAGAAAGATCAGTTTGCCTTTAACCCCTTTAACGCTTTAACTCCCCCCAAATCTCCGTCGTGGGCAGGAGGCCCCACTGAATTTCAATCGCCGTGAATGTTGTCACAATCGGCCGCATTTGCGGGGTGCAATCGAAAGTCGGATACACGAAAGTGCTTATGAATAGTTCCCCAATCCGGGCATCACTTCATTAGCGCCCGCCGAATACCCGAGGGAGGGGGAGAAGGGCGGCCCCGGCAAAAAGTGACACCGCTGTTTGCCAGTGGATGAATTGTGACAGGAACGATCTAGACAATCCTTCACCTAACTTGCTCCGCCTTGGGGGCCAGTATCCATATGGGAAAAGGAAATACGAGGAAAAAGAGCTGTCGAAGAATCGAAAGGCAATATGGCAAGGATCGCCCGAATCGATGAAAGGAGGTGACAGATGACAGGCTTGCGCCGCCACTTGTCACGGACTCAGTTGGGCGCCCCGGTGGCCACCTCAAACTCCTCCACCTGTGGCCGGGTCAAACTCCTCCACCTCGATTGGCGGAACGAGGGGACTTTATCGGGGTATAGGGCCCTT
>JAWXCH010000566.1:0-21355 GCA_034440595.1 Planctomycetota bacterium | reverse complement strand
CGGGCCACCTTGATGCGGACAAACTCCGTCCAACGCATGGAGTGTGCCATCCACATTAAACAGCGCCACGATCGATTCCCCGACCGTCAATTCAAGCGACTTGCCGGGGGGACAGTCCGACAGCTTTGCGACTTGTTTCCACATAATGACCGACCGCGATGGATGCTGCTGAAATGAACTCGAGTCAACCTCACGCGGCCTGCTCGACAGGTTTTGGCTTCTTGAACCTGGCCGGCGGTTCTCCTTTCCAACGGCGATGGACCCACCAGTACTGTTCGGGTGCCTGGCAGATCATGGTCTCTAGCGCGATGGTGAACCACTGCGTGTACTCCGTGACGCCGTTACGCTCGGCCGGCATGGTGTCTGGGTCGCAGTAGTCCTTGGCCCAGATCAGGTATCGCAATGGTCGATCCAACCTTCGCGCACAACTGACGGCCGCCGGTGCCTGATTGGCCAAGGCAAACAGTGCGATCGATTTGTGTGTAGAGGCCAGTTGCCCAAAGAAATTGACCCAGCAGCCCTTTTGTCCGGCGTGTTGATCCGCCAGGACTGATAGCATTTGCCGGTTGGCCAGAATCGTGGCAATCTCATCGGCGCTGCCGCTTTTGGGCAACAGATGCTGCCCTTTGGCACCGCGGAATTGATTGATAAAGCGGTCCAGGTACTTGTTATCCAGCGTCCGGGCTACACTGTATGTCTCAAAACCAAACACTCCCAGCATATAGCCCCCCAGTTCAAAGTTGCCATAGTGCCCGGAGACGAGCATTTTGGCGCGGTCATCCCACAGAAATCGCATGAAGGTGGCCGCATCATCAAAGACGATAAACTCTCGCCAATTCGTGTCGTGGATTTTGCGCGGTGCATGCGCGATTTCGCCCAGCATTAAAAAGAGGTGCTCCCACATTCGGCGAATCAAAGCATTCCGCTGAGCTTCATTCAAAGCCGGAAAAGCGCGCTGAAGATTCTCATGCAGCACACGGCGACGGACCTTCACCACATCGCCGAATAACCAGGCCAGCCGCTTGGATACGCTCCAGCAGGCGTCGAGCGAGATTGCCTGCAAGACACAGACAAACAATCGCACAAACAGATAGACCAGGTAATCTCGGCAGTTGCGAATCATCACTGCATTGTGCCAAAATGGCACTGCATCGCAAAGAGCGGTTTGCAGGGCATAGTGCTGCGTGACACACAATTGTGTGCCACTGGCTCCGCCAGTGCGCTTGGCGAGATGCCCCATAGTAACCCGACGCGATAGCGAGGAAAATTGCCAAACTGTGCTGCGCCTCGCTGGCTCTTCGGGTTGGTATGCCACTGGCTCCGCCAGTGCGTTCGCTACTTCGCCTTGACCTTGCGGGCTGCCAGCGTAGGGTCACCCTTCAACGGCAACTGCACGGTTTTGCCAGACTCGGCGGCCTTGTAAATAGCCAGGATGATTTCGATGCTCTGCCGTCCTTCGGCACCGTCGATGGCCGGTTCGCGATTCTTTTTGATGGCATCCACAAAATCGGCGAATTGTTTGGCGTGCCCATGATGGCCAATGGCCGAGGGGTCGCTGGCGCCCCCTCCCCCGCTTTTTTTCTCGGCCATCTTTTGCAGAATGGCTTCATCCCGTTTTTGTTTCTTGGCAAAGTCCCAGACCTTGATGTCCTCTTCTTCCATGACAGCACTGCCAGCGGAACCGTGAATCTCGATCCGCTTCAGATAGCCCGGATAGACGGCTGTGCTGGCTTCAATGACGCCGAGCGCGCCATTCTTAAATTTCAAGGTGGCCACAATGTTATCTTCCACCGCGATCCGCTCATGGGCCAGCGTTGCCGCGTGTGCTGTGACTTCGAGAACTGGCCCCATGAACCACTGCAAGAGGTCCACACTATGGACCGCTTGATTCATCAGCGCGCCACCCCCATCCAGTTCCCAGGTGCCGCGCCATTTGCCGCTATCATAGTACTGCTGAGTGCGAAACCATTTGACGTAGGCATCGCCGAGAGTAAGTTGTCCAAAACGCTCAGCGTCGATCGCGCGTTTCATCTCAATGCTGGACTGATGAAAGCGCGATGGAAACACTGTCGCCAGCTTCACCCCATACTTTTGGCAGGCTTGGATGATCGCGTCGCAGCGTTTCAGCGTGATCTCCAGCGGCTTTTCAATGATGACATGCTTGCCGGCCTTGGCAGCGGCAATGGCAGGCTCTTGATGCGCACCACTCGGCGTGGCAATGGTCACAATGTCCAGGTTTGGATCCGCAAGCATCGCATCCAGATCGGCGTACGCCTTGCAGCCGGTCTCTTCGGCCAGTCGCTGCGCCGGTCCAAGAGAGGTGTTATAACAAGCGACCAGTTTGGCCCCTTTCAAATCTGCAATGGCACGCGCATGAAAGCGAGAGATCATTCCGCAGCCGACAATACCGAATCCAAATGCCATGGGTGCTTGCTTTCTGAAACTCTAGGAGACGAGTTAAGACTACGGAAAAACAATCGCGCATCGCCGATCATTTTGCGACGATTATAAGTCATCAGACGTACGGGAAACAAGCAGCCTTGTAATGTACAGTGAGTCCTGCCTGCGAACTGTACCTGCTGCTGTGGCCGTTAGCTTCACAGTTCGGCCCACAGAATTGCCAATGAGCACAAATTCAGCAGCGTATGCACCACCAGCGACGGCCAGATTCGATGCGTCTGCTGGTAAAGATAGCCCAGCGCGCAGGCCAAAAAAAACAACGGGATCGGTGCCGGGCCATGCCCAAAGTGCGCCAGCGCAAAGACGATCGAACTGATTAGCACCGGGGCAAAACGGCGCGACAGTTCCAGCGGTTGAACAATATAGGCCGCCGGATTGATGGCAGCGTTTACTTGTGAGGCAGCGTACGGGTTGGTCGAATTGATTGGCCGCAGGCGTCCAGTCGGTTGCGGGCGTCGTTCAGTTTCATCCGTTTCAGCAGCCATTTCCGCCCCGTCGACTGCGGCTGGTTGACGGATGCTGGTCTCTGACATGGCCGATTCGAGCCAACCTTGAAGCAGGACACGAAATAATATCTCTTCGCAGATCGGTGCCACGATGACTACTGACACAAAGATAACCAGGAATAACTCATTATCCGGTTGTTTCCGCAGCAAATCGATAAATGGGTGCGGCGTAGGATAAAGATGAAACAATCCAGCTTGCAGAGCATAAACGAGCGTTGCAATGAGTACAAATGCAATTACTCCTCGCCGCAGATCGGCACGCAGCTCCTTGGTGTTCAGGCCGAGGTCGTCTCGATCGGCATTGCAGCGTAAGGCCACGAGCGCCACAGCGAACAACACCGTCAGTATGCTCGCTCCAATCGACAGCCATAGCAGCGTGAGTAGCTCTGGCCGCGCCAGATTCGCAATCTCTGGTACCCCACTGATGTCGAATCGCTGCTGCATGATCCGCATGACCAATAAGCCAAGCAGCAGTTGCGCCATCAGGATCAGCACCAGGTCAATAGCGGTCCAAGGGACGGCGCGCCGCGGCTCGAACGGCAGAATCTGGCCGGTGCGAGAATACCATCGGCCTAACAAGATCCAGGCAAACAAACTGCCGGCAATTGCGACCGCGTAGATTGCATACTCGATCGCGAGCGGAATGGATATCTCTGGCATTTCAGTTCAAGTTGAGTGTGCCACTGGCTCCGCAAGTTGGTTCCAATGTTGCCGGATTCACTTCGTTTACCGACTCTAACGAATGACTAGCGGATTCAAAGTCCTACGTGCTTCACACTGGCAAAGCCAGTGGCACACGCCTCAGTTGCCGCTGCCTTAACGCCGCAGTAACCGAATTGCTGCCAGCACGTACATCACACCAGAATAGACGGTCAGGATCATTGCACTCCAGATGGAGAGCATCAGTCCCATTTGCACCCACTCTGGTGGCGTGTCCTGGCCGTAACTGAGTCGATACAAGCTGAACGCTGCGGCCGCACATTGGAGGACCATTTTCAGCTTGCCCGACATGGCCGCGCTAAAGTCGATCCCCTCCCCTTCCAGAAATCCACGCAGAGCAGTCACTAGCAACTCTCGGCCAACGACCACCACTGCCATCCACGCGACCAGACCCGATTTTGGCTCGGCTACCAAGAAAATAAACGTCCCGCAGATGATCACCTTATCGACAAACGGATCGAGAATCCGACCAAGTGTTGTCACCTGGCCGTATTTCCTAGCCCAGTAGCCGTCCAGCCAATCGGTGCCGGCAGCGACCATGAAGACGACCATTGCGGCCAAGAAGTATTCGTACTCGATCAGCACGAACAATACGATCGACAGCAATAGCCGCAGGCTAGTGAGTTGATTCGGAATATTGAACACCGCACGGTGGTCAAGCTGCGATCGCTTTGAGGGATCTGTGCTGGTAGCCATAGCGAACGTGCTGGGTTATGCCGTGAGTTTTAAGAATGTGCGACTGCTGTTTCAATCGTATCTTATCCGGAACGTTTGTCGACCAAAAGCCGGTTGCAATACTGACCCCGGCAGTGATCTTGCAGGCCTATCGACCGTTACCAACCGCCACACCGACCAGATCGTAGTCGCTGGTGGCCACGATCTCGCAAGGGACAATCTGCCCGACGGCGAGCTTCTTTCCGGTGACATACACTACGCCATCCACATCCGGGGCATCGGCAAATGCACGGCCAATATAGGCGTTCTTCTCCCCTGGGACCGCTGAATCCAACAGCACGTCCCAGCGTTTGCCCACCTGAGCGTCGTTCCAATCAAATGCGATCTGCTGCTGGATCGACATAATTCGTTGACGGCGATCCTCTTTGACCTCGTCTGGCAGGTGGCCCGGAATCTTGGCGGCCGGTGTGTCCCCTTCCAGCGAATAGGTGAAGACTCCAAGTCGCTCGAACTTTTGCTCGGCGACAAAGTCCGCCATTTCTTCAAACTGCTCGTCGGTCTCGCCAGGAAAACCGGTGATGAACGTAGTCCGCATGACCAGATTCGGAATCCGCTTTCGCAGTTTGCCGATTAAGGTCTCGGTATCGGCGCGGTTCACGCGGCGTTGCATGCGGCGGAGCATGGTGTCGTTTATATGCTGCAGCGGCATGTCCAAATACGGCAGAATCTTGTCGCTCGATGCAATAGTCTCGATCAGCTCGTCACTGAAATACATCGGATACAGGTACATGATCCGAATCCAGTCCAGCCCTTCGACCTTGTTCAGTTCGGTCAAAAGCTCGGCCAGTCGTGGTTCGCCGTACAGATCCATGCCGTAATAGGTTGTATCTTGCGCGACGATATTCAGTTCGCGCACACCATCGGCGGCCAGTTCGCGTGCTTCGGCCAATACCTCTTCGATTGGCTTGGTCGCATGCTTGCCACGCATCTTGGGAATGGCACAAAACGTACAGAGCCGGTCACACCCTTCGGAAATCTTTAAGAATGCAAAGTGCCGCGGAGTAATTCGCAGGCGACCAGTATCCGGCAGCGGCCGCGATGGTGCTGGACGAAAAACGGTGCGCTGCTCTTCCAAGCCCCCTATCAGCCGGTCAGCAACCTTGGTCACATGCTCGCGACCGAAAACCCCAACCAATTGGTCGACATCCGGGCAGGTCGTCAGCAGTGACTCTTTATCTCGTTCGGCCAAACAGCCAGAGACGATCACCCCGCGCGTTTTCCCCTGTTTTTTTAGCTCGACCATCTCGCGGATCGTCGAAAAGGACTCCTCCCGGGCACGCTCAATAAAGCCGCAGGTGTTCACGATCACAAAATCCGCCCCGTCGGGATTGGCGACCAGACGGTACCCGTCCAGTTGCAGCAGGCCGAGCATACGCTCGCTATCGACGAGATTTTTTGGGCATCCCAGGCTGACAAAGGCGTACGTCCCTTTGATTTGCGGTTGGAGCACAGGCAATTTTGGCGAGGTAAGCAACGCAAGATCCTTTAATCATCTGAATTTGTGGCAAGCAGTTCATCTTACCTTGGCTCTAACTGAATGGGGAAGAGGCAGTTACGTGTGAAAGCGGCATGCGGGGTGACGAATGTGCCATAAAGCTTGGCTCATTGACAAATTCACGCCAATAATATATACATATGTACACTATATTTGAGAGATAAGTGTCCGGGTTCGACCGAAGCAATCCTGACTTCTTAGTGCCAGGGAGCGCCGATGCTTGCAGAATTATCAACCACCGAAATGGCCGCCGCTTTGGACAAAACGGCGGAGGAAATTCTCGCTTCAGCAGGAGTTGCTGAGCCGCCCGTCGACGCGGTGCGAATCGCCAGCCGGTTGGGAATACAATTGGCCTGGGACGATCGCCAGACAGGCCGAGCACGGTTGGTGCGTTTTGGACGTGGGACCGGCCGAGCCGAGCGGCCGACGATTTTTCTGCGGCGCGATCCACGTGTGGAGCGGATCCATTGGGCTGTGGCCCATGAATTGGGAGAGCAATGGTCGTGGCGAGTTTTTCAACTGCTAGGAGTTGACCCCGAGGAGGCGGCTGGCGAACGGGAGCAGGTGGCCAATCTATTGGCTGGCCGGCTGATCGTGCCGACGTGCTGGTTTGCGGAGGACTGCGCTGATTCCAAGTTTGATTTGCTGCATTTGAAGGACCGTTATCCGACCGCCAGTCACGAGTTGATCGCGCGCCGGATGCTGGACCGGCCAGGGCTGCGAATCGTGACGGTCTTTGATCAGGGAAAAATGTCCTGGCGAAGGTCGTCCGCCGGACGACGTGCTCCCCCGCTCTCCAAGGCAGAACGGGCACTGTGGCAGCAACATCATCTGCACCCCTGCACCGACGCGACAGAATCACCCCCGCCGGATGCTAAGTGGGCCGATATAGAGCAAGAAACGCTTCGTTGCTGGCCAATCCACGAGCCAGACTGGAAACGCGAGATTCTGCTGCGACAAATTGAGACGGAGGATTTTGATTAAAGCCGATGTGTGCCACTGGCTCCGCCAGTGTTCGCTGCGATTAAACATTTCACACTAACCCGACGCGCCAGCGAGGAAATTCGCCACATGCGCTGCGCCTCGCTGGCGCTTCGGGTTAGTGTATTGCTACCTTTCACTACGTGAAAGTGTTGTACGGACGCGCGAGGATTCTATCCGTTTGATGGGCACAATTTGGCACCAGCGAGCTACGCCAGCGACGAAAAATCATCGACCAGACGTAGGAAAACCTCGCGAGTCACTTCGGCTGCCACAGTAGCACGGGGAGAGCCGGCGACCTTGTGGAAGCGTCGCAGGCTCAAAACGCCACCTTGCCGGACGTTCAACTCATAGTAAAACGTACCATCGTCATTCTTTTGCGGGGGATTGGACCGCATTTGGACAACGACGTTCTGCGAGTCGACCTCGATCGTTTTGATCGGTTCCAGCAGATAGGTCAGGCGAGCGGCCAGTTTTTCGGCCAATTGAGTAAGCTGTTGCAGAGAGCTGCTCTGGAGCGAGTCGCAGGTCACCTCCAAGCGGTCAAAAGCACACGCCAATTGATCGAGATGGGTCAGCTCGCATTCGAGTTGGTAATCGGCAACCGCCACACTCAGAATGTGCCGGTCGTTGGAAAATAGCCCGAGCGGACCTAATGCGGATTTTGCCTCGGCTCTTAGTGCATTCATGTTACGCGGCCCCTTTTTCAAAACGCGAGGTGCCAATCATTGATATCGGAACTTTAACGACAAAAGTACAGTTTCGATCTGAAACGGCATCGATCTGGCAGGGATTTTTCTGCCAGCGTGACGTTTCAGGCGAAAGGTTGTTTTCGGTTTGTCTCTCCACAGCAGCAGTTTATGCGTGCAACTCAGGCGGCCTCTTTGGATTTGTGTTCGTGGCCGTCGAAGCTGAGAATTGTTTTGGTTTCGTCGAGAACGGTCTCGATATGGACCGGCCGTCGCCAGAGCCGCTCCAAATTCATCATCGTGTCTTTGGCATAGTCCAGTTTCAGCTCTACACCGTTGAACTGATGTGTCAAAAACAACTCGCCGCGATTTTTGTAATTGCCGTCGGTGACC
Organism: Planctomycetota bacterium; assembly: GCA_034440595.1. GTDB lineage: Bacteria > Planctomycetota > Planctomycetia > Pirellulales > JALHPA01 > JAWXCH01. Next base: position 13,376 of record JAWXCH010000566.1, on the reverse strand, counting down.
GAGATCATCGGCCGACCCATGTTGGTGAGTTGGAACAGCAATCGCTCTTTGATCTTGGGGAACTCACGGCTTTCAATGTTATAGGTATCGTTGTCGGAATCGTAGCCAAATGAAAACAGCTTGTGCTGCCGGCAAAAATCGAGCGTCAAGAACTCGTCAATGAATGTCAGGTCGTTGTGGACTTTGCGAACTTGAAAAATCTTTTCTCGCCCTTGCTGAGTATTGGTATCCCAACGCTGCCGCTCGCGATAGTCATCGCACTCGTCAAATTCTTTGCCATAACGGCCGCGATTCCAGCGGTCTTCAATATCGCGAAACAGTTCGATCCCTAGCTTGTACGGGTTGAGCCGCGTGGGCGAACTGGCCATCGTGCCAGAATGATGATCGGCATAGTTCACAATATCGCCGGGGTCCAACCCCTGCCGTGTCATAATGGTTGAATGCCAGTAGCTGGCCCAACCTTCGTTCATGATCTTGGTTTGACCTTGCGGGGCAAAATAATACGCCTCGTCGCGAACGATCGACAGCACATCCAACTGCCACGGCTTGAGCGGGGCATGATTCAGCACGAACCACATCACATCACGTTCTGGATGATCGGGAAAGTGTTTCTCGGACTCAGGCGCGGTTCGTTCGTTGCTCGCGCGCAGCGCTTCCGGCGGATTGACATAATGGTCCATGTAACCTTTGGCAACAAACCGGCCGTCGGTTGGTAGCTCTTCCGGATCGGCCTCGGTACTCAGGCGATGACTCGGCGTGTCACGGCGCTTGATAAACGGAGAGTGGATGTCGATCAGGTCTTCGATGCTCAGGCAGCAATCGATAAAGTTCTCAACCTCATCCACGCCAAAACGATCCATGTAGCGGCGGATGCGATTGCCGTGGTTGGCCATCTCGTCCATCATTTTGCGACTGGTCTGGCTGAACCAGTAGCTATTCTTGAAGAAATCGCAGTGCCCGTAGACGTGCGCCATGACCATTTTCTGATCCCCCAGCGCGTTGGACTTCATCAGGTAGGCATAGCACGGGTTGTTATTGATCACCAATTCGTAGATTTTCGACAGGCCGTAGTGGTAGCTTTTGGTCAGTTGTTCGAACTCCATACCGAACCGCCAGTGTGGGTAGCGAGTCGGAAATCCACCGTAGGCCGCGACCTCGTTCAATTGATCGCAATCGACCAGTTCGAACATGGTCGGATAAAAATCGAGCCCGTAGCCGCGCGCATAGTCCTCCATCCGACCTTGGATTTCGGAAAGGTACAGCGGTAGCGAATCGTAGCAGTCAGTCGCCATTGTTTTGGCCCTTCACTGATTTACGGTACAGCTTTTTTCGTATGCAAATCTGGTTCCAAATGCTGTCGCAATGTTCTGCCTCGACGACTATTTACCAGAACCTAAAAACGCCTTGATCGAATCGTAAATGCCCTCTTTGTTTTCAATCTCAGAAAGCACCAGCTTGGCATGTTCGTCGCCGAATTCGTTGCGGAGTGATCGCAGGTACTCACCACTTCCATAAGGGCTTTCGACTTGGCCGTAGCAAAATTGGTTCACCTGCGGCAGAATTTCGTCGCGCAGCAGGCGGATGCTCTGTTCGTTGTCTTCGCCCCAGTTGTCTCCGTCGGAGAACTGAAAGCAGTAGATATTCCAATCGGCGACCGGAAACCGCTGTGCGATCAATTCCAAGCAAACTTTGTAGGCCGTGCTGATCCGTGTACCGCCACTTTCGCGGGTGCGATAGAACGTTTCTTCATCCACTTCGCGAGCCGCCGCGTCATGGATGATGTAGCGAGTTTCGACCCCTTTGTATTGACTGGAGAGCCAGGTATCGATCCAAAAAGATTCGGTCCGAACGATTTGTTTTTGCTCGTCTGTCATCGAGCCGGAGACATCCATCATGTAAATGACCGCAGCGCTGGCGTCTGGCTCGTTTACGGTACTCCAAGAACGGTATCGCTTGTCGTCGGGAATGGGCACGATGTACGGCGAACTTGCGCTATAGGAATTCGACGAAATATGTCGCCGCAGCGCTTCCATGTAGGTTCGCTTGAAGTGTCGTAGCGACTCGGGTCCTGTACGGCGGATGCTGGTGTAGCGGGATTTTTCTTGCTCGATGTTGGCTTTTCCCTTCGGCTGAATGCGCGGTAGTGCTAGCTCGTCGCCCAAAATGGTGGCCAGCTCTTCAAGCGAAATCTCGACCTCCAGAATGTGCTGACCCGGATCGCTACCCGCCGAGCCGGTACCATCGCCGGGCTGCTGTCCGCCCCCCGCGATCGGCTGGCCGTCTTCGCCTTCCCCTTGGGCAACACCGCCCGAGCCGTTTTTGCCGTAGCGGAAGTGAGGTACGTCCAATTGTGGAATCGGAATACTGACCAACTCGCGCCCCTTGCGGCCGATCATTTCCCCTTGGGTAATGTACTTCTTCAGATTCTCGCGGATCTTGCCACGAACAATCTGCTTGAAGCGGCGTTGGTCTTGGTCGATTTTTTGAATCATGACGACTCCCTTCGACATTTCGTCGGTGGCCGAAGTTGTCAGCTTATGGTGAATGCATTGTGCTAAAACATTCTCACTCTATCTTGTGCCGCACCAGCGCGCGATCTTCGCGCGCCAGCGCAGCTTATTTAACGTCTCCACGAGCAAAGATACTGGCTACATAGTTGAGCACGTCGGTGGCGCTCTCGTCGTCGTATCCGTGGTCGCGTATTAGTCGTCCCTTCACCACATCGATCTTGGCCTGTGTATCGGCGTCAATAACGTTTGAAACCAAGCTGGTCAATTTGATGGTATCCTTCTGATCCTCAAACAGTTTGAGTTCCAGTGCCCGGTACAATCGTTCATTGGTCTTATAATCAAAAGTCTTGCCATCGATCGACAACGCGCCGATGTAGTTCATAATCTCGCGGCGGAAGTCATCTTTGCGGCTATCTGGAATGTCGATCTTTTCTTCGATCGACCGCATCAGCCGCTCATCGGGTTCTTCTTGCTGCCCGGTAAACTTGTTGCGAACCTTTTCACGTTGCGTGTAGGCCTTCACATTGTCGATGTAATTACCACACAGTCGCTTCAAAGCGTCTTCATCCGCGGCGATGGCACGTTGTACTTCGTTCTTCACGATGTTGGTGTACTCCTGCTTCACCACCCCGAGCAGCTCACGATAGTGGCTCTTCACCTCTTCGTTGTTGATCAGACTGTGGTGCTTCAGTCCAGATTCCAATTCGTTGAGCACCATGAACGGATTGATGCTCTTGGAATCGGGGTGAGCAACCAAAGCATTGGACAGTTTGTCCTGAACGTATCGTGGCGAGATCCCTTGCAATCCTTCCGAGACCGCCTGCTCACGGAGTTCCTTGATGTTGTCCTCTGTGAAGCCAGGGAGCGACTTACCGTTGTACAGTTTCAATTTCTGCAACAGCGAGAGACTGGCGTTCTTGGGTGTCTCCAGCCGAGTCAAAATGGCCCACATCGCGGCCATTTCGATGGTATGAGGGGCAATGTGTTTGCCTTTTACCTTTTCGTTGTTGTAGTCTTTCTCATAGATGCGGATCTCGTCGGCCAGCGTGGTGACGTACGGAATGTCGATCTTCACCGTCCGGTCGCGCAAGGCCTCCATGAACTCGTTGTTCTGCAACCGCCGATATTCGGGCTCATTGGTATGGCCAAGAATCACTTCATCGATATCGGTTTGCGCAAACTTCTTGGGCTTGACCTTGTGTTCCTGGCTGGCACCGAGCAAGTCGTACAAGAACGCCACGTCCAGCTTGAGCACTTCCACAAACTCGATCAGCCCGCGATTGGCGACGTTGAACTCGCCGTCGAAGTTGAAGGCGCGTGGATCACTATCGCTGCCATACTCGGCTATCTTGCGATAGTTGATATCGCCGGTCAGTTCGGTCGAGTCCTGGTTCTTTTCATCTTTTGGCTGGAACGTGCCAATGCCGATGCGGTCCTTCTCGCTTAGGATCAGGCGCTTGACATGCACATCCTGGACGACCCGCGTCCAGTCTCCTTCATACTTTTTCAGACGCTCCGCATAGATGTACCGGCACATCGGGCACAATTCGCCACGAATGCGCGCTTGATACCCATCCGCTGGTTGGTTGGCATTCAACCGTGCGGCGGTCTCTGCGCGGAATCGCTCGGGAATCAAATGCAGCGGTTCTTCGTGCATCGGGCACCAGTGCACCGTGCTGCGATCTTCGATGTCGACCCAGCCGAGTGTGTAGAGCGCGCCGGCTTCGCTTTGTGAATAACGCTCCAGGCCTTTTTTCAGCAGGCGTGCGATCGTGCTCTTGCTGCTGCCGACCGGCCCGTGCAGCAGCAGGACTCGTTTTTCGATACCATACCCTTGTGCGGCACTTTTGAAGGCGTTGACCAGCATCTGCAGCGATGCATCCAGGCCAAAGACAGCGTCCGCGCCGTGGTCGTCTGGATCCGAGAAAAAGTTGAACTGCGTATGCTTTTCTCGTGCGACTTCAAAAGTCTTCGTTCCATACGACATGATCATGTCGTAGACACGCTCGAAGGCATTTCGAGTGACTTTGGGGTCTTCCGCGACCACATCCAGATACTGGGGGAAAGTCCCTTCCCAGTGCTTTTTGCGGAACTGCGAAAGATCTTGCCGTTGTGAAACGAGATCAATAATCTCTTGTCCAGAGTTTCCCTGTACAGAACTCATCGAATCGTCCTCCAAAGGGCCACGTTTGACCTTCCGGCAGTCGTTCGGCTGCCAATCAACCGCAGCGATCCCTGAACTCGGCCGAGCTATCGACCCGGCACTGACGCGTATGCCTTGCTAATCCGACGCCAAACAGTCCTGTTCGCGAAACGACTTCAACGCTTGGATTCTCGCTCGGCGCGTACAGCGATCCTTTCCCGAACAGTCGATTTTTGAGCGCACGGCTCAAACCGATTGCCGACCGCCGGGAACTTGCTGGACGCAAGGAGAAAGAAAGTTGAAAAAGATCGCGCTTCGGAGTGCTCAGTTCGTGGAGCGTTTGCGCTTGAACGCCTTCTTCAATTGTGCAGTTGGTCGATGGGCTATGACCAACCTCTACGCTTCACTATTACTAGTATCGCTACGATATGCGATTGCGGCAATATCGATTTTCGCACTATCTGGAATAGATAGTATTAGAGAATGTCGGTACCTGTATCGCGCAAGTGTTTTTTGTTCAAGCAGTTACGACTAGAAGTCTGCATCGAAAAAAATTCTTTGAACCGGGAGCGAAGATCAAAAAATATTTCTCGATGCAGGTCACGAAGTCTCTCTGCGCAAAAAATGAATCGGAAAACTGGCGGTCGACGGGACATTCAACTGCGCAGCAGGCCTGAAAAACCCCGTTTGATCCGGCTAATTCAGCAGTCTTTCGACGCTTTCCATCAGGCGGTCCATAGCAAATGGCTTGCGAATGTAGTCATCCACGCCAAGCATCTCGGCATAGGCCTTATGACGGCTCCCTTCGTTGGCGGTGATCATGATGATCCGCATCACGCCCGATTCCTTGTCTGGCGAACGTCGCAGCCGTTCCATGACCAGAAATCCGCTCCGTTTGGGCATCATCATGTCCAAAATCACGAGGTTTGGCTTATCGCGCTCGGCCATGGCCAGGCCTTGATTACCGTCGCGTGCGACGAGAATTTCGTACCCCTTCGCCTGTAGAGCAATTCGCATCGATTCGACAATTTCCTGGTCGTCATCGACTAGTAGGATCCGCTTTGCCTGTGCAGGCGTGTCTTTCTCGGCCATGGACTTTCTTGCGGGATAAACTGTTGGGAATCGTAGCAGTCTGTGGGAAATGCCTCAGCCGGTCCGACCGATGCTGGGAACCTTTTTCGCTCCTGAATCTTAACGTCTGGCAGCAGGTTTGATAAGACTTGGCAGGCGACTGCTTATAGGTCGCAATGGCCGCGTCGCCACGAGAGGATGTCTGTCCCGGGGCATGGATGGGTCAATTTGGGCTTTTTTGCTTGCGACGCAAGCTGAAGGAGACATAGTGAAAACCGCTGTCGTCGCTCGTAATCGCACTGCCACCGGGGGCAAAGTACTTGGCAAAAGCCGCAAACGGCGGTAGGGGATGCTTTTCCATGACATTGCCAAATTCCCGGCCGAAGCGACCTCCTCGTGGAGCATCGGGGTTCGCCCGCCGATCGGCTTCGGACAGTGCCATTCGGTCATAGATGCTGCGGATGCTCTCTTCTGTGCGGGTGAATGTAAATAGCCCTGGTTTCTGCTTGTTCAACAGCCGCGGCATTTTACTGGCAATCAGCTTGTACTCCAGAGAATTGGCCAGCGCGGCCTTACGGTCGCTCTCTCCTAACAGCGGCTTGAGCAGTGCGACCCGGTCCGAAACTATCAAGCAGCCATGCGCCAGGGCAAAACATGGTTCGGGCATCCGCGCGGCGAACTCGGGATCGTCGCGATATGAATTCTTGATCGCATATAGCGTCTTGCTGCCGCTTGTGACGGGCGTCAGGTCGCTGGATTTTCGCTCGACCGTCTTTTCTAACAGTGTCTTTGCCGCAGGGATATCCTTCAGTTCAAAGGCGATCAGCGTGGCCGGATCGCGCTGGTCAATCGGACTCATGACCTGCCGGATGTAGTGCACGCGACCGTTTAGTTGCGGAAGAACATCCTTTATAAAGTCGACCCCCAGCCGGTCCAAGAAGATGCGGCGCGATTGTTCCGCGGTGGCACCTTCCCCTTGCAAATCGTCGATGATCGCTTCTAGCTTGATAAAGCTCTCTTGAAAATTCCAATGGATCGATGTGTAGCTGGCCACCTTGTCGGAGACCCAGTCCGGTGGGGTAAAGTTGCCGGATCCTAAAGCTGGCACTTCGAGAACCCCTTTGCGTGGCGTGTCCAGCAAAAGGTGGACCTGCATGAGTGTGTCGTAGTCGTCGGTGCAAACCGCCACACTGCCGCCGACCGCTTGCAGGCCGTCCAGTCCCAGTTTCGGAAACAATCCTACGACCGCCGCAGCCGCCAGATTCCCCTGTGTGTATTGGTGGACCAGCGCCATCGGATTGATATACCCGAGCAGTTGTGCAGCATCGGGTGCCGTTGCGCTACAAGATTGCACGAGGGTGTCAAAGTGGATATTGTCTGCCAGCGCGTCCTTCGAACGACCGCTCCAGTTTGAATGCAGCTCCTTGGCAGTTTCCATGTCGGTGCAGAACACAACGGTGCCGTCGCGCTCAAACCAAGCGATGTTCACGGGGACTCGTCCGGGCAGAACGCAGGCAACTGCCTTGGTATCGCCGATCTGCTCTTCGGTGCGTGTCGCTCCTTGAGCAACTAGCGAGGCATCAATGTAATCAACCAGTTTTCGCGCCGATGCAGAGTTCTTACCTGTGTCGCACAGCAGGGCGAATCTCGGTTGTCGCGGGTTGTCGCTAGGTAGAACCGCTAGGGCAATTTCACCTTGGGGAATTCGCAGCAAGTCCTCCAGCGACAGGCCGCTCGCTTTTTGAAACTCGGCCAGTCGCTCTTGCAATTCTGCGAACAGATCATTGAACATCGGCCTCAACTGGGCGTCCTGAAGCATCCGCCCCAGCGAGGTCTCCGGCAGTTTTTCGATCAGTGCAGGCACATCCGCGATCCGGGCATAGACCAGCGTGTTATCGGGCAGCAATTGCGAAGCAGGTGCCCGTTTGGCCAATGCTGCGGTTGGCCACAACATCGGCAGTAAGCACGCGCAGACAAGGCAGATGGTTTTCATAGTGACCCCGAGGTTTTGTGGAGATTCGCTGACCGGTCCAACCGGCTAAAACTGAAACGATACAAGCGGCATAACCGTAATTTGCCGCTGGTGCTATGGTTACGGTACAATACTGGACGACATGGTCAAGAGTCCCCTACTCTGTTGATACTGGAATTCACCGATGGCACATCGGCTCAGCCTGACTGTTTTGGCCTTAGCCGGACTGCTACTGTTGCAGTCTCAGGCCGCTGCCCAATTTGGCGGCCAGACTTCGGGCTTCGGCGGAGGTATGGGGGGCGGAGGTGGTGGCATCACCGGCTCTAGCTCTTCTCGTCCGAGTGTTTCTAGCGGTGGCTCTGGAATGTTCGGCAACCGTAGCATTGGCGGAGCCGGCGGAGCGAGCACCCGGTCGAGAGGCGGTAATGCGATGAGCGGTGGAATGGGCAACACCGGTCAGTCAGTCAACGGTGGCCAGTCGTTCATGCCACAGCGCGGCAACTTGCAGGCTGGCCAATTTGTCGGCACAACGGCAGCGGACACCGAAGGTGCGTTTGGGGCCTATAACGCAATGAATAATGCCGGCATGTTCCGCCAGTCGCAGAATTCCGGATTCAATAACCGGAATCGGCAGAATCAGAATGAGGAAGGACAGACCAATACTGCCACCCCTCGAACGATTCGCACCATCTTAACGGTTGGGTTCGATTTCAAACCGCAACCGGCGGCGCAGGTCTCGGCGAGTTTAGGGCAGCTACTCTCTAAGTCGCGTGGCGTGCAGGCGCTATCGCCGGTCACCGTGGCGGTTACTGGCCAGACTGCGACACTGCGGGGTGTTGTTGCCAACGTTCACGCCCGGTCTGTGGCCGAGCGACTTGTACTCTTGGAACCTGGAATCTCGAACGTGGTGAATGAGTTGTCGGTTGCACAGCCGGAGGTTCCGCCTGGTCCGACACCAATCCCTGGTCCGACTGGAGAGGTTGAGCCTGGCCCTCAGACCCTCCGCGCAGTTGCCCCCTGAAGTTGGTGCCAAGTCGATTGCCGGATGGCAAATTGCTTCCTTGAGCCGCGTTGGAGTACTGCGCAGGCTGGACTTGGTTCGGATATCTCTGGGGAGCGGAGTTCTGCCCCCCCGATTTTTGCAATCCCTGTTGCTGATCGCCTGTATGTTCTGCCCCGTTGTTCTGCTGCGGAGGCGCACCGTATCGGACGCTGGTTTTGTACCCATCGGCGGATGTGTTTTGCTGTTGCGCGCTTCTCTGTAGCTGCTCAAGCGCCGCATTGTCAGCCGCGGACGGCGAGTTTGTCGGCTGCCCCGGCGATTGCTGCTGCATAAACCGGGCGGCTTGCGGGCCATGCAGCGGAATGGTCGAAGTTTTCATTCGGGTTCGCGTGCTGTCGGTACCCGATTCCCCCGATGCCGGTACAGCTTCTTGGTAGCTGGCTTGCTGCACGGTATTTTCTTGCTGCGCGGTATTTCCAGACTGTGCGGTATTGGTTGGCGGTGCGGCAGACTGTTGGCCATACGCAGGGGGCGGTGTCGCACCGTTCCAAGGTGCTGGTGCGGCATTTTCGTGGACGATGGTGGATTGTTCAAACGACTGCAGCGGTGCGATTTTGACCAGCGGTTCGGTACCAGGTAGCAGGAGTTTGGCCTGTTCGCTCAATATCACGCCACCCTTGGAATCTTTGGGAATGAATCGAGCGATCAGGCTGATTTCTTTTCGGGGTCCGCCGACGACGTCCCAGGGAACCCACACACTGTAGGAGTGTCCCATCTTGGATTTGCTTTGCAGCTTTGCAAAGTCGGCAATGGGATACACAACCTTTCTGTCGGGAACCACGTTGGTCGGATCGCGATTAGTTTCGTCAAAGGCGTAGATCACCAGCGTTCCTTCCACCTTGACCGGCTGGTCAGGATTCGCACCAAAGAAGTAGAGCCTGCCACCAAACCCGCGCTGCGCCGGTTGATCGTTGCGGGTCATGATCGAATCGGTCCAAGAGGCGGTGACGCGCATCGGGCGTTCGATGGCTCCATCGGCACCTTCTCCCCAGGGGATGTTTTTGCGGATGTCGAATTTCGCACAACCACTCAACCAGACGAACGTCAGGAGTAGCAGCGTTTTATAGAGGAGTTGGTTAGTCACGGTAATCCTCATGACGAAAATGAATGAGTCGATGGTCTTGTGGCCGGATGTTGTAGTCTCTGCCATTACTGGCGAAAGTATCCTGGCGGACCGGTCGGTGCATTTACTGGCTGTTGAGGTGGCTGAGTAAACTGCTGTTGTGGATGTTGTTGCACAGGCGCGTATTGATGCTGGTATGGCGGCTGTTGCTGATATAGCGCCGGTTGCACGCCACCAGGAGGTACCTGTATCAGATTGCCCGGTGCCTGTGACTGATAACCGGCATGTTGAATTGCATTTCCTGCCTGAGGATTGAAGCCCGCATGCTCGGCAGTTGGGACCGGAGCTAGCGTCGGCTTTCCGGAAGCTGGCGATTCGTGTAGCCGGAGTTGATTCAATGACGATGGCTCTCCTTCCGGTCGAAACGGATTCGATTCGATCGGCGTGATGTTCGTTGGTCCCAGAGGCGGAGCGGAAGTCGGTCCTGGCACGCCACCTGGTTGTTGCGCTGGAATGTTAAACGGAATCCGGAGTTGCTCTGGTGGAGCACTGCTCGGCGGTGGCAAGCGACCTGTATTCGGATCGACCGGAACCACAACCGATGGAACGCCCGGGGTCGGCAGGATATCTTCGCCGGCTGGCGGCGGAGTAGTGACTTCTTCGGACCCCGGTACAATTTGTTCGATCATGCTGGGGTCGACATCGGGATAGATGACATTGGTTTCGGCATCAGTCCATTCGCCGGAGCGACCGCGTAGCCCCAGGTCACCATTCATCCGAATCACGTCGGCCAGACACCAGCTCATCCGCGAGCTTTCGACCTGCTTGATGCAATCCGCATCGCGCTCGTTGCGGACGATCCGGGGTGTCATCATGATCAATAGTTCGGTGCGGCGATTCTGAACATTGTCGTAACGGAACAGGTGACCCAGGATCGGGATATCCGCCAAAATGGGAACGCGACGGTGAGTTTCGGCGTGTTGCTTGGTAATCAAACCACCCAGCACCACTGTCTGACCGTTCAGGGCGCTGATCGTTGTGTGAGCAAATGTACGGTTGATGCGCGGCGAGCGAATAACCTGCCCGTTATTGTTGATCGAGATCGGAATCCCTTCAGCTTCTGGCCCGACATCGGATCGCTCAGCGTCCAGTTCCATGACCACCAACCCGTCGGGGCTGATGCGTGGGATGACATTGAGGATCAAACCGACTTCTTCATAGCTGATGTTGTTCTGCTGGCCAAAGTTGGTGTAGCTGGTGCTTTGGATGAACGGCACGCTCTGGCCGACTTGAATGTAGGCCGGCTGGTTGTCCATCGTCATGACCTGTGGTCGGCTGAGCACATCGACTCGGCGGCTTTCGCTGAGCGCACGCAGCAGAAAACTCAGGCTTTCGCTGCTGGCCGACAGGACCAGGCCACCAAAGCCCAGTTCGTTGTTGATGCGACCGACGGCAAAATTGGACAGGCCTTGGCCACCAATTACCGACGCGCGGTCTAGCGCCGAAGAACTACCACTGTTGCCCAGTGGCTGGCTATTGTTGAAGTTAAAACCTGGTGTGTTCGTTGCCGAGACGATCGTTTGCTGTTCGACTGTCGTCGGCGGATTGCCAAACGTGGTCGCGGTCGTCTGGTAAGCAATGTCCCCCAGGATACTACGATCGAACAGAATCGAGTCCTGCAGGCCCAACTCAATACCGAACTCGTCCGTGTTATTCAGCGTGACTTCCGCGATCAGAACCTGAATCATGACCATCGCCGGTCGAGCGTCAAGCTGCTCGACAATTCGCTTGATCTCATCAAAATAACGGGGCGTGGCACTGACGATCAGGCTATTGCTGCCAGACTCGGGCACGACAACGACTTCGCGTTCGAATTGCTCGAAGGCGCTGACCAGACCAGGCGTTTGCTGTTGCAAATCGCGGCGACTGCTAAGAAACTGATTGATCGTATTAGCAACTTCGAGGGCCGGCGAGTTTTTCAAGCGGTAGACGGTGCTCTTGCGATCGCGAATATCGCTTTCATCCAGTCGCAGCAGAATCGCTTCAACCACCTGAAGGTCACCCGATGAACCAGAGGCGACAATACTGTTGGTCCGTTGATCCACCGAAAACCGCAGCGACACTAGCGGGCTGTCGCCAGAAACATCGCCGCCGCCGAATTGCTGCAAAAACACCTGGGCAGGGCCACCTTGTCGTGCCCCGGTCTGTTGCAAACCAAACAAGGTTTGCAACATCTGCACCATGCTTTGAGCGTCCCCATTGACGATCGTAAAGACTTTAATCTGTGCGGTGGAAGTGGGAACCTGGTCCAGTTCGTTGATGAGCGCCGCGATCAACTCCATGCTTTCCGCCGGTGCCGAGACCAACACTGCGTTGCTCTTGGCGTCGGCAGTCACACGCACATCGGTCAGAATTCCCGAACGGTAGGCCTGTTTACCTGCAGCGTCGACGGTCAGAAACTGCAACATGGCAGAGCGGATCTGCTGTTGCTGATTCTGCTGCGCTCCTTGGCGTCCTTGTTGGGCCCCACCCTGACCGGGAAACTGCTGGCCACCTGGACCTTGGCCCTGGCCTTGATTCTGGCCCTGTTGTCCACCGGCACGCCCTGGCGTTTGTTGGCCGTTGATAGCGTTTTGCAGGACCGGAGCCAGTTCGTCCGCCAGCGAGTTTCGCAAAGTGAACACGCGCAGCTCATTGACCGTGCCACTGGTGGCCACGTCGATCTTGCTGATCAGAAGTTCGATTTCACGCAGGTCAGTCGGGCTGGCACGGACAATCAGTGAGTTAGTGCGAAAGTCGGCGATGACAAACCCGCGACTGGCCAAGGCGGGCGGAGTTGTTCCAGTTCCGCCTAAGTTGGATTCTTCAGTATTGGGATCCGTATTTGGATTGGCGGTGATGACTCTTTGTACGGTCACCTGGGCCTCAGTCGCCGAAGCATGCTTCAGCGGAAAAACCTGAAACTGCGTTTCTGGATTGACGGGCTGGTCGAGACGCTTAATCAGATCGACCACAGTCTGCACGGCCTCGTCGCGACCAATTAACAAGAGTGCATTGGGCCGGACCAGTGGAGTGATATCCACACGCCCTTGCCGAGGTGAGAGGACCTGATCGTAAAGCGTCGTCACCAGTGCTGCCATCGCCTGGCCATCGGCATGCTGCAATTGCAGTAGCTCAATCTTGGGAACCGTCTCCAGACTCTGACGCTCAATCTCTTCGATGATCTTGGTGACACGCTCTACGTCACGTGGGTTACCACGAATGACAATGACATCTAGCCCTTCCAAGAATTCGATCTGAACCGGACCAATTAATGAGCCGGCGTCGGCTGCATCACCTTCCGCGGTCCCTTCGGCTGGCGCGCCAGGCGGCACGGCAGGATCACGTGTACCTGGAGGCGGAGCGGCAGGTTCGCCACCTTCCGGCTGAAAGAGCATGCTGACCAGATTGCCCGAGCGATTGGTGCTGACTTTGTTGGTGGCAACACCCGTGCTGCCGACGGCGGAAAGTGCATTTTGGATCGAGCCGTTTGAAATCGCGCGAGGATTTTTGAT